>NZ_JBFAMM010000051.1:0-1485 GCF_040656535.1 Streptomyces sp. NPDC049887 | reverse complement strand
CCCCGTTATCTTCTTCGCGGTCCTGCAAGAGGGCCGCTGGCCTCCGGGCCCGGCATGACTGTTGCCCCCTGTCGAACGGATGACCTGGGGGGTGGTGTCACCGGGCCCGAGGGGTGCCGTCGGAGACGCTGATCAGAGGTCCGACCACCGCCCGGCCGGGCGCAATGCCCGGCCGCTCGCGGGCGGCAGGTCTGCATAACGTGGATGCGCGAGAACGGCTCCCGACCCCGGGGCCGGCACGCATCGACACAGTGGGGGCACGGTGATCAGCATCGACGGGGCGGGCGTCTTCCTGGGCCTGGACGTCGGCAAGCAGACGCATCACGGACACGGTCTGACCCCGGCCGGGAAGAAGGTCTTCGACAAGCCGCTGCCGAACAGCGAGCCGAAGCTGCGGGCCGTCTTCGACAAGCTCCGGGCCAAGTTCGGCACCGTTCTGGTGGTCGTGGACCAGCCCGCATCCATCGGCGCCCTCCCGCTGACCGTCGCCCGGGACGCCGGCTGCCAGGTCGCCTACCTGCCCGGGCTCGCGATGCGCAGGATCGCCGATCTCTATCCCGGCGAGGCCAAGACCGACGCGAAGGACGCGGCCGTAATCGCGGACGCCGCCCGCACCATGCCCCACACCCTGCGCACCCTGGACCTGGCCGACGAGGTCACCGCGGAGCTGACGATGCTGGTCGGTTTCGACCAGGACCTCGCCGGCGAGGCCAACCGCACCAGCAACCGCATCCGCGGCCTGCTCACCCAGTTCCACCCCAGCCTGGAACGCGTCCTGGGCCCGCGTCTGGACCACCAGGCCGTCACCTGGCTCCTCGAGCGCTATGGCTCCCCGGCCGCTCTGCGCAAGGCCGGCCGCCGCAGGCTGGTCGAGGTCGTCCGTCCGAGGGCCCCGCGCATGGCCGAGCGGCTGGTCGACGACATCTTCACCGCACTCGACGAGCAGACGGTCGTCGTCCCGGGCACCGGCACCCTCGACGTGATCGTCCCGTCGCTGGCGAAGTCGCTGGCCGCCGTCCACGAACAACGCCGGGCCCTGGAGGCCCGGATCGAGGCCCTGCTGGAGGCCCACCCTCTTTCCCAGGTCCTGACCTCGATGCCCGGCATCGGCGTCAGGACCGCCGCAGTCCTCCTGACCACCGTCGGCGACGGCAGCTCGTTCCCGACCGCCGGCCACCTCGCCTCCTACGCCGGACTCGCCCCGGCGACCCGGCAGTCGGGCACGTCGATCCACGGCGAACACGCCCCCAGAGGCGGGAACCGGCAGCTGAAACGGGCAATGTTCCTCTCCGCGTTCGCAGCCCTGCACGACCCCGCCTCACGGACCTACTACGACCGCTGCCGAGCCCGCGGCAAAACCCACACCCAAGCCCTCCTCCGCCTCGCCCGCCACCGCATCAGCGTCCTGTTCGCCATGCTCCGCGACGGAACCTTCTACGAACCGAGAAGCCCCCGCACAGCTTGACGAAAAACATAGAGGCACCC
>NZ_JBFAMM010000050.1:0-1506 GCF_040656535.1 Streptomyces sp. NPDC049887 | reverse complement strand
ACCCTCAAGGACGTCACCCGCCACCCCGTCCTCACCGACCTCGCCGCACTCCTCGACACCGACACCACCGACACCACCCACGACCAACCGGCCCCGAACGGCCCGGGCGCGGCGCCGGGCACTGGCCGCACCGCCGGAGACCGTCTGCTGGAGCGCCTGTCGGAGCCGAAGGAAGCAACCGCCGGTGTCCTGGTCTGCTTCCCCTACGCGGGTGGCAACGCGGTGAACTTCCAGCCCTTGGCCGGTGTCCTGGCGGCCGACGGACCGGCCGTGTACGCCGTCGAGCTCCCCGGACACGACCTGGCGGCCGCCCGTGAACCCTTCGCACCGCTGGAGCAGGTGGTCGAGCGGGTCGTGGACGAGGTCATCGGCCTGGGCGCCGCCCGGGTGCTGCTGTGGGGCCACTCCTCCGGCACCGCTCCCGCCGTGGAGACGGCGCGGAGGCTCCAGGAGCGCGGCGGCGAGGTCGAACGGGTGTTCCTCGCCGCTCAGCTGCTCGGCGGAGCGGCGGAACGGCGGAGCGCCGTCGAAAGGCTCACCCGCAGGAGCAACGCCGAGATCGCCGCCGGACTGGGCGACGGCCGCGGCCACACCGGACTCGGCGAGCTGGACGCCGAGCGCGCCGAGCACGTCGGTGCCGCCTACCGCCACGACTGCGTGGCCGCCCACGAGTACTTCGCCGGCCTCCTGGAGGCCCCGCCCGCCGTACGGCTGTCCGCGCCGGTCACCGTCGTCGTGGCCGCGGACGACCCGGTCACGGCACACCCCGGACGGCACCGCGACTGGCGGCTGCTGGCCGAACACGTCGATCTGTACGAACTCGCCGACGGAGGCCACTACTTCCTCCGCACCCGTCCGGCCGAGGCGGCACGAGCCGTGCTGCGCGCCGCTGCCCTGCCGGCTCCCTCCTGAGCCGCGACCGAAAGGAAAAGAAATGTCGTCCTCATCCCACGCGTCACTGCTCGACGTGGAGTCGCGGCCGGGCAGGCCCCCGGTCCTGCACGTCGAGTCCCCCGGGGACGCGGCGAGCTGGGCGGCCGGGCAGCGGGACGCACTGCGCTCCCTGGTGGCCGAGCACGGCTCGGTGCTGGTGCGCGGTCTGGGACTGCGTGAGGCGGACCAGGTCGGCGCGGTCTTCCAGCAGCTCGCCGGCGGGCCGCTGATGACCGAACGGGAGGCGTTCGCCGCGCGCGAGTCGTACCGGGACGGTGTGTACTCCTCCACGGCGTGGCCGCCCAACCAGCCGATGTGCATGCACCACGAACTCAGCTACACGACGACCTTCCCCGGCATGATGATGTTCGCGTGCCTGACCGCGCCGGCCGCCGGCGGGGTCACCGGGGTCTCGGACGCCACGGCCGTGCTGCAGGCGCTGCCGACGGCGATGGTGGAGCGCTTCGAGCGGGAGGGGTGGCTGCTCACCCGCAGCTACAACGACGAGATCGGCGCCTCCTGGTCCGAGGCGTTCGGCACCGACGACCGGACCGCCGTCGAGGAGTACTGCCG
>NZ_JBFAMM010000048.1:0-2079 GCF_040656535.1 Streptomyces sp. NPDC049887 | reverse complement strand
CGAGGCCGAGTTCGATCCCCACGGGGTCGGTGGGGACGTGGGTGGCGGGAGGGTGCTGCGTGTGTCGGTGGTGGAGGGGGTGGGCGGGGACGTGGTGCTGCGGCTCCGGTACCGCACCGATGCGTTGGACGGGGAGGCGGCGGGCCGGATCGCCGGCTACCACCTGGCCGCGCTGGAGCGGATCGCGGCGGATCCGGGGGCCGCGTGCGGCGACACGAGCCTGCTGTCCGCCGAGGAGGTGGGTTTTCAGGTGGAGGGGCTGGCGGGGCGGCGGCGGGAGTTGCCGGGGTTGCGGGTGCACGAGTTGTTCGAGGAGCGGGTGCGGATGCATCCGGATGCGGTGGCGGTGGTGCATGGGGGGCGGGAGTGGACGTACGGGGAGTTGAACGGGCGGGCGAACCGGTTGGCGCGGGCGCTGCGGGTGCGGGGTGTGGAGGGGGAGGGTGTGGTGGGGGTGGTGCTGGAGCGGAACGTGGACTGGCTGGCGTCGGTGCTGGCGGTGTTCAAGGCGGGTGGGGTGTATCTGCCGGTCGAGCCGGGTTTCCCGGCGGGTCGGATCGCGGCGACGTTGTCGCGGGCGGGGTGTCGGGTGGTGCTGACGGAGTCGGGGAGTACCGGCTCGTTGGACGAGGCGCTGGTCTCGGTCGGTGGGGTGGAGCGGCTGCTGGTCGATGCGGCGTACGGCGAGGGGCACGCCGGGGACGATCTGGGTGTGCCGGTGGCGGCGGGGCAGTTGGCGTACATCTATTTCACCTCCGGTTCGACGGGTGAGCCGAAGGGTGCGATGTGCGAGCACGCGGGTCTGGTCAACCATCTGTTCGCGAAGATCGACGATCTGGGGATCGGTGAGGGCGGTGTGGTGGCGCAGGTCGCGCCGCAGTGTTTCGACATCTCGTTGTGGCAGTTGGTGGCGGGGTTGCTGGTGGGTGGGCGGACGGTGCTGGTGGAGCAGGAGGCGGTGCTGGATGTGTCGCGGTTCCTGGACACGGTCGTCGGTGCCGGGGTGAACGTGCTGCAGGTGGTGCCGTCGTATCTGGAGGCGGTGTTGGCGGCGTTGGAGCGGGAGCCGCGGCGGTTGGGGGATGTGCGGTGTGTGTCGGTGACGGGTGAGGCGTTGAAGCGGGAGTTGGTGGAGCGGTGGTTCGCCGCGCAGCCGGGGATTGCGTTGGTGAACGCCTATGGGCTGACGGAGACGTGTGACGACACCAATCATGAGGTGATGAGGGGGGTGCCGGGGCGGGTGTTGCTGGGGCGGCCGGTGGCCAATGTGCATGTGTATGTGGTGGACGAGGGGTTGCGGCCGGTGCCGTTGGGTGCGCCGGGGGAGATCGTGTTCTCGGGGGTGTGTGTGGGGCGTGGGTATGTCAACGATCCGGAGCGGACGGCGGCGGTGTTCGTGCCGGATCCGTTGCGGCCGGGGGAGCGGTTGTACCGCAGTGGGGATCGTGGGCGGTGGGATGTGTCGGGGAAGCTGGAGTTCCTGGGTCGGCGGGACACGCAGGTGAAGGTTCGGGGGTTCCGGATCGAGATCGGTGAGGTGGAGAACGCGCTGCTGGGTCAGGCGGGGGTGCGTGAGGGTGCGGTGGTGGCCGCGGCGGGGCCGGCGGGGACGCGGTTGGTGGCGTTCTACGGTGCGCGGGCGCCGTTGGAGAGCGGGGTGTTGGCGGCGGGGCTGGGTGCGGTGCTGCCGTCGTACATGGTGCCTGCGGTGTTCCACTGGCGGGCGGGTTTGCCGCTGACCGCGAACGGCAAGGTCGACCGGAAGGCCCTGGTCGCGCTCGCGGCGGGTCTCGGGGGTGCGGTCGAGGCCGGTGGGGAGGGGTGTGAGGCGCCGGTGACCGCGGCGGAACGGCGGCTGGCGGCGGCCTGGTCGGCCGTGCTCGGTGTGCCCGAGGACCGGATCGGCCGGCGCGACCACTTCTTCGACCGTGGTGGCACATCGCTGTCCGCGGTGAAACTCGCCATCGCCCTGGACCGGGCCGTCACCCTCAAGGACGTCACCCGCCACCCCGTCCTCACCGACCTCGCCGCACTCCTCGACACCGACACCACCGACACCACCCACGACCAACCGGCCCC
>NZ_JBFAMM010000047.1:0-2142 GCF_040656535.1 Streptomyces sp. NPDC049887 | reverse complement strand
GGGGTGGGTGTGATCGTAGAAATGCTTCGCGGCGAGAGCGGAACGACCCAATAGGATCGGCTCATCATCGGCGCCCCGGATTACAGAGTGTCCGAGGCGACGATGCTCTCCCTGACCCAATGACTGCCACGCCAAGTGTCGGGCGGCTACCTCCAGTCAGCGATTCCGATCAACACAGCTCCACGTTGCGGGTCGATCGCACCGACTTTACCCACGAGCGGACCTTCCCAAGGTCACCTAAGAGTCGAGGCTGTGTGAAAACGCCTCCCGATCGAGCGAATTAGGATAGCCTTCCGGGTCAGCAGGAGGTGGGTATGAGCCGCTTCGTTCAGGGCGCCGATCGCCGGCAGCAGACGCTGCTTCCCGAGTGTCTCGACGACTATGTGGCCGAGGATAATCCGGTCCGGGTGGTCGATGTCTTCGTCGACGAGCTGGATCTGAAGGGTCTGGGCTTTGAGGGCATGACGCCGGCGGCGACGGGCCGGCCCGCCTATCACCCGGCCATGCTGCTGAAGCTCTACGTCTACGGCTATCTGAACAAGGTGCAGTCCAGCCGGCGGCTGGAGCGCGAGGCGCAGCGCAACGTCGAGCTGATGTGGCTGACGGGGCGACTGGCGCCGGACCACAAGACCATCGCCGACTTCCGCCGCGAGAACGGCCCGGCGATCCAGGCGGCGTGCGCCCAGTTCGTGGTGCTGTGCCGCCAGCTCGGCCTGTTCGGATCAGCCCTGGTCGCGATCGACGGTTCGAAGTTCAAGGCGGTGAACACCCGCGACAGGAACTTCACCGCCTACAAGGTCAAGCGGCGCATCGAGCAGGTCGCCGAGCACATCGCCGGCTATCTGCAGGACCTCGACACGGCGGATCGTCACGAGGGCGAGGCCGCCGAGGCGCGGTCCGGGCGACTGGTCGAGAAGATCGACCGGCTCCGGGCCCAGATGGCGATGCTCAAGGCGATGGAGGCCGAGGTCGCGGCGTCACTCGACGGCCAGGTCTCCCTGACCGATCCGGACGCTCGGGCCATGGCGACGTCGGGTCGAGGCAGCGGCATCGTCGGCTACAACGTCCAGTCCGCCGTCGAAGGTGAGCATCACCTGATCGTCGCCCACGACGTGGTCATGACCGGCCTGGACAAGCATCAGCTCGCCTCGATGGCGGGCAAGGCCAAGGACGCCATGGGCGTCGAGGCGATCGACGTGCTGGCCGACCGCGGCTACTTCTCTGGCGAGGAGATCCTCGCCTGCGAGACCATGGGCGTGACGCCCTACGTCCCCAAGCCCCTGACCTCAGGCGCCAAAGCGGCGGGCCGCTTCGGCAAGCAGGACTTCGTCTACCAGCCCGATCAGGACGTCTATCGCTGCCCGGCCGGCGCGCTGCTGCCGCGCCACATGACGACCATCGAGAAGGGACTGACGTTGCACCGCTACTGGAACCGGGCCAGTTGCACCGGCTGCTCGCTCAAGAGCCAGTGCACCCCCAGCGTCGAGCGTCGGGTCACCCGCTGGGAGCATGAGGCGGTGATCGACGCGCTGCAGGCCCGGATGGACCTCGCTCCCCGCGCCATGCGCACCCGACGACGACTGGTCGAACACCCGTTCGGCACGATCAAGGCCTGGATGGGCCACACCCACTTCCTGATGAAGCGGCTGCCAAACGTGAAGACGGAGATCAGCCTCCACATCCTCGCCTACAACATGAAGCGGGTGATGGCGGTGCTCGGAACGAAGCCCCTGATGGAAGCGATCAGAGCCTGAGAAGGAGGCGCTCCGCGCCTCGTCGCCACTACCGTCTCCCCGTGGCCCAACAGGTTTTTACACGGCCTCGGTCGAAAGCGGAATTTGGAAGTGCTCCCCAACGCGGACATATCGCGTCGGTCCGACCCCAACGGTTTTACACCCTTGGCTGAAACCCTTGCTGTACTTGAGGTCGTAATGGCCCAGTTTTACAGCTAAGTATCAGATTTTTAGTGCATTCGCCTTGGTTTGGGACCAGAGGGTCGGAGGTTCGAATCCTCTCGCCCCGACCATGGTTTAAGCCCGTTTGGGCTGGATGAGTTTTACACTCGCCCCAAAGGCGCGAAGCGCTGCCTTTCGATCGGTTCCTCGGTCGACATCGCCCTTAGTACCAAGAGCAGACTCTGCG
>NZ_JBFAMM010000046.1:0-2527 GCF_040656535.1 Streptomyces sp. NPDC049887 | reverse complement strand
GGCAGCGGCATGTTCGTTACTTCAGAACTGACACAGTGGACGCGAGCAACTGAGGACAAGCCCTCGGCCTATTAGTACCGGTCAACTCCACCAGTCACCTGGCTTCCATATCCGGCCTATCAACCCAGTCGTCTACTGGGAGCCTTACCCCATCAAGTGGGTGGGAGTCCTCATCTCGAAGCAGGCTTCCCGCTTAGATGCTTTCAGCGGTTATCCCTCCCGAACGTAGCCAACCAGCCATGCCCTTGGCAGGACAACTGGCACACCAGAGGTTCGTCCGTCCCGGTCCTCTCGTACTAGGGACAGCCCTTCTCAAGACTCCTACGCGCACAGCGGATAGGGACCGAACTGTCTCACGACGTTCTAAACCCAGCTCGCGTACCGCTTTAATGGGCGAACAGCCCAACCCTTGGGACCGACTCCAGCCCCAGGATGCGACGAGCCGACATCGAGGTGCCAAACCATCCCGTCGATATGGACTCTTGGGGAAGATCAGCCTGTTATCCCCGGGGTACCTTTTATCCGTTGAGCGACGGCGCTTCCACAAGCCACCGCCGGATCACTAGTCCCGACTTTCGTCCCTGCTCGACCCGTCGGTCTCACAGTCAAGCTCCCTTGTGCACTTACACTCAACACCTGATTGCCAACCAGGCTGAGGGAACCTTTGGGCGCCTCCGTTACCCTTTGGGAGGCAACCGCCCCAGTTAAACTACCCATCAGACACTGTCCCTGATCCGGATCACGGACCCAGGTTAGACATCCAGCACGACCAGAGTGGTATTTCAACGACGACTCCACCTGAACTGGCGTCCAAGCTTCACAGTCTCCCACCTATCCTACACAAGCCGAACCGAACACCAATATCAAACTGTAGTAAAGGTCCCGGGGTCTTTCCGTCCTGCTGCGCGAAACGAGCATCTTTACTCGTAGTGCAATTTCACCGGGCCTATGGTTGAGACAGTCGAGAAGTCGTTACGCCATTCGTGCAGGTCGGAACTTACCCGACAAGGAATTTCGCTACCTTAGGATGGTTATAGTTACCACCGCCGTTTACTGGCGCTTAAGTTCTCAGCTTCGCCCCACCGAAATGGAGCTAACCGGTCCCCTTAACGTTCCAGCACCGGGCAGGCGTCAGTCCGTATACATCGCCTTACGGCTTCGCACGGACCTGTGTTTTTAGTAAACAGTCGCTTCTCGCTGGTCTCTGCGGCCACACCCAGCTCACACTGCAAGAGTGATCACCAGACGTGGCCCCCCTTCTCCCGAAGTTACGGGGGCATTTTGCCGAGTTCCTTAACCATAGTTCACCCGAACGCCTCGGTATTCTCTACCTGACCACCTGAGTCGGTTTAGGGTACGGGCCGCCATGAAACTCGCTAGAGGCTTTTCTCGACAGCATAGGATCATCCACTTCACCACAATCGGCTCGGCATCAGGTCTCAGACACATGCCACGCGGATTTGCCTACGTGACGTCCTACACCCTTACCCCGGGACAACCACCGCCCGGGCTGGACTACCTTCCTGCGTCACCCCATCGCTTACCTACTACCACCTTGGATCAGCGGCTCCACCACTCCGACCTCGTCCGAAGACTCAGCCGGCGGCTTCACGGCCTTAGCATTAATGGGCTCGATATTGGGCGTTCCAAAGCGGGTACCGGAATATCAACCGGTTGTCCATCGACTACGCCTGTCGGCCTCGCCTTAGGTCCCGACTTACCCTGGGCAGATCAGCTTGACCCAGGAACCCTTAGTCAATCGGCGCACACGTTTCCCACGTGTGTATCGCTACTCATGCCTGCATTCTCACTCGTGAACCGTCCACAACTCGCTTCCACGGCTGCTTCACCCGGCACACGACGCTCCCCTACCCATCACAGCGGCCGTTGGGCCACATGCTGCAATGACACGACTTCGGCGGTACGCTTGAGCCCCGCTACATTGTCGGCGCGGAATCACTTGACCAGTGAGCTATTACGCACTCTTTCAAGGGTGGCTGCTTCTAAGCCAACCTCCTGGTTGTCTCTGCGACTCCACATCCTTTCCCACTTAGCGTACGCTTAGGGGCCTTAGTCGATGCTCTGGGCTGTTTCCCTCTCGACCATGGAGCTTATCCCCCACAGTCTCACTGCCGCGCTCTCACTTACCGGCATTCGGAGTTTGGCTAAGGTCAGTAACCCGGTAGGGCCCATCGCCTATCCAGTGCTCTACCTCCGGCAAGAAACACACGACGCTGCACCTAAATGCATTTCGGGGAGAACCAGCTATCACGGAGTTTGATTGGCCTTTCACCCCTAACCACAGGTCATCCCCCAGGTTTTCAACCCTGGTGGGTTCGGTCCTCCACGAAGTCTTACCTCCGCTTCAACCTGCCCATGGCTAGATCACTCCGCTTCGGGTCTAGAGCGTGCAACTCAAACGCCCTGTTCGGACTCGCTTTCGCTACGGCTTCCCCACACGGGTTAACCTCGCTACACACCGCTAACTCGCAGGCTCATTCTTCAAAAGGCACGCAGTCACGAGACG
>NZ_JBFAMM010000045.1:0-4922 GCF_040656535.1 Streptomyces sp. NPDC049887 | reverse complement strand
CGCCCGCCACCACGATCTTCGCGCTGGTGGTTGAGCGGGCTGCACCGCCGCTAGAGCTTGCGAAGTCCACTGAGCACCCTTTCGAGCAGTGTCACGTCTGGCTGGCCGCCGGCGGACTCGTCGCCGCCGGGCTGGTGGATGGCGACGAGTCCGGCCTCGGCCAGGTCGGCTACGAGGATCCGGGCGACGCCGAGGGGGATGGAGAGGAGTGCCGAGATCTCAGCCACCGACTTGATCTCGAAGCACAGCCGGCAGATCCGCTGGTGCTCGGGCAACTGCCCGTGCAGCCGTGCGGGATCGGCCGTGGTGCTGACCAGCGCCTCGATGGCGAGCTGGTAGCGCGGCCGGGTCCGGCCGCCGGTCATCGCGTAGGGACGCACCAACGGATTGTTGCTGCCCGACGCGGGCGCCGGCTCCGGGGCCCGGCGGGGAGCCACCGGCCGGTTCCGGGGGGCCTGCGGCTGGTTGTACGAGGGGTCGTACGGCTGCTGCGGCCGCTGGTAGGGCTGGGGACCGCCGCCCCTGCTCGGTGAAGAGGGGAAGTTGAAGCGGTTCTGAGCGTGCTCACCCGGAGACTGCTGAGCCCCGTCGTATGGGTGTCCGCCTGGGGGTGTTGCCACGATTCCTCCTCCGAGTGCCGTACGCCGGTCCATGTCCCTGTGGAGCCGCGCCACCGCACCCTATGGTGCGGTGGCGATAAACGCACTGCCGTTCAGCTAGTTGAGCAGACTTCCCTGGAGTTCGGCACGCAGGTCCGGGGTGAGGACGGTGCCGGCTCGGTCGACCAGGAGGGCCATCTCGTAGCCCACGAGGCCGATGTCGGCGTCCGGGTGGGCGAGCACGGCCAGCGAGGAGCCGTCCGAGATGGACATGATGAAGAGGAAGCCACGTTCCATCTCCACGACGGTCTGGTTGACCGCGCCGCCTTCGAAGATCCGGGACGCCCCCGCGGTCAGCGAGGTCAGGCCGGACGCGACCGCCGCCAGCTGGTCGGCGCGGTCACGCGGAAACCCTTCGGACATCGCCAGCAGGAGTCCGTCGGCGGAGACCACCACGGTGTGGGACACCCCGGGGGTGTTGTCCACGAAGTTGGTGATCAACCAGTTCAGATTCTGCGCCGCCTGGCTCATCGGGCTCACACTAACGCTCCTGGTTGTAGGTACTGCCCGGGCCGAAGCCCGATCCGTTCGTGTCCGTTCCCGCGCTGCGTCCCTGCTGGACACCGCGCCGCAAGTTGCTCAACCTGCCGCGCACATCCTCAGGGGCGCGGGACACCTGAGGGCCGTTCTGCGGGGTCTGCTCGGCCGTACCCTCGATCAGATTGGCCTTGGGGACCCGGCGGGGAAGCCCGGACGAAGTGACTCCGCCGGCCGCGGGCTTGCGGAGCTTCTCGGCCCGCTGCCAGCGCTCGTCGTTCGTCGAACGCCACTCGCCCGAGCCGTCCGCCTCCGTGTCCCCGCCCTGGGCGGCCTGGGGCGCCTGGGGGGCCTGCTCGGCCTGTCCCGGCGCCTGGCCGCCGCCGGTGGGGGACTGCCACTGCTGCTGTCCCTGCTGCGGCTGCCCCGGCTGGCCGTTGCCGCGACGCGGCAGTCCGGCGTCGGTCAGCTGGTGGCCGGAGCCGTTGGCCGGAGCCGGACGTTCGAAGCCTACGCGCTCGGAGCCGTTCGTGGGAGCGGAGGGAGCAGATTCCGTATCCGCTCGGTACTCCGGCTCGTACGCACCCTGGTACGTGTTCTGGTCCGCCCACTCTCCCTGGTCGGGCTGGGAGGCGTACCCGTTGTCGTACTGCCGCGCGGAGCCCTGCGAGCCGTCGAACGAGGCTTCCGCATAGCCCTGCTCCCGGTGCTCCGGGTAACCGCCGGAAACCTGGAACTCGCCGGTGTTGTCGTACCCGTTGGCCTCGTAGCCGTTCTGCTGGTAGCCGCCGGTCTCGTAGCCGTTCCGGTCGTAGCCGTTCTGGTCGTACGCGGCCTGCGGCTCCTGTGCGTAGCCCTGTTCGTACTGCTCCTCGGCGTAGCTCCCCTGATCGGCGTAGCCCTGCTCGGGCTCGTCGTGGAACTGCGGGCGGTCGCCGCCTGTCTGCGCCTCCAGCGCCGCACGGCGCTCCTTGCGCATCAGCGAGCGGTTGACCGGGTCCAGCTGCCGGTTCTCGGCGGGCTGGTCCTCGTAACGGGAGTCGTCGAAACCGAGTTCCGCGGCGGTGAGCATCGGCGCCGCCTCGAAGGACTGCTGCGCCGGGATCATCTGGGAGACGGTGAAGTCGTCCTCGGGGAGCGCCTCGCCACCGCCACCGTGGGTGATCGCGTCCGGGAGCATGACCAGCGACGTCGTGCCGGCCTGCTCGCCGGAGGGACGGAGCTGGACGCGGATGCCGTGCCGGTCGGAGAGACGGCCGACCACGAAGAGGCCCATGCGCTGCGAGACGGCGGCGTCCACCGTCGGCGGGTTGGCCAGCTTGTGGTTGATGTCGGCGAAGTCCTCGGCGGTCAGGCCGATGCCCTTGTCATGGATCTCGATCATGACCCGGCCGTCGGGCAGCCGGGTCGCGGTGACCCGGACCTTCGTCTGCGGGGAGGAGAACGTCGTGGCGTTCTCCAGCAGCTCGGCGAGGAGGTGCACGAGGTCGGTCACGGCCTGGCCGTGGATCTCGGTCTCCGGCACGCCGGTGAGTTCGATGCGCTCGTAGGACTCCACCTCGGAGGAGGCGGCGCGGAGCACGTCGACGAGCGGCACCGGCTGGTTCCAGCGGCGGCCCGGCTCCTCGCCGGCGAGGACGAGGAGGTTCTCGCCGTTGCGGCGCATACGGGTCGCCAGGTGGTCCAGTTTGAAGAGGTTCTCCAGCTGGTCCGGGTCGGCCTCGTTGTTCTCCAGATCGGTGATCAGGGTCAGCTGACCCTCGATCAGCGACTGGTTGCGGCGCGACAGGTTGGTGAAGATCGCGTTGACGTTGCCGCGGAGCAGGGCCTGCTCGGCGGCGAGCCGCACGGCCTCCCGGTGCACCTGGTCGAAGGCGCGGGCGACCTCGCCGATCTCGTCCTTGCTGTCGATCGGGATCGGCTGCACACGGGTGTCGATCCGGCCCGGCTCGGTGCGCGAGAGCTGGTCGACGAGCATCGGCAGGCGCTGCTCGGCGATGCCGAAGGCGGCGGTGCGCAGCTGGCGCATCGAGCGGCTCATCTGGCGGGCCACCATGCCGGCCAGGATGAACGCGGCGAGCAGGGCGATGACGACGATCAGGCCGTTGACGATGGCGTCGGTCTTGGCGTCGTCGGAGATCTGGGCGGCCTCGGCCACGGCCTTGTCGACGAGTTCCCTCTCGACCTCGCTGTAGCCCTCGAACTTGGCGGTGGCGGCGGCCATCCAGATCTGCTGGGTGACGCCCTGCTCCGCGAGTTCGTCGGGGTCGGCACCGGTGCTGATAGCACCGACCATGCCGCCGAGGACCGAGCCGTCCTCGTCCTTCGGCGGAGGCTGGATGTCCTGGCCGGCGGCGGCGGCCTCGGCCATCTTGGCGGCGAGCGCCTTCTGGCCCTCCTCCGTCTTCCTGGCCATGACCTCCTTCAGCCGGTCCACGTCGGCCTGGGTACCACCGGACTGGTACTCGCCGAGGGCGATGCCCTCCAGGTAGGCGTAGGAGGTGAAGGCGATGGTCTGGCCGGCCCTGATGTCCTTCTTCTTGCTCGGACGGATGAGCAGCTCGGTACCGATGGACCGCTGCAGCGACTCGGCGGCCTTGGCCAGCTGGATGGCGTACACCATCCGGCCGTAGCTCGTGACGTTGCCGGTGCCGAGACCGAGCTCGTTGGCGAACTCCATCAGATAGTGCTGGACGCCGACGTAGCTCTCCTGAGTGGCGACGGGGCCCCGCTCGTCGTCACTCGGGTCGTCGGGGTCGTCGCCCTCCGACTTGGTGGGCGTCTCGAACGGGACGGTGTAGGCGACCGCGCGCAGCTTCTCCAGGGCCGGCTCCGCGGCCCGGAAGAGGTTCAGGCGCCGCTCCAGCCCCTCCTTCTGCGGCATGTCCTTGACGGCCTCGTCGAACTTCGCCTTTGCCGCGTCCGTGGCGGCCCTGGCCTCCGTGACGACCCTGTTCTGGCTGTCGCCCTTCAGCAGGGGCTCCGCCGTGAGGTCCCGCTCGTTGAGGAGGGCCTGGCCGTACTCCGAGGCGGCGCGCACGATGAGCGCCGTCTTCTCGGCGTCCTGGGCCTCGTTCCAGGTGTCGACCGACCCCTTCACCTGGAATCCGCCCATGACGAGGCCGACCAGCACGGGTATGAGGAGGATTGCGTTCAGCCGGGTCGGCACACGCCAGTTGCGCGGCGACAGCCTGCTGGAACTGCCACCGGTGGTGGAGGGCTCCACGGGCTGCACATCCGCAGGCGACGCCGCTGCGCGCGGGGGCGGGGTGAAGTTGCCCCGCGACTGCTGTTCCGCGGAGCTCGTCTTGCTTCGCCTCACTCGACCAACAACCTCTCGGCGTCGGCACCTAGGTTGTGCCGATTATTGTTCAGGGCCGTACTACTCATGAGTTCGTTGATTTCAGCACGCCAAGGGGGTCGGCTCCAAACAGCGGGAACCGGCCGATCCGCACCCTCCGAACCGAAGATAAAACGGGCATAAAGAGCGAGCCCCGGCAAAAAGAGGGGTCTGTGTGAGCACAGCGGTACCAGCCGGATGCATCGGGTGTCCGAACCCCGAGAATTCTCTGTCGAAACGTTATGAACATGGAGGCGGACCGTGTCAAAGAGACACGGCCCGCCCATGAAAGGTCTACGACAACTTCCGTACGCCCACTTCTACTTGAGACGTGCCATGAGCGCGTGTTCCACGAGCGTGATGAGGGCGCTCTTGGCGTCGGCGCGGTGGCGTGCGTCGGTGGTGATGATCGGGGCGTCGGGGCCGATCTGCAGCGCCTCGCGGAC
>NZ_JBFAMM010000044.1:0-5710 GCF_040656535.1 Streptomyces sp. NPDC049887 | reverse complement strand
CAGCACGCCGTCGGGGAGCGGGTCGCCCGAGGCGACCCCGTGCAGGAAGGCCGCGCCCTGTTCGGCGGCGGCGGCGGGGGATGCGGCCGCGAGCGCGGGAGCGGCGGCGGCAGTGGCGACAGCGGTGGCGGCAGCGGCCTTGACGACCGAGCGGCGACTCGTGATTGTGCGGACTCTGCTAGTCACGTCGGGTCACGCTACTGCCGGGTCGCACGAACGGGCAGTCGCATTCAGGCACGTTCGACCGCCCGTTCGCGGACCGCCATCTGCCGGCGGCGGCCGGTCCGGTGCGCGGCGCTCCCGCGGCGCCATGCCGTCCGCCGAGCGCGGACCTGACCGCCTACGACAAGCAACGCGATCAGGAATCGGCCGGCAGGCCGTGCCGGCGGTGCGCCGCCGCCACCGCAGCGATGTGCGATGTGGAGCGACCTCCCGGGGGCCACGCTCCCCCGGTCACCGTCCCGCGGCCCTACCGCTCCCGCCGGGCATCCCGCCCGACGGCCGGGTGGTCGCCTCGATCTCGGCCCTGCGGTCCTTCGGGCGGGACGAGATCGAGGCGTCGCGGGACGCCGCCGGGCTTGCGACGAGGTCCCTGGCCTGCCGGCCCGGGCGGCCTTGAACGGGTCTTCGTGGCCCGCGGGCGGCGCGTAATCAGGAAATGCCGCGGAAGAAGGTGCGGATGTCGTCCGCGAGCAGCTCCGTCTCCTCCATCGCGGGGAAGTGCCCGCCCTCGGTGAACTCGCTCCAGTGGCTGATCTCCTTCCGCGGGTCCACCGCACGGCGCATGAGCGGGTGGGTGTCGAACACGGCCCATCCGGACGGCACGCTGGAGGCCATGACCACGTCGAGTCCCGAGTGCTCGGACTCGTAGTAGAACTGCGCGCTCGACGCGCCGCTGCGGGTGAACCAGTACAGGCTGATGTTCGTGAGGAGCTGGTCGCGGTCGACCGACTCGTCCGGCGTCCGGTAGGCGCCGCTGGTCCTGGTCCTGAACTTCTCGGCGATCCACGCGAGCTGACCGACCGGCGAGTCGGTGAGCGCCGCGCCGATCGTGTCGGGACGGTGGTTCTGCATCTCGAGATACCCGCGCTCGGCCGCATCCTCTCTGCGCACTGCCTCGATCTGGGCCATCTCGTCATCGGACAGACCCTCGGGGTAGGGGAATATGTCGCCGAGCAACCCGAGCCACCGGGGGTCGCTGCCGATGTGCGTGCCGATGACGCGCTCCGGGTAGAGCGCCGCGAGGCGGCCGGTGGTGCCCGCACCGATGTCGGTGCCATGGGCCGCGAACCTCTCGTAGCCGAGACGCGTCATGATCTCGGCGTAGGCCTCCGTCGTCCGCGCCAGCTCCCAGCCGGTCCCAGACAGCGGGGTGGAGAACCCGAAGCCGGGCAGCGACGGGACGACCACGTGGAACTCATCGGTCAGCAGCGGGATGAGTCGCTGGTAGTCGACGAACGAGCCCGGCCAGCCGTGGTTCAGGATCAGCGGGGCTGCCTCCGGGTTCGCCGATCGCGCGTGGACGACGTGGAACGTCTGGCCGTTGACGACCGTCGTGAACTGTTCGTACTCGTTGAGCTTCTCCTCCTGCGCACGCCAGTCGAACCCGTCGCGCCAGTACTCGGCGAGCTCCTTCAGGTACACCAGCGGGATGCCGCGGCTGAAGTCGGTGCGATCGTCCCGGCCCGGCACGGGGATCGGCCAGCGCGTGTGTGCCAGCCGGTTGCGCAGGTCGTCGATGTCGGCCTGCGGGATGTCGATGCGGAACGGTGTGAGTGCTGCGTTGTTCTCGTTCATGACACCGACGTTCCCAGGCAATGCGGCAGGTTACGTACCGCAATTGCCGAAAGAATGGAGGACATGTTGGAGACCTCGGCCCGCCTGCTCGAACTGCTGTCATTGCTCCAGCTCAAACGCGACTGGACGGGTTCCGAGCTCGCCGGCCGGCTCGATGTGAGCACGAGGACTGTGCGCGCCGACATCACCAGGCTGCGGTCGCTCGGCTATCCCGTGGACGCGCGTCCCGGCGTCGCGGGCGGGTACCGGCTGGCCGCCGGGACGGCGATGCCCCCACTGCTGCTCGACGACGACGAGGCCGTCGCCGTCGCGGTCGGACTCGGTGCGGTCGCGACCCAGAGGCTCGGCGTCGAGGAGACATCGCTCACCGCGCTGGCGAAGCTGGAACAAGTGCTGCCCTCGCGCCTGCGTCGGCGCGTCGAGGCGGTACGCGAGGCGACGAGCGTCGTTCCAGGGGCCCAACCGCCGCTCGATCTCTCCGTTCTCGGCGCGGTCGCTGCCGCGATCCGCGGCCACGAACGGCTCCGGTTCGGATACACCAAGCCCGGGGGCAGCGAAGGGGCCCGCCACACCGAACCGCAACGGCTGGTGAGCTGGGGGCCGCTCTGGTACCTGCTCGCGTGGGATCTCGACCGTGAGGACTGGCGGGTCTTCCGCGTCGACCGCATGGTTCCGCATGCGCCGACGGGTGCGCGGTTCCAGCCGCGCGTGATCCCGGAGGACGATGTCGTCGAGCACGTCGTCCGTCGCGTCAGCAAGGCGGCCTGGAAGTACCGGGCCCGGGTACTCGTGCATGCTCCCGCCGCCAGCGTCGCCGCGAAGATCCCCATCCCGGTCGACATCGAGGTGGTCGACGAGTCCACATGCCGTGTCGAGCTGGGTTCCGACGACCCGGACCGGCTCGCGCTGTGGATGACACAGCTCGACGTCGACATCGAGGTGATCGACGGTGACGAACTCGCGGTCTCGTTCGATCGCCTCGCGACGAGGTTTCGCCGCGCGGCGGGGGGCGCATCCACGACGTGAGTCTCGGCCGTCGGTCATCCGACGATGCCACCGAGGGCCGGCGGCCGGTATCCGGGGCTCTTGAGCACCTTGCCGTCGGCTCGGCGCAGGACGCCCGCCTCGGTCGGGGGGACCGGCAACCCGTCGGCCGTTTCCTGGGGCACCGCACAGCGCGGAGTCGCCGCAGCGGGCGGCGGGTTGGGGGCCGCGTATCCCGTCACCTCGGTAACGCCCTATCGTCGGTCTCCCCCGGCAGCGCGTGAGGACCTCGCAGTGTCCGCAACGGCCCTATCCGGCCAACTTCGCAGCGCTTTCGACCCTGCGGACAACCGAGCACCCACTTCCGTTCCTCTCACCACGCGGGCAGCCGACCGTCGTACGTCGTCGAGCCGTGTCGCCCGCTGCCTGCTTCCCACAGCATCCCGGAGGACGAGGGAACGATGACCACAACGCGTACCACCCGGCTGCGGCGTCCGCTGCTCGCGGGCACCACGGCCATCGCGGTCGTGGCCGTGACGGCCGGATTCGCGGCCACCGCATCGGATTCGCCGAAGGCCGCGGCGGGGCCCGACCTGAGACTCATCGCGGCGAGCAACTCGATCACGCTCACCTCCTGGAAGGAGGAGCCGGGCGTCTACCTGGATCTCGGAACCTACCTCACCGCGGAGGGGACGCCGCTGGAGTTGAAGGTGACCCGGAAGTCCTACAAGGACCCGGTGACCATCACCCAGACCGTCTACGAGGGTGGAAGGGCAAGGGCAAAGGCGCTGCCCAACGGCACTGTGAAGGACTTCTCCGGGCTGCCGGGCTTCGCGGAGATCACGGTCACCGACAGGGCGGGCAAGCAGGTCCTCAGACGTGCGGAGAGTTTCTGCCCGAACAACGCCAGTGGCCGCGTGCGGCCCGACGCGCCCGCCACTTCGAAGTATCCGGAGAGCTGCCCCACCAACCCCTTCACCCTCGGTTCCGTGTGGGGCGTGGAGAAGGGCTGGGCCGCCAACACGTACGCGGGTTCGTACACCAAGCCGGTCATGCTGGGGGTCGGTACCTACACCGCCAAGGTCTCGGTCGCCAAGAAGTACCGTGACCTGTTCGGCATCGCGAACAAGCCCGCGACGGTGAACGTCACCGTGCAGGAGCGCAGCTTCGAGGACGGTCGGGGCGCCGCGGCTCGGACGGCCGCACCCGGTGGGCACGCCGGACACGCCGCCGCTCACCCGGCGCCGTCGGCAGCCGGCGCCGCTCACGCCGGCCACGGGCCGGGGCACGCCCCGACGCCCGCCCAGGCCGCCGCCGCGGTGACGAGCGGCGCGGGGCCCTCGTACAACGTAGGTCACGGGCCGCTGAAGGCCGCGCCTCCCGCTCTGCCGTGGGCGCTGAAGAAGCAGCAGGCGGCACGTGCGGCGAAGGTCGGCGACACCGAAGGCCAGACCGACGGCTCGCGCAAGGCGCCGGCCCTGGGGCCGCTGTCCAAGCGGCCTACCGGCACGCCCTCCGTCCCGAACGTCCCCAAGCCCGACCTGCGGTCGCTGCCGGCCTACGGCATCACCATCAGCGACGGCGAAGAGGACGTCCCCGGCAAGGACTACCTGGCCTTCAGTGCCAATGTCTGGAACGCCGGCCCGGCGCAACTCGTGGTGGACGGATTCCGCTCGCCCGGCAAGGCCAAGATGGACGCCTACCAGTACTTCTACGACGCCAAGGGCAAGCAGGTCGGCTACACCCCGACCGGCACCATGGAGTGGGACCCGCGGCCGGGCCACATGCACTGGCACTTCACCGACTTCGCCAGCTACCGGCTGCTGAAGGCGGACAAGAAGGAGACCGTGCGCAGCGGCAAGGAGGCCTTCTGCCTGGCCAACACCGACGCGGTCGACTACACGGTGAAGAACGCCAACTGGCACCCCTTCAACACCGATCTGGCCACTGCGTGCGGCCAGGAGAACTCGATCTCGGTCCGCGAGGTGCTGGACGTCGGCTCCGGTGACACCTACACCCAGGACCTGCCCGGTCAGTCCTTCGACATCACCAATCTGCCCAACGGCACGTACTACATCCAGGTGCTGGCGAACCCGGAGAACCGGCTGAAGGAGACCAGCACCGCCAACAACAGCGCTCTGCGGAAGGTCGTCCTCGGCGGCAAGCCGGGCAAGCGGACGGTGGCGGTGCCGGCGCACGAGCTGGTGAACGCGAACTGACGGTACGTCCGCAACATCACGGCCGCCCGTGGCGCCACCGACGGTGATCTCACGGCGGCCGTGATCCATCGACGTCCGCGGCAACCGCAGGACCCTGACCTGCATCCTCCGCGCGGCACCGGCCGGGCCTGAACGGGCAGCGGAGCAGCCGGCCGGTCGAACGGCAGGAGGCCCGCGTTGCGACAGATGTTCCGGGGCCGCCGGTCGCCGGCCCCGGAACACCGTTGCTCAGCGGCCCGAGGAACCGCCGAGGCGCTTGATCTTCTCGAATGGGTAGGCCCCTGCGCTCACCACGACCAGACCGTAGGCCGCGAAGGCCACGAGTCCCCAGGTGGAGATCGACTTGCCACCCCCGCTGAGGATGACGCTGCCGATCGGCACCAGCGCGGCGAAGCTCAGCGCGGCGGCCCCGGTGCACCAGAACGCCACCAGACCGTCAGCCCGCTTCCGCAGAGCGGGATCGGCCTTCACCACTGCCGGAACCTCGTACCCGTCAGCCCTGTCGCAGACCCTGCCGCGATAGCCGACACGGGCCGCCAGCAGACTGACCACGCCCAACAGGAGGAAGCAGCCGAAGATGAAGATGTAGGCCATGCCCGTCCCATTCGTCGTGACCCTAGATGAGTGAGTCCGATGTTTTCAGTGGTCGTAGGCGATCAGGGATCGTTTGGTCTTGGCGTTGGTAGTCCAGTTGTGCCAGATGCCGGCTG
>NZ_JBFAMM010000043.1:5000-7682 GCF_040656535.1 Streptomyces sp. NPDC049887 | reverse complement strand
CAGAATTCGGTAAGCGTTGGATTGTTCACCCACTAATAGGGAACGTGAGCTGGGTTTAGACCGTCGTGAGACAGGTTAGTTTTACCCTACTGATGACCTCACCGCAATGGTAATTCAGTTTAGTACGAGAGGAACAACTGATTCAGATAATTGGTTTTTGCGGCTGTCCGACCGGGCAGTGCCGCGACGCTACCATCTGCTGGATAATGGCTGAACGCCTCTAAGTCAGAATCCATGCCAGAACGCGGTGATACCACCCGCACGTACAGATGGACAAGAATAGGCTTCGGCTTAGCGTCTCAGCAGGCGATTCCTCCACGGCCACGGAAGAGTGGTTGTGGTATTTCGCGTATTGTAATTTCAACACGAGCGGGGTCAAATCCTTTGCAGACGACTTAGCTGTGCGAAACGGTCCTGTAAGCAGTAGAGTAGCCTTGTTGTTACGATCTGCTGAGGGTAAGCCGTCCTTCGCCTCGATTTCCCCAATACAGGTCCCGCGAGACGGGGATGCGTTGGGGGTCGGTCTTTGGAGAGGGCGGGCGCTGCCGGCGCCTGTCTGCGCGCGAGGGGGTGCAGGGTAAGCCAGGCTGACTTGGTCAAAATCTCGAGCCCTGGGGCTGACCGCCGGGCGAGTTCTGCTGCGCGAGCCGTGGTGTAGGGTAAGCTGCCTGGAGTCGGCCGAGGGCAGGACGCCTTGCTGGCTGGTCCTGGCCTTCCTGTGGTGGTGTAGGGTAGGCCTGGTCGACTTTGCCTTGCGGCAGGGCCTAACCTGTAGGGCGTAGGTGTAGGGTAAGCTGGTGCTAGCTGGCCCGGGCCTTGACGTAGGGGTAGATTGATTCTGGTACACCCTGGAGTGGTGTAGGGTAAGCTGGTTTGGACGTGCCTGGGAGGCTGGTGTAGGGTATTTTAGCGGGAAATCGAAAAGTGGCCAACGAGGGTCGGGTGGCGGGGATGGCGTACTAGGCAGTATGTAGGGCCTATGGGGGAGGGGCCCCTGTGGCTGGTGCCGGGTAGGTAGAAGCGAAAGGGCTGTTAGCAGGCGCTCTGGCTCCTACGTGCTTTGCGAGAGAGGCCTTATGGCGGCGTGCTGGCCCTGGTCGTCGGTGGTGGCGCTAGGTAAGCTGATTTTGTCCTACCCTATAGTGGTGCCAGGTAAGCTGATTTTGACCTACCCTATAATGCTGCCGGGTAGGTTGATTTTAGTATACCTTATGGTGGTATAGGGTAACTGAGGGGTGCCTGGACTACCTACCCTAGACCCCACGACCACGTAAATAAGCCGCCGCGGGCGTATAGGGGCGACCTAGGAGAGGTCGGGGCCCCCTTTAGGGCGGCGTGGGCCTGCCTATATGCCTACCCTACTACTCCTGCTGCGCTGGCTGCGTTTTAGGTGGGCGGGGTGGTTATAGTGCTAGGCTGATGCTTTGTTACGTGCGGCTTCTGGTCAAGCCTGGCGGCCACCTGCTCCCTCTAGCGCCCCCCGTAGATGGGCATAGCGATAGCAGCGTACGCCAGGGCCTTCGGCCAGGGCCTCCCTATAGCGCTTCTAGCCTCTAAAGCCTCCTGGTGGCGCCTGTGTCGGGGTGCAGGGTAAGGCCTACCCTGAACCTACCCTGTACCATCTGGGGGCGGCGGCAAGGGCAAAAGAAATACGTGGGCTGGCTGCTGGCAGGCCTGGGGGCGCGCTGGTGCCGAGAAACCCGGCGCCGAGAGGGGGGGGTGGTGCGTTGTTGGAAATGTATGTTCGTGAGTCGATTTTTTGGATTTGCCATACAAATGAATTTTGCGGGAAATCAAAAGTGGCCAACGAGTGCCGGGTGGCGGGGGCGCCCCACCAGAGAGCTCGGAGGGTATGTGAGAGCGGGTGGCCAGTCGAGCAATCGGCCGGCCACAACACAACCGCAATCAAACAACTGTACCATATCTTGAAGACTTTCATTGCGTGGTCCCTTGAACAGGCTTGCAGGCTCCGGTCTCGCTAGCGAGGGATTCATAGTGTTGGTCGGCCCCCACGAAACCGGTCGCTCAGGCTTCACGGCGTACTGGGGATGCCCTGAAGGCGACGAATGCCCCGGCAATCGCCGCTGTAGGGATGGGTTCTGTGGATTACTGGCCTCTGGCGAGTTCTACCATCGAGCAACGGAAGGCAACCACGCCCGCCGGACGCCGCAATGGCTGAAGTCGGGCGCTGAGTCCTTCTCCTGGCGTGCCCCAGGCCACACGCCGCCCGTTCGGGCTCAGTGTGGTCGACGGCTTCGCTGGGGAACACATGAGTGGGAAAGCGGATTGCCGGCTCGCACGGCGCCCACGGCTCCTGCCGCAGGTGCTTTGCCCGGCGCGTCTCCGGACGCCACCCAGTGAACTTGACATCTCTCCGGCGCTGCTCGCAGCACCGGTTGCCGTTTTTCCGCGGCGGACGATAGTTATCTGGTTGATTCTGCCAGTAGTCATATGCTTGTCTCAAAGATTAAGCCATGCATGTCTAAGTATAAGCAATTATACAGCGAAACTGCGAATGGCTCATTATATAAGTTATCGTTTATTTGATAGTACCTTACTACTTGGATAACCGTGGTAATTCTAGAGCTAATACATGCTAAAAATCCCGACTTCGGAAGGGATGTATTTATTAGATTAAAAACCAATGCCCTCTGGGCTCTTTGGTGATTCATGATAACTTCT
>NZ_JBFAMM010000042.1:0-18176 GCF_040656535.1 Streptomyces sp. NPDC049887 | reverse complement strand
GGCGGCGGCCCCTCGCGGCTCCGGTGTCGCGGGATGGTTCTCCGCCCGCGGCGGCGTGCCGTTCGCGCGCCCGGCGTGCCGGACGCCGTGTCCGCGCGTGCACCGGGCCGTGCCCCGGCACGAGCCGGTCGCGCCGGGGTATCGGCCTCCCGCGCCGTCCGGGCCCGCCAGCAACCCGCCCTCCGTGAAAGGCGCTTGCGTAACCACTACGGCTGGAGCACTATGAGTGCAGTGGTTCGCGCCGTGAGACAGGTCCGGCCGTCGGGCCCCGACGAAAGCGGAGGACCGGTTTGCGTCATCTCACATACTTCATCGCCTGTTCCATCGACGGCTTCATCGGAGACCCGGGCGGCGACGCCTCGTCCATGTTCGGCTTCGTCGACGGGGAGTACCTGGAGTTCCTGAAGTCCGAGTACCCCGAGACCATCCCCGCCCAGGGGCGAGAGGCGCTGGGCCTCCAGGACTCCCCGAACAGGCACTTCGACACCCTGGTCCAGGGCCGGGCCAGCTACCAGCTGGCGCTCGACGCCGGGATCACCAGCCCCTACGCCCAACTGCGCGAGTACGTCGCCTCGCGCACGCTGGAGAAGTCGCCCGACGCGGGTGTCGAGATCATCGCCGACGACCTGGTCGGCAGGGTTCGCGCCCTCAAGGCCGAGGACCGCGGGCTCGGCATCTACCTCTGCGGCGGCTCGCAGATCGCCGGCGAACTCCTCGACGAGATCGACGAACTGGTGATCAAGACCTATCCCCAGGTCTACGGCAGCGGCATGCCCATGTTCGGCGCCGGATTCGCCGTCACCGACTTCACCCTGGACTGGGTGCGCACCTTCGGCAACGGGGTGCTCGTACGGAAGTACCGCAGGAAGCGGTAGCCGTGTCGGCGGCGCGGCCACCGGCCGCGCGAGCGCTGTTCGTCCTGGGTGTGCCGACCTATCCTGGATCCATGGGCAGCGAAGGACGTCGGACCGTCCGCCGCCCGCAGGACGGGTACACGTGTCCGACCTGCGGACAGCCTGTCGGTTCCGCCATCAGACGACGCAAGGTGCTCGGTGTGTTCGTCCCGGAGTGGGGGCCCGGCCCCTGTCACAACGCCGCGTGCACGCGCGGTGCCGAGGACGCCCCCGAAGCGGGACGCGGGCGGGGCGTGGAAGGCGCGAAGGGGACGAACGGGGAGCCGGCCGCGGGGCCGTCCGGCTGACCCGAGCGGCGCAGAACCGTTCGAGTGCCGACCGGCTGTGCAACGCGGCCGGCCGGACCGCTACAGTCCGCGCCATGTCAACGGAGTCGACGGACGTGTGGACCGGCTGGTACCGGGACCGCCGGGGTGCGGAGGCGATCGCGCTGGCGATCGCCCCGAGCGGGCACGGAGTGAGCACCCGCATCAGGGGAGTCGAGTACGAAGGGCCGAGTTTCGCCGCCCTGGGCGCTGCGGAATCGGGCGAACGCCTCTCCGGCTGCGTCCTGGAGTGGGACATGCCGCTGCCCGTCACTCTCGACGGGGCTGCGGAGGAGGCCACGCTCAGCTGCCTGCTGACCCTCGGCGAGGCCGGGCCCGAGGGCACGCCCGGCCGGGTGGATCTGAACCTCACTCTGCACTTCGGCGGGACGGCGTACGAGTCCGGGGTGGCCGACGGCGACTTCGACGAGGCGCTCGGGCGGATCCGGCGGCAGTTGCCGGAGGGCGCCGACCTCGGCCGGAAGCTGCTGGAAAGCGCCTGACGGCTCGTCGTCGCCGCATTCGGCCCTCGCCTGACGCCGTCGGCACCGCCGGCGTCAGGCGAACGCCCCGTGCCCGGGCGGGAACCCGGGCACGGGGCACCGTGGGGGGCGTGCGTCAGGAGACCCTGGCGAGGGCGGCCGCGAGGCCGTTCGCCCAGAGTCGGTTCACCCGGGCCCGCTCGGCCGCGTCGGGGTACGCGTTCTGGCAGGAGGTGCCGGGGCCGCCGCCCGACATCAGTTCACTGCAGGGACCGGAGTAGTGGTCGGGGAGCCCGAGCACGTGGCCGGTCTCGTGGGCGGTGACCCGGGTGGAGTTGTACTGCTGGTTCTGCCGGTAGTCGAGGAAGATGTAGCCGCGGCCGTGCCCGTCGGTGCTGGCGTACGAGCCGCGCGGATCGTTGCCCTCGTAGTACCGGAAGTCCGGGTCGGAGCCTTCCTGCAGCCGCACGTTCGACACGGAACCGTTCCATATCCGCGTGCTGCCGGCTATCTGGGAGCGGAAGCTCGGTGCGCCGCTCGCGCTGTAGACGACGGTGACGGCCTGGGCGCCCGGGTTCTGGGCCCGCTTCTCGGCCACCGACCTCACCACCGCGTCGAAGAACGCCTCGGTGGCGCGGGCGTCTTCTGCGGAACCGTGGTACGCGGCGGTCCGGCCGGTGGGGACGGCGGGGCTCGCGGCGTCGGGGGCCGGGGCGGCGGAGGCGGGTGCGGCGGAGGCCAGGGCGGCGGCGAGGCCCAGACCGAGTGCGGCGGAGAGTAACGCCCGTGGGCGTCGCTCGGGGTGTCTCATGGGGGGTTCTCCTCATCCGAGTGGGGATCGGTGAGGAGAGTGTCGGGGAGCCCGCCCGCCGGCGGATGATGCCAACTGGTGATAACACCGCGGCATCACGAGCGCGACGAGCTCCAACTCCCTTGTAAATCAAGGAAATTGGAGCGACATGGGTGTCTGGTGTGACGAGGGGTGCCGTCCTACTCTCGCAGTATGGAGCTGGAGGTGAGGCACCTGCGCGTGCTGTGCGCGATCGCCGACACGGGCAGTCTGCACAAGGCCGCCCGCCGGCTGGGCATGAGCCAGCCCTCCCTGACGACCCAGCTCCGCCGGATCGAGAACGCCCTGGGCGGCGAGCTCTTCCTCCGGGAACGCACCGGCTGCCGGCCCACCCCGCTCGGCCGCGCCGTCCTCGGCCGGGCCCGCCCGCTGATCGCCGGGATGTCGGCGCTCGTGACGGAGACCCGGGCCGCGGTCGCCCGCGCGGACGACCCCCGGCTGCGCATCGGCTCCACGGCGAGCCGCGCCCTGGCGGGCTGGCTGAGACGACTCAGACAGCGACTGCCCGACGGCACGGACCTCTCCCTGCACATGAACGTCTCCGCCGGCACCCTGCTGCGCATGGTCGCCGCCGGGCACCTGGACGTGGCGTTCGTCCACGAGGTCGAGGGCTGCCCGCTGCTGGTGCCGGAAGGGCTGGAGCGGCGGGTCCTCGTGGAGCGCGAACCGCAGTTCATCTCCATGGCCCGCGACCACCCGGCCGCCGCGGCCCCGGTGGTCGACCTCACCGACCTCGCCCAGGACCGCTGGATGGTGGACCCCACGGTCGACGGCGAGTGGGACGGACTGCGCCGGGTCCTCGCCGCCGCGGGGATCCACCCGCAAGTGCTGCACGCCGACTACCACACCGCCACCTCCCTCATCGTGGTCGGCGAGGGGGTCGCCCCCTGCCAGCCCACCTCCGGCCGGCGCGACGACATGGCGATCCGCCCCCTGCGCGACGACCCGCTCGCGGTACGGCTGTTGCTCTACCGGCGACCCGGCCCCGGCGCGGAGACGTTCGCCCTGGTGTACGCCGAACTCCTCGCCGCCTACCGGGAGGCGGCCCTCCGCGCCACCCCGTACCGGCAGTGGTTGCTGCGCAACAAGAGCCCGCTGCTGCACACACCCGCGGCATGAACCCGCCCCGGCGGGACCTGCTGGGGCGCGGCCCGCCGCGGAGCTCGCCGGACCCGGCCGGAGCCTCCTGATCGGGGCTTGCAGGCGAGGGCCGGAAGCGGGGTCGGCAAGGAGGCGAGCCTCGCGCGGCCGGTGGACCGCGAGGTGGCCGGGCGAAGACGACCGCACCCGGGCCGTCACGGACGCCGTGCTAGGCGCCCCGCGGACCGGGTGCGGACAGTGGGTGACCGGACCCGCGAAAGCGCGGGTCAGGCGGCCTGGGCTGAGATCAGGCCTTCTTGGTCTCCCAGAAGATGCGGTCGATCTCGGCGATGAGCTCCAGGGCCTTCTCGCCCGTCTTCGGGTCGGTCGAGCCCTTGGCCGCGGAGAGCGCCTTCAGGGTCTCGTTGACCAGCTGGTGCAGCTCCGGGTACTTCTCGAAGTGCGGGGGCTTGAAGTAGTCGCTCCAGAGCACCGACACGTGGTGCTTGGCGAGCTCCGCGCGCTGCTCCTTGATCACCGTGGCACGGGCCTGGAAGTGCGGGTCGTCGTTCGCGGCCATCTTCTCCTGCACGGCCTTGACCGACTCGGCCTCGATTCGGGCCTGGGCCGGGTCGTAGACGCCGCAGGGCAGGTCGCAGTGGGCGCTGACCTTCACCTTGGGGGCAAACAGGCGGGAGAGCATTGAGCTGTCCTTCCTCGTGATCGTCTTCTCAGGTGGGACATTACTCCGTGAGTGGCGCGTTTTCGCGAGTGCCCCCTGCGGCTTCGGCCAAAAGTCCAGGGTGACCATGGGACGTGTGGCGGAAGACACCGAGGGACCCGGAGGTGGCCGATGACGGAGCAGGGGCGGGAGCCGAGTGTGCCCTTCGGGGTCGCGGAGGTGACCGGGCCCTCCATGCATCCCACGCTGGCGCACGGGGACCGGCTGCTGGTGCACTACGGGGCCGCCGTCCGGCCCGGGGACGTGGCAGTGCTCCGGCATCCGCTGCAGCAGGACCTGCTGATCGTGAAGCGGCTGGTCGAGCGGCGCCGGGAGGGCTGGTGGGTGCTGGGCGACAACCCGTACGCGGAAGGGGACAGCCGGGTGTTCGGCACGGTGCCCGAGGGCCTGCTGCTGGGCCGGGTACGGGCACGGTACCGGCCGCGCCCGCACGGTCAGAGGTCGGCGTTCGGGCTGCTGGCCTGGGCGTTCTCCGCAGTGCGGCCCGTGCTCTCCGACCGCTCGGTCTCCAGGCGTTTGCGTGCGCGGTAGGCGGCGACGTTGGCGCGGGTGGCGCAGCGGTCCGAGCAGTAGCGACGCGAGCGGTTGGTGGACGTGTCCAGGTAGGCGTTGCGGCAGGGCGCGGCCTGGCAGAGGCCGAGCCGGTCCACGCCGTACTCGGTGAGATGGAAGGCGAGTCCCATCGCGGCGATCGCGGCGTAGCCGGAGGTCGCGTTGGACGGGTGGTCGGCGAGGTGCATGTGCCAGCGCGGCCGTCCCTCGTCGTCCAGGAAGTCGTGACCGGAGATCTGCGGGCTGACCGGGAACTCCAGGAGCAGCGAGTTGAGCAGGTCGACGGCCTGGGTCTGGTCGCCGGAGTCCGCGGCGGCGAAGACCGCGCGGAGTCTGGCCCGTACCGACCGGAACCGGGTGACGTCCGCGTCGGTGGCCCGGCGTGCCATCTGGGAGGAGGCCCCGAACAGTTCGCGGACGGCCTCCACCGACGTGAGCGTGTCCTTGGTGCGGGCCGGCTCCTCGGTGTTGACCAGGCGCACGGCGTAGTCCGAGTAAGAGGCCAGTTCCACTTGTAGTCCTTACGGATGAGGTCTAGTGTCGGCGACGGATGAGGTAAGTGATGCCCTCAATTCGAGGGTATTACGGATGGGAGGAGTGCGGATGACCGAGAGCGTGGCCGCCACCGGAACCGACTGGCGGGCCTGGCAGAGGAGCTGGGACCGCCAGCAGGAGTGGTACATGCCCGACCGCGAGGAGCGGTTCCGGGTGATGCTGGACATGGTCGAGGCCTTCGCGGGCCCCGAGCCGAGGGTCCTCGACCTCGCCTGCGGTACGGGAAGTATCACGGACCGACTGCTCAAGCGGTTCCCGAAGGCCGAGAGTGTCGGCGTCGACCTCGACCCCGCGCTGCTGACCATCGCCGAGGGGTACTTCGCCGGGGACCGGCGCGTCACCTTCGTCACCGCCGACCTCAAGGACCCGGACTGGACCGCGGCCCTGCCGCACACCTCCTACGACGCCGTGCTCACCGCCACCGCGCTGCACTGGCTGCACGCCGAACCGCTCGCCGCCCTCTACGGGCAGCTCGCCGGCCTGGTCGCGGACGGCGGCATCCTCATGAACGCCGACCACATGAAGGACGACACCACCCCGCGCATCAACGCCGCCGAGCGCACCCACCGGCATGCCGCGATGGACCGGGCGAGGGCCGCCGGGGCGCTCGACTGGGCCGACTGGTGGGCCCTGGCGGCCGCGGACCCTGTCCTGGCCGCTCCCACCGCCCGGCGCTTCGAGATCTACGGGGAGCACGCCGACGGGGACACCCCGTCCGCCCAGTGGCACGCCGACACCCTGCGGGCCGCCGGCTTCGCCGAGGCCCGGCCGGTGTGGGCGTCGCCCTCCGACTCGCTGGTGCTCGCGCTGAAGTGACCCGGCCCGGACGGGCGAACGCCGGAGGCGGCAGGGCGTGCCCTGCCGCCTCCGGCGTCCGTTACGACGGTCCACCGAGCTCTACAGCACCTTGGAGAGGAATGCCTTGGTGCGGTCGTGCTGGGGGTTGGTGAGGACGTCGCGGGGGTTGCCCGACTCGACGACGACACCGCCGTCCATGAAGACCAGGTTGTCGCCGACTTCGCGGGCGAAGCCCATTTCATGGGTGACGACGACCATGGTCATGCCGTCCTCGGCGAGGCCGCGCATGACGTCGAGGACATCGCCGACCAGCTCGGGGTCGAGGGCCGAGGTGGGCTCGTCGAAGAGCATGAGCTTGGGCTCCATGGCCAGGGCCCGGGCGATGGCGACGCGCTGCTGCTGGCCGCCGGAGAGCTGGGAGGGGTAGTTCCCGGCCTTGTCGCCGAGGCCGACGCGGTCCAGCAGCTTCAGGGCGCGCTCCCGGGCGACTGCCTTGGCTTCGCCCTTGACCTGGACGGGTGCCTCCATGACGTTCTCGACGGCGGTCATGTGGGGGAACAGGTTGAAGCGCTGGAACACCATGCCGATGTCGCGGCGCTGGCGGGCGACCTCGTTGTCCTTGAGCTCGTAGAGCTTGTCGCCCTTCTGGCGGTAGCCGACGAGCTCGCCGTCGACCCAGAGCCGTCCGGCGTTGATCTTCTCCAGGTGGTTGATGCACCGGAGGAAGGTCGACTTGCCCGAGCCGGAGGGGCCGATGAGGCAGAACACCTCGCGCGGGGCGACCTCGAGGTCGATGCCCTTGAGGATGTGGGCCGCGCCGTAGGACTTGTGGACGCCTTCGGCCTTCACCATGGCGGTCATGTGTCACACCCCCCTGGGGCTCTGGAGGAATCGCAGATTCGCCTTGACCCGCTGCCACGGTGTGGCCGGCAGCTGGCGCAGCGAACCGCGGGCGTAGTACCGCTCGACGTAGTACTGGCCCACGCTGAAGACGCTCGTCAGGGCCAGGTACCAGATCGAGGCGACGATCAGCATCTCCATGATGGCGAAGGAGGTGGAGCCGATGTTCGTCGCCGCCCGGAGCAGGTCGGTGTACTGCACCGCCGACACCAGGGACGAGGTCTTGAGCAGGTTGATGAACTCGTTGCCGGTGGGCGGGACGATCACCCGCATCGCCTGCGGCAGCACGACCCGGCGCATGGTCTTGCCGTTGGACATGCCGAGTGCGTGCGACGCCTCGGTCTGGCCCTCGTCGACCGACTGGATGCCGGCCCGGACGATCTCGGCCATGTAGGCGCCCTCGTTCAGACCCAGACCCAGCAGGGCCACCAAGAACGGGGTCATGACGTCGACCATCTCGTCCTTGTAGAACCCGATGTTCAGGATCGGGAAGATCAGTGCCAGGTTGAACCAGAGCAGCAGCTGCACATACACCGGGGTGCCCCGGAAGAACCAGATGTACAGCCATGCCACGGCGCCGGTGACCGGGTTCTTCGACAGCCGCATCACCGCGAAGACGATGCCCAGCACCAGGCCGATGAGCATGGAGAGAACACTGATGACGATCGTGTTCAGGGCACCTTGGAGGATCCTGTCGTCGAACAGGTAGTCCGTGATGGTGGCCCAGCGGATGTCGCCCTGCGCGAAGGCGAATGCGAGCCAGCCGAGCAGTACCAGCACGACCGCGCCGGACACCCAGCGGCCGTAGTGCCGTACCGGGATGGCCTTGATCTGCTCGGGGTGGGCCGTGGCGGTTGTTTCCTCGCTCGTGGACGAGCCCGTGGGGGGCTCGTCCGCGGGCGTCTTGTCGAACTTGTCAGTCACAGTGACTGCCCTTCAGTGGAACGCTCGAGGCGGGGTACGCCAGACTTACTTACCGGCGTTGATGGTCGCCTCGGTGACCGCGCTGCCCTTGACGTCCCACTTTTCCAGCACCTTGGTGTACTCGCCGTTCTTGATGATCGCGTCCAGGGCTTCCTTCAGCGCGTCACGCAGCTCGGTGTTGTCCTTGTCGACGGCGATGCCGAACGGGCCGGCGTCCGTCTGGCCGCCCGCGACCTCGAAGTCGTTGCCGCCGCCCGCGGTCTTCGCGATGTGCGCGGCGACCGGGTAGTCGTTGAGGTCGGCCACGGCGCCGCCGGACTTCACGCGGGTCTGGGCCTCGGCGTCGGTGTCGAACGCCTCGATCGTGAGCTTGCCCTTGCCGTCCTTCTCGCACTTGGTGGCCTGGGCCTTGAAGGTGTCCTCGTAGATCGTGCCGCGCTGGACCGCGACCTTCTTGCCGCAGAGGTCGTCGAGCGACGTGATCTTCTGCGGGTTGCCCTTCTTGACCAGCAGCGAGACGCCCGAGTTGAAGTAGTCGACGAAGTCGACGCCCTCACCGGTCTTCTTGCCCTTGTCGTCCAGACCCTCCTGGCGGGCCTTGGTGTCGCTCATGGCGGACATGACGATGTCCTGGCGGCCGGTGTTGAGCGAGGAGATCAGACCGTCGAAGGTGCCGGAGGTGAACTCGAACTCGACGCCGAGCTGCTTGCCGAGAGCCGCGGCGATGTCGGGGTCGATACCGACGATCTTGCCGCCCTCCTGGAACTCCATCGGGGCGTACGCCGCGTCCGTGCCGACCTTGATGACGCCGGCGTCCTGGTACTTCTTGGGCAGCTTGTCGAAGAGCGGCGCGCTGCTGCCGGCAGCGCTCTCCTTGACACCCGTCCCCGATCCCGAGTTCGTCTGGTCACCGCAGGAGGTGAGCAGCAGGGCACCGGCGACCGCGATCGCGCTCACCGCGGCGATCCTGGACTTGGCGGCGGTCGAGCGGCGGGTGGTGCTTGCGGTCATGATCGTGGTCCTCCGGCAGGTGTGGGTTTGCCAGGCGTCGTGCACTCGTCTTCGAGTGTCGACCTTGTGTGTTTCCGGCATCTTGCCATTCGGACTAGCCCATTCAGTGGGCTACGCATGTCAAAATCGGATAACGGGTGACCCCCGAAGCGCTACGGGCCGGTACATCAGGGCCCTGTCGGCCGCATCATCTGCGGCCTTTCCTTCTTCCGGCCGGAAGATCTTCGGATCGTCTCGGGATGTGGACGGCATTCATCGTGCTTTTCACCAAGTGTTCCTGTCTTGTCAGCATATGTCGCTATGAGTCAGGTCACTGGGAGATCATGGACAGGCCAATGGGCTCGTCTCCGGTGCCGTCCGTCCGGTAAGAAGGATCCTTACACCCCTCATCCGGGGCTCAGGGCGCGTTGTGCGGCGCGCCCGCGCGTACGTACCTCCCCCTGCCGGGGTGGGCCAACCACCCAGGACAGGGAACGGACGCGGTGCCAGCCCACCCCTCCTCAACCAGGAGCGGCAACCCTCAACTGATGAAGACTTAAGGGGTCAAACGAACATGGCAGCGGAGATCGTCAATCCCGGCAGCGCCAGCGGGACGGAGAGTGCACCCGGGGACTCCGGGGAACCCTTCGATCCGGCCTTCGCGCTGCACCGCGGCGGCAAAATGGCCGTCCAGGCCACCGTGCCCGTCCGGAACAAGGACGACCTGTCCCTCGCGTACACACCCGGTGTCGCCAAGGTGTGCACCGCGATCGCCGAGAAGCCGGAGCTCGTCCACGACTACACCTGGAAATCGCAGGTGGTCGCGGTCGTGACCGACGGTACGGCGGTCCTCGGGCTCGGTGACATCGGTCCGGAGGCCTCGCTCCCCGTGATGGAGGGCAAGGCGATCCTTTTCAAGCAGTTCGGCGGCGTCGACGCCGTTCCGATCGCCCTCGCGACCACGGACACCGACGAGATCGTGGACACGGTCGTCCGCCTCGCGCCGTCCTTCGGCGGAGTGAACCTGGAGGACATCTCGGCGCCGCGGTGCTTCGAGATCGAGCGCAAACTCCAGGAGCGGCTCGACATCCCGGTCTTCCACGACGACCAGCACGGCACCGCCGTGGTCACCCTCGCGGCCCTGCGCAACGCGGCCAGACTGACCGGCCGCGGCCTGGGCGACCTGCGCGCCGTGATCTCGGGCGCGGGCGCGGCCGGCGTGGCCATCGCCAAGTTCCTCCTCGAGGCGGGGCTCGGCGACGTGGCGGTGGCCGACCGCAAGGGCATCGTCAGCCGTGACCGCGAGGACCTGACACCGGTCAAGCGCGAACTCGCCGAGATCACGAACCGGGCCGGACTCAGCGGCTCGCTGGAGACGGCGCTGACCGGAGCGGACGTCTTCATCGGCGTGTCCGGCGGCACCGTGCCGGAGCCGGCGGTCGCCTCGATGGCGCCGGGAGCCTTCGTCTTCGCGATGGCCAACCCGAACCCCGAGGTCCACCCGGACGTGGCGCACAAGTACGCCTCGGTCGTGGCCACCGGCCGCAGCGACTACCCCAACCAGATCAACAACGTGCTGGCCTTCCCGGGCATCTTCGCCGGCGCGCTGCAGGTGCGGGCCTCCCGGATCACCGAGGGCATGAAGATCGCGGCGGCGAACGCGCTGGCCGACGTGGTCGGCGACGCACTCGCCCCGGACTACGTCATCCCGTCGCCGTTCGACGAGCGGGTCGCCCCCGCGGTCACCGCCGCTGTCGCGGCGGCGGCGCGAGCCGAGGGCGTGGCCCGGCGCTGACGCTCGTCGGGGCCCTGATGAGGCCCCGGACCCCTCCCTTCACGGCCCCGGACGCGCTGGACGCGTCCGGGGCCGCGGCATGCCGGGGCCCGTGCGAGGTGGCGTGCCCGTGCGCGGGTGCCCGTCCGTGAGGCCGGGCGGCCCGGCTCCCCGGTGCACGCCCGGCAGGCCGGAGCCGCCGGCGCGAAAGGCGGGGCGTCCCGGCCCGGTGCCCGGGCCTCGCGGGCCACGGGCTTCGCGGACGCGCGGGCCGTCCGGACGGAGCGGCAGCCCGCATGAGCGGCGGGGCGCAGTGGGCGCGGGGACCGCCGGGACGGAGCCGCCCCGACGAACGAACGGCGCCCCGTGTGCTCCACCCGCCCGCACGGCGCAACACGCCTGCCGCCGGGACCCGCGTGTTACCCACACCGTCTTCCCCGGTTCACCGCCGGCTGCTGGGATGCGCACGCCGAATGGAGCAGGGAGGCGTGAGTGAATCTCATAGTGAACGGTGACGCCGAGAGCGGGCCGGGAGGGTCCGCGGATCCGGTGGCCGACGTGAACGGCTGGGACGTGTGGGAAGGGGCTCCGGCGCTCGTCGCCTACAGCCTCGGGGGCGGTTACCCGACGGCGTCCGACCCCGGTCCCGCCGCCCGTGGCAGCCGGTTCTTCTCCGGCGGAAACAGCCCGCGCACCGCGCTCGTCCAGGACGTCGCCCTGCCCGCGCACGGCCGCACCGGGCGGCGGGCCGTCGATGCCGGCCGCGTCCGCTACACGCTGGCCGGGTGGCTCGGCGGATACGCGGCGCAGGAGGACGGCGCCCGGCTGTCCGTGGAGTTCCGGGACGGCAGGGGCACGCCCGTCGCCCTGTCGGTGCTCGGCCCCGTGACGGCGGCGGACCGGGAGTCCCGTACCGCGCTGCTGGAGCGCACGGCTTCCGCAGCGGTCCCGCCCGGCGCCCGCAGCGCGCGGGTGCTGCTGGTCCTCACCCGCAGCGGCGGCACCTCGAACGACGGTTACGCCGATGCCGTCTCGCTCACCCTGACCGCCATCGCGAAGCCTTCCGGGGGACAGCAGTGACCAGGCTCAACCGTCGTGATCTGCTCAAGGCCGCCGGCGCCGCCGGTGCACTGAACCTGGCCTGGCCGCTGAGCGCCGGGCTCACGCCGGCCCAGGCCCGTGAGGCGGCGGAGGCGCTCGGCGCGGACTACGACCCGGCGCCGTTCACCCTCGGTGTCGCCTCCGGCGACCCGCAGTCCGGCAGTGTCCTGCTGTGGACCCGGCTGGCGCCGGAACCGCTGGCGGCGGAGCAGCGGCTGCCCGAGGTCGTGGAGGTCGACTGGGTCGTGGCCACCGACCCGGCGCTGCGGCGGGTCGTCGCCCGCGGTACCGCCCCCGCCTCCGCGACCCTGGGACACAGCGTCCACGTCCCCGTCTCCGGTCTCAGCCCCGGTACCCGCTACTGGTACGCCTTCACCGCGCTCGGCCGGACCAGCCGCACCGGCCGCACCAGGACCGCGCCTGCCGGGCACGTCGCCTCCGTCCGCTTCGCCGCCGCCAACTGCCAGGCGTTCCACGACGGCTTCTACGCCGCCCACCGCGCGATCGCCCGTGAGGACGTGGACTTCGTCGTCCATCTCGGCGACTACATCTACGAGCACGGGCAGGTCGGCGGCGTGCCGGCCGACCACGTCCGCGACCACGAGGGCGGCGAGACCCTCACTCTCGCCGACTACCGCCGCAGGCACGCCCTGTACAAGGGCGACCGCTCCCTGCGCGAGGCCCACGCCGCCCACCCCTGGTTCCTCACCTGGGACGACCACGAGGTCGTCAACGACTACTCGGGCACCGGTGGCGGCGCCCCGTTCGTGAAGCGCCGCGCGGCCGCGTACCAGGCCTGGTACGAGAACATGCCGCACCGCGACGCCGGAGCCACCGCGCTGCCCGACCCCGAGATCCACCGCACCCGCCGCTGGGGCGACCTGCTGGAGCTGACCGTCCTCGACCTGCGTTCCCACCGGTCGGCGCAGAACCTGCCCGACGGCACCATCCTCGGAGCCCGGCAGAAGTCCTGGCTCAAGCGGAACGTCGACCGGGCGCCGGACACCTGGCACGTCTGGGCCAACTCGATCATGCTGAGCCAGCTCCGCGGCCGCCCCGGCGGTTCGTACATGTTCACCGACCAGTGGGACGGTTTCCTCGCCGAGCGCAAGGAGGTCCTGAGCCATGTGCACGGCAGCGGCCTGGAGGACCTGGTCGTGATCACCGGCGACTGGCACTCCGCCTTCGTCGACGACATCCGGCCCGACTTCGACGACACCTCCTCGCCGGTGGTGGGCACGGAGTTCACGGCACACTCCGTCACCTCGGGGGCGTACTCGGCGGACTGGAACAGGACCAACGGCCCGCTGATGGGCGCGGCCAATCCGCATCTGAAGTACTTCGAGGGCAACCGCTACGGCTACGACGTCTACGAGGTCACGCCGCGCCGCTTCAGCGCCCACATGCGGGTGATCGCCGACCGCCGGGACCCGGTCTCTCCCGTCACCACGTTGACCACCTTCCACGTGGACCGCGGGAGGACCGGCTCGTACGAGGACCCGGCGACGAGGAACTCCCCCGCCCAGTGGCGGAGGGAGCAGTAGGGCGAAACCCGGAGGGTTCCCACGGACCCGGGGACGCCCAGGGACGTGTGTCACACCGGTGCGCGGTTCCGCCGCGCACCGGCCCGCCCTACGCTCAAGGTCATGTTCGCCGCATACGCCGCCCGCATCGACCGCGACCAGCCGCTGAACGGCCTGGAGCTGGGTGACCGCCCGGCCCCCGACGCCCGCCCCGGCTGGACCACCATCGACGTCAGGGCCGCCTCCCTCAACCACCACGACCTGTGGTCACTTCGCGGAGTGGGCCTCGCCGAGGACAAGCTCCCGATGATCCTCGGCTGCGACGCCGCCGGCGTCGACGAGGACGGGAACGAGGTGGTGCTCCACTCGGTCATCGGCCAGAGCGGCCACGGCGTCGGCCCGGACGAGCCGCGCTCCATCCTCACCGAGAGGTACCAGGGCACCTTCGCGGAGCAGGTCGCCGTCCCGACCTGGAACGTCCTGCGCAAGCCGAAGGAACTGTCCTTCGAGGAGGCCGCGTGCCTGCCGACCGCCTGGCTCACCGCCTACCGCATGCTCTTCACCAATGCCGGTGTCCGGCCGGGTGACTCCGTGCTCGTGCAGGGCGCCGGCGGTGGGGTCGCCACCGCCGCGATCGTGCTCGGCAAGGCGGCCGGACTGCGCGTCTTCGCCACGAGCCGCGACGAGGCCAAGCGCAAGCGCGCCGTCGACCTCGGTGCGGTCGACGCGTTCGAGCCGGGCGCCCGGCTGCCGCAGCGAGTCGACGCCGTGATCGAGACCGTCGGCGCGGCCACCTGGTCCCATTCGGTCAAGTCGCTCCGCCCCGGCGGCACTCTGGTCATCTCCGGTGCGACGAGCGGCGACCGGCCCTCGCACGCCGAGCTGACCAGGATCTTCTTCCTGGAACTCAAGGTCGTCGGTTCCACGATGGGCACCAAGGACGAGCTGGAGGACCTGCTCTCCTTCTGTGCCGCGACGGGTGTGCGACCGGTGATCGACGAGGTGCTGCCGCTGGACCGGGCGCGTGAGGGCTTCGAGCGGATGGCCTCCGGGGAGCTCTTCGGCAAGATCGTCCTGACCGGCTCCTGATGCTTCGTCAGCACCGCTGACGGCATCTCCGGCCTGCCGATCCGCGCCGCGCCGGAGGTCCGTGTGCGCGGACCACTCGCCGCGTTCGTCGGCCGGGTCCTGCTCCTGGCCCTGACCGGGGGTCGCCCACCGCGTCCGCCCGCCGCGCCGGCCGCGCCGCGGCCGAGGGGGGGATCCGGCCATGTCCTCATCCGGGGCGGCGGGACGTCCAGGGCCAGGCGCGCAGCGCTGAACAGGCCCTGGCCGCCCTCGCCGAGCGGAGCGCGAGCGCCGCGCCCGGGCCCGCGGCAGCAGCCGGGCGGGCGCGTGCTCCTTGCACGTCCGGGGCATCGGCGCCCGTGCGGTGACCGACCCGGGCCGGGCCGGGCCCGGGCCTGTGCGGACACCGGGGCGGGTGCGCGCTCCTTGCGTGTCGGGGTGCGCAGGCCCCGCGTCCGGTGAACGGCGCAGCCCGAACCGGTGTGCGGGCCGTGCCGGGGCCACGTGCGATCCGGTGCGGCGCTCAGCCGCCTCCGCGGAGCAGCGCCGAGATGTGCGCCGCCGCCGTGGACAAGTGGCGCCGGGCATCGGCGAGTTGGGAGGGAGTCACCCCGTGGTCGCGGGCGGCGTCGCGGACGTCGTCGCGGAAGCGGTCCAGAAGGCGCTCGAGGTCGCGTGCCGGGTCGCCGGACTCCGCCGTGTCCTTCGCCCAGTCGGGGTCCGCACCGGCCGGGTCCGCCTTGACGTACGGCGGCCGCGCCGTGCCCCGGGCGGCCAGTCCCCCCAGCTGTGCGGTGAGTTCGGACAGCCCCTCCCGCACACCCGTCGGCCAGTCGCCGCGGGCGAAATGCCCCTGGACCTGGTCCTGGACCTGGCGGGCGATCCGCTGGACCTCGTCCCGCGCCCGGTCCTGCGCCTCCCTGGCCTGCCGGCGGGCGGTCTGCGCCTCCTCACGGGCCCGGCGCGACTCGTCCTTCGCCCGGCGCGCCTGCTCCTTCCATTCCTGTTTCGCGCGGCGCAGTTCCTCCTTCGTCGCCTGCCAGGCGTCGTCGGCACCCGCACCCGAACCCGCGCCGGTGGCACCCCGGCTCTCCGTCGCCGCCGCGCGCATCTCACTGCGCAGCTTGCCCGCCGCGCCGCGCACGTCGTCGCGGATCTCCGCGGCCAGTTCGGAGACGGACTCGCGGATCTCGAGTTCGAGGTCGGCCAGCTCCCCGCTGCGGCCGGCGAGTTCCTCGCGTCCGGCGTCGGTGATCGAGTACACCTTGCGCCCGCCCTCGGTGGCGTGGGTGACCAGGCCCTCCGCCTCGAGCTTGGCCAGGCGCGGGTAGACGGTGCCGGCGGACGGCGCGTAGAGCCCCTGGAAGCGTTCCTCCAGCAGGCGGATGACCTCGTACCCGTGGCGCGGGGCCTCGTCGAGGAGTTTCAGCAGATACAGGCGGAGCCGGCCGTGGGCGAATACGGGGGGCATGTCAGAGGGCCTTTCCTGTCTCGTCCTCGAACGGTTCGTCCGCCTGGGGCGGGCGGCGCAGGAGGGCGATCGACCCGGACACGGTGGTGGCCCGCAGGGAACCGCTTCCCGCGCCGAGCGTGCCGGTGATCTTCTTGGCGCCCCATTGTCCGCTGACGCGCAGGTCCTCGAAGGCGTTCGAGACCGCGCCGCTCGCGGTGTTGGCCTCGACGCGGGCGTCCGCGGGGTGCGGCAGCCGGATGGCGACCTCGCCGGAGACGCTGGTGAGGCGGATGTCCGTCGGCGTCCCGTCGAGGTCGATCGCCATGTCGCCGCTGACGGAGTCGGCCCGTACGGAGGAGCCCGCGCCCTCGATCACGGTCAGGGCGCCGGAGACGGAGTGGAAGCGCAGGTCGCCGGTGACGGCCTGGGCCTCCAGACTGCCGGAGACGGTCTCGGCCCGGACGGTGCCGGACAGCCCCACGAGCGTCGTGTCCCCGCTGACGCCCCGCACGTCCGTGCGCCCGCGGATGCCGGAGACGACCGCTCCCGCGCCCACGACGCCGACCTCGACGGCCGCGTCGGCGGGCACGGCGAGGGACACCACCGCCTGGCGGTGCGACCCCTTGCGGTCGAACAGCTTGAGGAAGCCCTTCCAGGGCACGTCGTCGTAGGCGACCGAGACGGTGGAGCCGGTCCTCGTCACCTTCAGCGGCGGGCCCTCGATTCCGGAGACCTCCAGCCGGGCGGAACTCTCGTCGGTGCCGACGACGTTCACCGTCCCGTTGACGATGCGCACGTTGAGGGACGTCACGGGCTCGTCGAAGGTGAGCCTCGTCGGTTCGGCGACTTCCCACGTCGAGTCGGGCATGGTGCTGACCTCCCGGGCCGCATGGAACGCAACATATCGCGTCTTCTGGGTAACACGATATATCGCGGCCATCGGAAGTCAAGGGTGCTCGTGGGAGAGTGGCGGCGAATGCGGACGAAGTGCCCTAGCGTGAGGCGTATGGACGCCACTTCCGCAGGAGCCCTGCTGCTCTGCCGGGCCGAGTACGACGTCATCCGGCCGTCGGTCCCCCTGCTGCGGGAGCCGTTCCTCCTCGCTCCGGCCGGCCGGGGCTGGAGCGTGCTCGTCCCGGACGGGAGGCCGTGGCCGAGCGGTGCGGAACCCGTCGACCGGGTGTTCTCCGGCTGGGCCACGGCCCTCGCCGTCGCCACCAACCACCCCGTGCTCGCCCTCTGGTGGGACGCGGACCGCGCCGGCTTCACACTCGCCACCGGGTTCCGCCGCCCGGTCGGCTACGTCTGGCTCGCGGACGGCACACCGGCGGGGGAGGACGAGGCGATGCACACCTTCGCGGCCCGGCTCGGACTCGACCCCGTCCTGGACCTCCAGGCCCTGGAAGCGCTGACGCGCCCCGACGCCGACGCCGACGCCCGCGCCCGGCTGCTCGGGCTCGTCGCCGTCCTGTCCCGTGCCGCTCTGGCCCTGCCCGATGGCGTGGCACCGGGCGCCGAGCCGGACGGCATCCGGACCGCGGCCCGCGCCGCGGTCGTACGGGAAGAGGTTGCGGCGGGCGAGGGGCGCGGGCACACCGCGCACGCCCTTCGGCACCGGCCGCCCGGTCCCGGGATCCCGGCCATCGTGCAGATCGCCGCGGGCTTCCCGCTGACCGTCTGGGGACTCGCCCGCCGAAGCGCGGGATGGACGGTCGCCGGCGCGGTCCTGCTCGCCCACGGCGCCCTGGCACTGGCCCGCGACCGCGGGCCGGCGCGGTGACGGCCGGGACCGTCCCGCCGTTCCCCGCTACTCCTCGTCGTCCTCGTCGTCGAGGCGCGCCAGCCAGGTGGCCAGCCGCTCGACCGGCACCTCGAAGTCCGGGTTGAGATCCACGAACGTGCGCAGCTGCTCGGCGAGCCACTCGAAGGTGATCTCCTCCTCGCCGCGCCGCTTCTCCAGCTCCTCGATGCCACGGTCGGTGAAGTACATGGCCACCAGCCTAGTGCGCCCCGGGCGGCGGTCCGACCGGCGCCGTCCGCCGCACCGGAACCGGTGGGGGCGCCGCTCCGGCCGGGTGCAGCCGTACGGTGGCCGCCGCCGCGACCGGTTCCAGCCGGGCCGCCAGGACGGACGACTCCAGTCGCATCCTGCGTTCGTTGTCGGC
>NZ_JBFAMM010000041.1:0-32222 GCF_040656535.1 Streptomyces sp. NPDC049887 | reverse complement strand
AATCCACACCGAACCCGGAAGGCCCTCACCCGTTCAAGATCCCTCAGCCGAGATCTGGATCACCCGTCCACAACCTCCCCGGACAGAACACCTAGTGCCGCTCCTGGTGCCGCGCGCGACCACGGGCGTGCCGGTCACCTCGTCCACCGGACGTGCCCGCCGGACCCGGCGGCTCCGTCGCTCCCGCCGGCCCCGGTGCCGAAGGCGCCGTCCTCCGCACACGCCGCACGCAGGGCCTGGGCGTCGGCCATGCCGAGGTACGTGGCGCGGCACCGGAGGCAGTGGGTGAGGTGTCCCGCCACCCGGGCCTCCTCGTGGGGGACGAGCACACCGAGGACGTACGCGCCGAGCAGCGGCTCCACATGAGGACTGCCCAGAGGCCGTCCGGCCGTACGGACGCCCGAATCTCCACCGTTCACCCACCCATTCTGCCGGTCCTCCCCACAACTCGGCGCCACGGTCGCACCACTGCACGTCCTGGTCGCACTTTCCCCTTCCGCCGCTGAGCACGGCACTGCTCCGCTGCGTATTCCAGGGCGACACCCACGGTGCATACACCTCGTATGGGCCGTTCGTAGCCGACGAGCCGAAGGATTGGTCCATGAATCTGCGGGAGCAGCACCGGGATGTGGCCGCCTACGCGCTCGGTGTACTCGACCCCGCGGACGCCTTTCGCTTCGAGGAGCACCTGGCGGACTGCGGTCTCTGCGCCCTGCGGCTCTCCGACTTCGCCCCGATCGCGTCGGCGCTGGGCGATCTCGCCGGTCCCGGCCGGGCCGACGAACCGCCGGGGCCGCGGCTGCTGGATCGTCTGCTCCACGAGGTCGCGGTCCGGCGGCGGCGCGGTTCGCGCCGCCGGCTGCGGCTGGTGGCGGCCGCCGCCGCGCTGGTGGTGGCGCTGCCCGCGGCGGTGGTGAGTCTGTCGCGCGGGCCGGACGGCCCGGTCACGGGCGGCCCCGACGAGCGGATCACGGCCACCGACGGCGCCACCGGCGTCTACGGCGCGGTGGACCTGCGCTCCAAGGGCTGGGGCACGGCAGTGGCCCTGCGCATGGCGAAGCTGCCCGGTCCGCGGAACTGTCGGCTGGTCGCGGTCGCCAAGGACGGCAGGGAGTACGCCGTCACCAGCTGGTCGGTGCCCGCCGCCGGTTACGGGACGGGGGCCCCGGGGGCGGAGGAGGAGATGGACATGGAGGCGGGGACGGCGCTGCAGCGCGACGAGATCGGCCATTTCGAGGTCCGCACGGACAGCGGCGAGCACCTGGTGTCCCTGGACCGCTGACCCCCGGCTCGCGGCCCGCGGCCGTCATTTGAGCAGCCGCGACAGCCTGCGGTCCGCGAGTGGCTTGCCGCCCGTCTGGCATGTGGGGCAGTACTGCAGCGACGAGTCGTGGAAGGACACCTCGCGGATGGTGTCGCCGCACACGGGACACGGCTCGCCGGTGCGGCCGTGCACTCTCAGACCACTCTTCTTCTCGGCCTTCAGCCGGCCGGCGGCCAGACCTCTCGAACGCTCGACGGCGTCCCTGAGCGTCGTGCGCGTCGCCTCGTACAGATCGGTGATCTCGTCCTCGCCGAGTCCCGAGGTGAGCTTGTACGGCGACATCCTCGCGGCGTGCAGGATCTCGTCGCTGTACGCGTTGCCGATTCCGGCGATGAGGCTCTGGTCGCGCAGCGCTCCCTTGATCTGCCGGCGCTCCCCGGCGAGGAGCGCGGCGAACGCGTCGCGGTCGAAGTCGTCCGCGAGCGGGTCCGGTCCGAGCCGGGCGACGCCGGGCACCTCGGCCGGGTCGTGCACGAGATGGACGGCGAGCCGTTTGGTCGTGCCCGCCTCGGTCAGGTCGAATCCGTCCCCGCCGGTGAGCGCGACGCGCAGGGCCAGCGGGCCCCTGCCCGGGCGCGGCATGCCCGACGGGAGGACGTCCCTCCACTGCAGCCAGCCGGCCCGGGCGAGGTGGAGGACGAGATGCAGTCCGCCGCCGGTGCCGATGTCCAGGAACTTGCCGTGCCGCCGCACTGAGGTGACCTCGCTGCCGTCGAGGGCGGCGAGCGGCGGGTCGTACGTCTTCAGCACGCTGATCGCCACGGGCATCATCCTGGCGATCTCCTTGCCGAGCAGGTTCTCGCCGAGGAAGCTCCTGAGCGCTTCGACCTCGGGCAGTTCCGGCATGGCTCCAGCGTGCCGTACCGGGCCCGCTCGCGCAGTCCCGCCCCGGGCACCGGGTCCGGTCCCCGGGGCGGGTTTCGAGAGTCCCGTCCGGCCGGGGACGTCCGGCGCTCGCCCTCAGGGCCTGCGGGGAACGAAGGTGCTGCGTCCCTGCAAGCCCTCAGCGGACCAGCTCCAGCAGCGCGGCCATTTCCTCCTCGACCGCGCGGGCGAGGCGGTCCACGTCGGGCAGGGCCTTCCCGTCGGCGACCAGACCGAAGTGCACTCGGCCGCCGTACGTGGTCATCGCCACGGCGAGGGACTGGCCGCGGGCGAGCGGGGCCATCGGGTAGATCTCACGCAGCGGGCAGCCGCCGAGCGACAGGGCGGAGCGGGGCAGCGGCACGCTGGTCGCGAGCAGGTCGAACAGCATCCGGGCGGCGTTGCCGGCGATGGGCGCTCCGAACCGGTGGGCGAGCGGCGGGAGTTGGTCGGCGAGCACGGCCACGGCTCCGGCGCCGCGCAGCGGCCCCGCCGCCTTGTTGCGGTCCATGCCGTCGCGGACCGCGTAGAGCCGGGCCCAGGGGTCGGGCTCGGTGACGGGTAGGTCGAGCAGGTACGCGGACAGCTTGTTTCCGGAACCCGGGGGCCCGCCGGGACGGCGCCTGGACACCGGGACGAGGGCTCTGGGGTCGGTGGGCGGCAGGGCGTCGCCCCGCTCGGTCATCCAGCGGCGCAGAGCCCCTGCGACGGCGGCGAGCAGAACGTCGTTGGCGGTGCCGCCGGCGACCCTGCGGACCTCGTGTACCTCGTCGAGGTCGAGGACGGATGTGGCGAGCCTGCGGGTGCCGCTGGAGCTGGCGCTGAGCGCCGCGGCGCCGCGGGGGTCGAGCCGGCCGGCCCGGGCCAGCGAGGCGCCCACGAGGGAGGCTCCGACACCGAAGGCCCGGCCCAGCTCCTCGATGCGCCCGCGTGCCATCCCGGCGACCTGCCAGGGACCGGGCAGCCAGGATCGGGGCGGTACCGCGGCCGGGCTCCGGCCGGTCCTGCGACCGTGCCTGCGGGCACGCGCGGCGAGCGGCCCGGCGATCTCGTCGAAGATGCCCGCCCCGATGGCGACGGCCCGCATCCCGTCGGCGAGGGCGTGGTGCAGTTTGACCAGGACGGCGAAGGGATCCCCCGGGCCTCCGGTGAGCAGGTACATCTCCCAGGGTGGCAGCCCCCGTTCGAGCGGACGTTCCATCAGCTCCCCGGCGAGCGTGGCCGCGGCCGCCGCGAAGTCGCCCGCCGGCAGCCGGACCTGACGCAGATGACGCCGTACGTCGAAGTCCTTGTCGGCCGTCCAGGCGGCGCCGCCCACGGGCAGCAGCACATCGGTGACACGCATGCGCAGGCGGGGGATCGCGGAGGCGCGGGCGGCGAGCAGCGCGAGGATCTCCTCGCTGCCGGTCGTGGTCGTGCCGGCGTCCCCGGACGCGGGCGGGGTGAAGTGGGCGAGCGCGCCGAGGTGCATCGGGTGGTCGGCGGACTCGAGGTGCCAGAAGGCCAGATCCAGGGGTGCCAGCAGCTCGGTGCTCAAGGGTGTCCTCATGTCCTAGGAGGCCGGAACACAGGAATCAGCAGTCAATCGCCTGCGGTCGGTTACGGTCAAGGGCAATCAGGTTACATAGGGTTACCGTCGGGTAGTCTTCAGGTTGCCGCACGGACGTGGACGGCGAACTCGCACCACACGCATTTGCCGGTGCCGCGCGACTCCACGCCCCAGACGTCCGCCAGCCGGTCCACCAGCATCAGACCCCGGCCTGAGACCCCGGCGTCCCCCGCCTCCCGGCGCCGGGGCAGGGCGCTGGAGGTGTCCTCGACCTCGGCCCGCAGCCGCGGCTCGGGACCCGTGAGCACGCGCACGGTCACGATCGCCCCGCCGTCGGTGTGCATCAGGGCGTTGGTGATCAGTTCGTCGGCCGCCAGCTCGATCTCGTCCGAGCGGTCCGCCGCACCCCAGGCCCGTACGGCGGCGCGGATCATGTGCCGGGCGGAGCTGAGCGCCTCGGGGTCGTTCTGGGCGACGTGCTGCTGGAGCCGCCCGCCGGTGTGCGGGGCCTGCGCACCCCGGCGCTGGAGCAGCAGCAGCGCGACGTCGTCGTCGCCGCCCCGCTCGTCGACCTCCTCGCAGAGCTGGTCCGCGAGCAGCTGGAGGTTCTTGGAGCCGCCACGGATCGCGGTCGTGAGCCGTCTCATCCCGTCGTCGAGGTCGGCTCCTGGCTGTTCGACGAGCCCGTCCGTGTAGAGCAACAAGGTCTGCCCGGGGTCGAGTTCCACGGTGGCGACGGGGTACTCGAGCCGGCCGAACTCGGCGGACAGGCCCAGTGGCAGTCCGCCCTCCACCGGGATACGGCGCCCCTCCCCGTCGGAGTCGAGGAGCAGCGGGTCGACATGACCGGCGCGGACCATCTGCACGACGCCCGTGGTGAGGTCGGCCTCCGCGTAGATGCAGGTGGCGAAGCGGTCGGTGTCGAGCTCGTGGAGGAAGACCGAGGCGCGGGCCATCACGGTCGCGGGAGTGTGCCCCTCGGCCGCGTACGCGCGCAGCACGATGCGCAGTTGGCCCATGACCGCAGCGGCGTGGGTGTCGTGCCCCTGGACATCGCCGATGATCGCACCGACCCGGCCGCCGGGCAGGGGGATGACGTCGTACCAGTCGCCGCCGATGTCGCGGCCGAGGCGGGCCGAGCGGTAGCGCACCGCGATCCGGGCCCCGGGCACGGAGGGGATGCGGCGGGGCAGCATCGCCTGCTGGAGCCCCTCGGCCAGGTCGTGCTCCTGCTCGAAGAGCATGGCCCGCTGCAGGCTCTGCGCGATGCTGCTGCTCAGCGCCACGAGCAGATTGCGCTCCTCGGTGGTGAAACCGGTCTTCTCCCGGTACAGCAGGCCGAGCGCGCCGATCGGCCTGGCCTGGGCGATCAGCGGCATGTAGGCCGCGGAAGTGATGCCGAGTCCGCTGATGTGCGGCCAGAGCCGCGGGTACGAGCCGGCGAAGTCCTCCTTGGACTCGATGAACCGGGGCACCAGCGTGCGGATGACCTCGCTCATCGGGTACTGCTCGTCGACCCTGGTGAATCGGGTGCCCGGGACGAAGGAGCCCTCCGGCCCCTCCGCGACGAGGTGGATCCGCCCGGACTCCAGCAGCCCCATCACCAGGCTGGTGGCGCCGAGGTGTTCCAGCCCGTGCGAGTCCTTGAGCACGTCGATGACGTCCTTGACGGTCCTGGCGTGGGCGAGGGCGGCCGTGGTGCTCTCCACGACGCTGGTCTGGCGTCGGCGTTCCGCGTCGAGCTCGAGTCGGGCGGACGATTCGGCGAGCTCCTGGGTGGCGTCGCGGACGATGCCGATGATCCGGTGGGGGCGCCCCTCGGCGTCGCGGAGCACCGATCCCTGGGTGTGCGTCCAGCGCAGGGCGCCGTTGCGGCAGCGGATGCGGAAGTACGCACCGTAACGGGAGCTGCCGTTCTTCAGCGCCTGCGAGACCAGCTCGTCCAACCGGGCCGCCTCGCCGCGCGGGAATCGCCCGGCCAGGGTCTCGGGACGGCCGTCGTACTGGTCGGCGGGCGTGTCGAACACGTCGAGAGCGGGCTGATCCAGGTGCATCAGCCCGCTGTCGAGGTCCCAGTCGAAGCTGCCCATGCGGTTGAGGGCCAGGCTCAGATCCGGGTTGGCGGGCCAGTCGTCGGGAAGCGACAGGGCCCCCGCTGCCCGATCAACCATGGTGACACTCTGCCATCATTTGTCCGATTTATCGAGCGAGTGGGGTGCTGCGGCCTCAACCCTGGACGCTCCCGCCGCCGGGGGCGGGCAGGCCGGAACCGGTCCCGGCACCGCCGGGGAGCGGCGCGTCCGGAAGGATGACGCCTGGCCCGCTCTGGGGCTCGCCCGCTCCGCCGACGGCACCCGAGCCCTGGTCCACTCCGCCGACGGCACCCGAGCCCTGGCCGCCGCCGGAGTCGGGCGAGATCAGGATGTCGCTGTCACTCAGACCCGCACCCCCCTGGTCGAACCCGCCGGAGCCGCCGGTGCCCTGGCCCGCCCCGTCGGGCAGCGGCGCGTCCGGGAGGATGGGCGGCGGACCGTCGGGGCCACGGGTCGGCGAGCTCGGGACACCGGGGCGGACCGCGCTCGGGGACGCCGGGGGCGGACCGGAGGCGTCGGGGCTGGGCGGCGGCGGTTCGCTCGGCGAGCCGGGGCCCGCCGGCTGGGGCCCCTGGGGTGCGTCGGCGACATGGAGACCGGGGTCATGGGCGGGCGGCACCTGCGGGTTCTGGTCCGCCTCGCCGTCGGAGCCGCTCCTGCGCTCCATCCAGGTGTTGGTGGCGAGGTCGACGAGCACCAGGCTGTCGATCACATGGGCGGCTCGGGTGATCACGACCACGCGGTCACTGTCGTACCCCTGCCAGGGTTTGCCCTGTTCGTTCACGGCCCCGGCCGTCACCACGGGCGAGGCGAGGGGGCTCCCGGAGCCGCAGCGGACCCTCGGTGAGCCGTGCTCGTCGACGAGCACGGCGGTCCCGGCCTGGAGCACGGCCTGCCGGCGCTGGGCGACACCGTCGCGGTAGCCGTGGTCGGTGACCCGCGCGTCGGCCCGCAGCACCACGGGGGTGAGACCCCGCAGGAACCCCGGCATGTCCTCCTGGCCGACGCCGACGCCTTCGGCGAACGCCTGGGCCTTGCCCTGGTCGCCGACCAGGAACCGGATCTGCTGCTCCACGTCACAGCTCGCGACGGACCGGGTGCCGCCGTACAGTCCGGGCGTGGAGCCCAGCACCGTGCGGATGGATCGCACGTCGGCGTCCTTCCGCGCGGAGTGGGAGACCCGAGGCGCCGGCAGCTGGCGGGACACCGCCGTCACGGTGGCCGTGGAGGGCGTGAACGGATCGGGACCGGGCTCCGCGGCCGGCTGCAGACGGACCTCCTGCGAGGGGGTCGAGCCCGACTGCCCCTGATCCGTGAGACTGCTGCAGCCAGTGACCAGCAGTGCGGCCGACAGGCCGGCCGACATCGCGGCCAACCCGGCGTGCCGGCGATACATCGGTGAGCGCACGAACATGCCCCGCCATCTCCCGCCTGTTGTGAGGGTGTACCCGGAGTGATCACTCCCTGTCTTGCACCACACCTTCCGGAGCCGCGACTTGAACACGTTCAAGAATCACTCTAGGCTCGAACGCGGAACTGAACGCGTTCAAGTTGGGGGGTGGCGCGATGACCTCGCTGGTCAACGCGATCGTGATGCTCGGGATGCTGGTGATCGTTCCGCTGGGACTGCGCCTGATGCCGGGCCCGGATCCGGGCGCCGTCCGCCGGCTCTGGCCCTTGCTCGCCCTGCCCGGCGCCGTCAGCCTGTGGCTGCCCCGAGGCACCCTCGCCACGGCCCTGGCCTCGGTCTACGCCCTCGCCACCGCCGCACTCGCCCTGCACGCCCCGGCCCGGCTGCGGCGCACCCGCTCGCTCGCGCCGGCGGAGATCGCCGTCCTCACGGCCCTGGCCACGCCGGCCGTGGCAGGAGTGGCCCTGGTGGCCGAACGCTCCGGGCACGAACTACTGGGATTCGACCTGGAGATCCTGGCCCTGACCGTGCCGCACTTCCACTTCGCGGGCTTCGCCGCGGCGCTGGTCGCGGGCCTGGTCTGCCGTTCCACCTGGGGCTCCACCGGCCGGTTCGCAGCGGTCAGCGTGCCCGCGGGGACCCTGCTGGTACTCGCCGGCTACTTCACGGGCGACTGGGCCGAGCTGGCCGGGGCGGTGGTGCTGACCGCCGGAATGTGGGCCGTCGCACTGCTGACCTGGCGCGATGTACGCACGGGCAGGGCCGAACGGCTGATTCGCAGACTTCTGGGGGTCTCGGCGGCCGTTCTGGTGGCGACCATGCTCCTCGCCCTGAGCTGGGCGCTCGGCGAGGCCACCGGCCTGCCGCACCCCGATCTCACCTGGATGGCCGCCACCCACGGCCTCGGCAACGCGCTGGGCTTCGCCCTCTGCTCGCTGCTGGCCTGGCTGCGGCTGGAGGAGATCACCGCTTCGACGGCCGGCGGGCGCAGGACCGGCGCACGAACCGGATCGACAGGACCCGGATCGACAGGACCGGGACGGACAGGACCCGAAAGGAACACCGCATGACCCTCGCCGACGGACCCAACTACGCCGAGACCGGCGCCACCCGCCGCACCCCCCTGCCCGAGGGCTATCACCACCTCCATGTACGGGTACCGGTGGGCCACGGCCCCGCGGCCCTGGCGACCGCGGGCGACGCCATAACCGGCTGGGCGATGCACCGCTCGTCCGGGGCGCGCGTGACCGCCTCCACCGCCCGCGCCGAACCGGGCACCTCGGTCGAGATCTCGCTCGGCGTGGGACCGCTGCGCTTCCGCGCTCCCTGCCGGGTGATCTGGACCGCGGACGGACCGGACCGCATCGGATTCGCCTACGGGACTCTGACCGGCCACCCCGAGTGCGGCGAGGAGAGCTTCCTCGCGGAGGCGGCGGAGGACGGCTCCGTGTGGCTCACGGTGACGGCGTTCAGCAGGCCCGCCCGCTGGTACACCCGGCTCGCCGGGCCGCTCGTACCGGTGGCGCAGCGGATGTACGCACGACGGCTCGGCGCCGGCCTGCGACGGCTCGTCGCCGAAGCGGATACTGGACGTACGGGAGGTCCGCGATGGAGTGGTTCTCGGCACCGGACTACTGGCTGAGCAGACTCGTCTTCCAGCGGGCGCTGGCCGCGGTGTACCTGGCGGCCTTCGTCGGGGCGGCCCTCCAGTTCCGCGCCCTCATCGGCGAGCGCGGCATGCTCCCGGTACCCGACTACCTGCGGTACGCCCCGATGCGGCGCGCCCCGAGCATCTTCCAACTGCACTACTCGGACCGGTTCTTCGCCTGCTGCGCCTGGGCGGGCGCGGTGCTCTCCGCCGCGCTGCTCGGGGGCGCGGCCGACCACCTCCCGCTGTGGACGGCGATGCTGTGGTGGGCGGCGCTGTGGGCGCTTTACCTCTCGATCGTCAACGTCGGACAGACCTGGTACGCCTTCGGCTGGGAGTCGCTGCTGCTGGAGACCGGGTTCCTCGCGGTGTTCCTCGGGAACGAGCGGACCGCGCCCCCGGTGCTGGTGCTGTGGCTGCTGCGCTGGCTGCTCTTCCGGGTGGAGTTCGGCGCCGGGCTGATCAAGGTCCGCGGCGACGAGTGCTGGCGTCGGCTGACGTGCCTGTACCACCACCACGAGACCCAGCCGATGCCCGGCCCGTTCAGCTGGTTCTTCCACCGTCTGCCGGGACCGCTGCACCGGGTCGAGGCCGCCGCCAACCATGTGACCCAACTGCTGGTACCGGTCCTGCTGTTCACCCCGCAGCCGGTCGCCTCCGTGGCGGCGGGGCTGATCGTCGTCACCCAGCTGTGGCTCGTGCTGTCCGGCAACTTCGCCTGGCTCAACTGGCTGACGATCGCCCTCGCGCTCTCCGCCGTCGACCTCTCCGCGTTCGCCGGGCCGCACCCCCTGCCCGCCCCGCCGCTCTGGTACGAGGTCCTGGTGATCGCGGCGACCGTCCTCGTCCTCGCTCTGAGCCACCACCCCGTGCGCAATCTGGTCTCCCGGCGGCAGGCGATGAACCGGTCCTTCGACCCGCTCCACCTGGTGAACACCTACGGCGCGTTCGGAACCGTCGGGAGGGTGCGGTACGAGGTCGTGATCGAGGGCACGGACGAGCCGGTGCCCCGCCCCGGCACCGTGTGGCGGGAGTACGAGTTCAAGGGGAAGCCGGGCGACCTCCGCCGGCTGCCCCGGCAGTACGCCCCCTACCACCTGCGCCTCGACTGGCTGATGTGGTTCGCCGCCCTCTCCCCCGCCTACGCACGGTCCTGGTTCGGCGGCTTCGTGGAACGGCTGCTGGAGAACGACCGGGACACGCTGAGGCTGCTGCGCCGCAATCCCTTCCCGGACGCCCCGCCGTCGTACGTCAGGGCCCGGCTGTACCACTACACGTTCACGGACTGGCGGCGGCTGCGCTCCACGGGCGCGTGGTGGCAGCGGCGCTATCTGCGCGAGTACCTGCCGCCGACCCGGCTGAGCAGGACGGACGTCCCGGCGGAACGGGTCTGACCCGTCCCCGGGCCCCGTCCGGCCCGCCCTGCGCAAGGGCCACGGGGAAGGCGAGGGGGAGCTCCGTCCGCCGCGCCGCCCGGGTCCGGCGTCCCGGGTGCGACCGGGGGACGGGATGCACGGACCCCCGGTCCGGAGCGGACCGGGGGTGGTGACAGCCGTGGGGCGCGAGATCAGTCGATGCCCTGCAGGATGTGCGGCTCGGCGAGGTCGTCCTCGTAGCCGGCCAGTCTGATCGGCGCGGAACGGGCCCAGACCTCGAGGCTTCCGAGCTCGTCCGGCCGCCCCGGTCGTTCGCCGGGTTCCGCCGAGGGCTTGGTCTTCGTCTTCGTTTCAGTCGTCACCGCGCACTCCTTAGTGTCGCGTCACAGGGACAAGGGCGGTTCGGTCGCGGTGGCGCCGTTCTTCGGGCGGGATCGCGGCCGAGGTTGCGGACCTGTCCCGGGGCGGTCTCGCGGGGCTTCGTGACCCCTTGCCGACCGTCCGTTGGCTCCAGACTAACCAAATGAGCGCGGCTGCGCTCGATGGATTACGTCACATTGGGCGATTCTTTACGGGAAACCGCCCCAAGGTGACGACCCATCGGGTACAGGAAACCCCCGGGGAGCCCTGCTCGCCCGGGGGAATCCGCCGTTCGGGTTACCTCGCGACTCACCAGTTCGCGCGGTCGTAGTCCTTCAGGAAGCAGCCGAAGAGGTCCTCGCCGGCCTCGCCGCGCACGATCGGGTCGTACACCCGGGCCGCGCCGTCGACCAGGTCCAGCGGGGCGTGGAAACCCTCGGCCGCGAGGCGCACCTTGTCCGGGTGCGGACGCTCGTCGGTGATCCAGCCGGTGTCGACGGCGGTCATCAGGATGCCGTCGGCCTCGAACATCTCCTGGGCGCTGGTGCGCGTCAGCATGTTCAGGGCCGCCTTGGCCATGTTGGTGTGCGGATGGCCGGCGCCCTTGTAGCCGCGACTGAAGACGCCCTCCATGGCGGAGACGTTCACGACGTACTTGCGCCGCGCCGAGGACGCGGCCATCGCCGCGCGGAGCCGGCTGATCAGGATGAACGGGGCCGTCGAGTTGCACAGCTGCACTTCGAGGAGCTCGACCGGGTCGACCTCGGAGACTGTCTGGATCCAGCTGTTGGTGTCGTGCAGATCGGGCACGAGCCCGCCCGCGTCGATCGCGGTACCGGCCTCGATCCGCGCGAGCGACGCCGACCCGGAGACGAGGGCGAGACCGGTGACGTCCTGGGCGCTCAGCCCTTCCGAGCGCGGCCCGGGCAGGGCCGCGACCCGGTCCACCCCGCCGCTGCCGAAGGTGCCGATCACCTCGGCGGCGGGCAGCTCACCCGCGGGCAGCGGGGCCCCCTCGGCCGCGACGAGTTCGCTGTACGCCTGCGGGGAACGTCGCACCGTCTGCGCGGCGTTGTTGATCAGGATGTCCAGCGGCCCCTCGGCCGCGACCGAGTCGGCGAGCGCGACGACCTGCGCGGGGTCACGGAGGTCGATTCCGACGATCTTGAGCCGGTGGATCCACTCGTCGCTGTCCGGCATCGCCTTGAAGCGGCGGACCGCGTCGTTCGGGAAGCGGGTGGTGATGGTGGTGCGGGCGCCGTCGCGGAGCAACCGCAGCGCGATGTACATGCCGATCTTGGCCCGGCCACCGGTGAGCAGCGCCCGCCGGCCGGTCAGATCGGTGCGGGCGTCGCGGCGGGCCCGGTTCTCGGCCGCGCACTTCTGGCACAGCTGGTGGTAGAAGGCGTCGACCTCGATGAAGCGGGTCTTGCAGATGTAGCAGGACCGGGGGCGCTGGAGTATCCCCGCGATCTCTCCCGTCACCGACGAGGACGGCAGCAGTCCCTGGGTCTCGTCGTCGATACGGTCAGCGGAGCCGGTCGCGGTGGCCTCGGTGACGGCCTTGTCGTGGGCGGTCTTGGCGGCGCGGCGCTCCTGCCGGCGGCGCTGCTTCACGGTGCGGTAGATCCCCGCCGTGGCCCGGCGGACCGTGACCGCGTCGGGATGGTCGACCTCCAGGCGGTCGAGCTCCTCGAGAACGCCCAGGCAGACGGCCAGTCGCTCGGGGTCGATGCCGGGGCCGAACTCCAGGCTGTCGTCTGTCACCGTCATCGCCGCTGCCGTTCCCTGTGTTCTTCGCGTGCCGCTGGGGGATTCCAAAAGCGGAACTTTACTTCAGTGGCGGGCGTGCGGGCCAAACCGTTCACGGGGAGGGCCTCCGGTGATGACTCTCCGTGACCGCGTCTCGGGGCGGGAAGACGGCCGAGGGGTGGCACAGCCGGCCGGGGGTGGGGGCGGGTGGGCCGGCGCCGGTCTCCTGGCGAGCACCGGTCGGTCGCGGCGACCGGGTCCACCCGGGCCTCGTGGTACGGGTCGAGGGTCCCCACGTCCGGCCATCGGCCGTGCTCGATCGCCCTCTTCCCGGGCACACGGTTGCCGCCTGCGCGGGGCGATCGGCAGGGCGTGGGGCCGGCGGTGGTGTCCCGCTACGGCCGCTGCCGGCCGGGCGGGCGGTCGAAGACGCAGTCGCCGCACAGACCGCCGCCCGGGCACCGGTAGTAGAGGCAGCAACTGCCGCGGCGGAGCGCCGTTCCGCGCACCGTGCCGCTCAGGTCCGGGTGGTCCAGCAGGCCCGTGGTGAGCGCGGTGGCCCGCTCGGCCACGTCGAGGCGGTCGCGTACCCGCGCCCAGCGGTGGATCTCGCGCAGGGCGCCGGCGAGCGCGGAGCCGGCGTTGCCCCACAGCAGCCGGTGCGAGATGCGGACGTCGCCGCGCAGGGCCTCGGCGAGCGGGACCAGGTGGCCGTACTGGACGGCCTCCCGAATGCCGTCGACGGTGCCGGGAAGCGTTCCTTCCCGGGTCCAGCACAGGTCGTCGGGCGAGGTGAGCTCCGGGTCCCAGTACAGCCCTCCGGCGGCCGGGTCGGGGAACTCGCCGTGGAGCGCGGCGGGCCCGAGCGCCGTGGACCAGAGACGGGCGGCGAGCCCGAGGTGGGCGATGGACGCGGCGACCCGGCGTTCGGGGGTGCGCAGCCGGGCCGCGACGCGGTCGACGCGGGTGGTGAGGGGCCCGAGTTCGCCGGCGTGGAGCCGGGACAGCGGAACATGGCCGGGACCGGGCTCGCCGGTCCGGGTCGCGAAGAAGCCGCCGATCGACTCCGTCTCCGTCCGCTCCACGTGCCCCCGCCCGGTCTCGCTCCGTCGTCCCGCCCGGCCCGGACCCGAGGTCCACGCACCCGCGTGTCTGCCGTGGATGCAGCATACGGCGGCGGCTCTGGAGTGTCTGGCGTCCGTGTGGTCCCGTACTCCCCTTCGCCTCCGGGAGTACGCGCGAGTGCCCGCCCGAGAACGAGGACGGGAGGTGCCCTCGAGGGAGATCGCTGGGCGCATGCGCTCCCCCGCCCTGTCCGTACCGCTGTCCCTGCCCTCCGCGGTCGCCCACGCGACGGCGGCGGTCGTGCAGGAGCGGGTGGCCGCGGCGTTCGGCTCCCGCCTCCGCCGCGGGCGGGGACGCGGTTCCGGTGGGGGCGCGGGTCCTCTCCCCGGTCCCGGAGCCCCCGGGAACGCCGTCAGATGCTGACACCGCCCGCACGGAGGTACCGGAGCGGATCGATGTCGGACCCGTATCCCGGCCCGGTGCGCACCTCGAAGTGGAGGTGCGGTCCGGTGCTGTTGCCGGTGGACCCTGAACGGGCGATTCGCTGACCGCTGTTGACCCGCTGCCCCTCGCGCACGGTGAGCGCCGAGAGATGGGCGTACTGGCTGTACTTCCCGTCGTCGTGCCGGACGACGATCTGGTAGCCGTACGCGCCCTCCCAGCCTGCCGAGACCACCCGGCCCTGGGCCACGGCCTTCACCGAGGTGCCCGTCGGCACGGGGAAGTCCACGCCCGTGTGATAGCCGCTGGACCAGGACGAGCCGGCCTTGCCGTACGGGGTGCCGGTGCCGGCGGCGACGGGTGCGCTCAGGCCGGTGCCGCGCTGGGCGCGGTCCGGGTGCTTCTGCTGCCGCTGCTCCTGCCGGGGCTTCGGTTTCGGCTTCTGCTTCGCCTGCTGGCTCTGCTGTTGCGGGGCGGCGGGCTGCGGGGTGGCGGGCTGCGCGGCCCGGGGCGGCTGCGCCTTCGGCGGAGTCTTCGGCGGGGACGGGGGACGGGCCGCCGGGCGACCGTCCGACGGGGCGGGCGAGGTACCCCGCACGACCAGCCGCTGGCCGGGGTGGATGAGGTCGGGGTCGTCGCCGACGACCTTCCGGTTGGCGACGTAGAGCGCCTGCCAGCCGCCCTCGACCCGTTCGGAGGCGGCGATCCCGGAGAGCGAGTCGCCGGGCGTCACCGTGTAACTCTCACGCTGCGTGGGGACGGTGGTCGGCGTCGCCCCCGGGACCGTGTGCCGGGACAACGCGGACTGCGCCCGGAGCTGCCGTTCGGGTGAGACGTCCGGTGCGTCCTCGCGGGTCAGTCCGGCGCGTGTTGAGCAGACCGGCCAGGCGCGGGGGCCCTGGCCGTCCAGCACCTTCTCCGCGACGGCTATCTGCTGGTCGCGGGTGGCGAGGTCGGCGCGCGCGGCGTAAGCCGTTCCGCCGTACTCCTCCCAGGTCGACTGGCTGAACTGGAGCCCGCCGAAGTACCCGTTGCCGGTGTTGATGTGCCAGTTTCCGGTGGACTCGCAGGACGCGACCTTCTCCCACACGTCCTCGGGCGCCGCGGCCGCCGTTCCCGCGCCGATCAGCGGCAGCGCCATGCCCGCGCCACCCGCGGTGACGGTGAGCGAGGCCCGGTTGATACGGCTCGGCTGGTACCGGCGGTGTCGTCCACGAACGGCCATGAGTCCCCCTCGAACGCCTCAGCAGCCGCCAAAGCTATTGGCTCGCCACAAGACATGACAAGGGGGTGCGCGCGGGCGCCCCGGTGCAAGGCGCACGGCCGTCCGGGGGAATACGGTGGACGGTGCGCCCCTCGCGCGACTCGTCGCCCATGAACGCCGCACTCCGGTGACGCGTATTCATACTGGCCACGGGGAGGCGCACTTCCGCACGACCGCACGCAGACGACGGATTCCAGGAGCACACGTATGAGTGGTACCGCCCAGATCGGCGTCACCGGGCTCGCGGTGATGGGCCGCAATCTCGCCCGCAACTTCGCGCGCAACGGCTACACGGTCGCCCTGCACAACCGGACCAACGCCCGCACCCGCGAACTCGTCGAGTCGTTCGGCGACGAAGGGGCCTTCGTCCCCACCGAGTCCGCCGAGGAGTTCGTCGCCGCGCTGGAGCGCCCCCGCCGCCTCATGATCATGGTCAAGGCCGGTGCGCCGACGGACGCGGTGATCGAGGAGTTCGCCCCGCTGCTGGAGCCGGGCGACCAGATCATCGACGGCGGCAACGCGCACTTCGAGGACACCCGCAGGCGTGAGCGCGAACTGCGCGAGCGCGGAATCCACTTCGTGGGCGTGGGCGTCTCCGGCGGTGAGGAGGGCGCGCTGCACGGCCCGAGCATCATGCCGGGCGGTTCCCGGGAGTCGTACGACACGCTCGGCCCGATGCTGGAGAAGATCGCGGCGAAGGCGCCCGACGGTACTCCCTGCACCACACACATCGGCCCCGACGGCGCGGGCCACTTCGTGAAGATGGTGCACAACGGCATCGAGTACGCCGACATGCAGCTGATCGCCGAGGCGTACCACCTGCTGCGGTCGGTCGCCGGCTACTCACCGGAGAGGATCGCCGAGACCTTCCGCGAGTGGAACACGGGCCGGCTCGACTCGTACCTGATCGAGATCACCGCCGAGGTACTGGCCCACACGGACCCGGTGACCGGGAAGCCGTTCGTCGACGTGGTCGCCGACCGGGCCGAGCAGAAGGGCACCGGCCGCTGGACCGTGCAGATCGCCCTCGACCTGGGCGTACCGGTGTCGGGCATCGCGGAGGCCGTCTTCGCCCGCTCGCTGTCCGGGCACGTCGATCTGCGCGAGGCCTCGCAGTCGCTGCCGGGACCGACGCCGCGGCCGCTGGACGAGGCGGGCGCCGCCCGCTTCGCGGCACAGGTCGAGCAGGCGCTCTACGCGTCGAAGATCGTGTCGTACACGCAGGGCTTCCACCAGATCCGGGCAGGCGGCGACACCTACGACTGGAACATCGACCTGGGCTCGGTGGCGGCGATCTGGCGGGCGGGGTGCATCATCCGCGCGGCCTTCCTGGACCGGATCCGGACGGCGTTCGACACTCGGTCCGATCTGCCGAGCCTGCTGTCGGACAAGCAGTTCGCCGAGGAGATCGGCGCGGCCCAGGACGACTGGCGCGCGGTGGTGGCCACCGCGGCACGCCAGGGTGTGCCGACGCCGGGATTCTCCGCGGCGCTCGCCCACTACGACGCACTCCGCGCCCGCCGGCTCCCGGCGGCGCTCACCCAGGCCCAGCGGGACTTCTTCGGCGCCCACACCTACCGGCGCACCGACCGTGACGGGTCGTTCCACACCCTCTGGGGCGGCGACCGGTCCGAGGTGGGCACCGGCTGAGCCGCGGGCGGGCGCAGCCGGGGCACGAGGTGTCGCGCCCCGGCGCGGCGGATCACCGTACGTCGTGGTCCGCCGCGTCCGTGGCGCGGCGCCGGCCTGTACGGCGTCAGCTCAGCGGGCCGGGCTGGGGGTCCGGTCCGGGCACCGGATCCGGTCCCGGAGGTTTGGGAATCGGGTCCGGCGCGGGGCCGGGCGGCGGCTGCGGCGGGGGTACGGGCCCGGGCGGAGGCCCCGGGGCAGGCCCGGGACCGGGCTCCGGTGGCGGAGTGGGAGCCGGTGGCACGGGGTCCGGCGGTGGCGTCGGTGGCACGGGGTCCGGCGGTACGGGGTCGGGAGGCGGCGCAGGGGGTGCCGGGTCGGGCGGGGGCTGTGTCATGACGGTCTCCCCGGGGATTCGGTCGGCCGGGCGTCGGTTCGGCCGGATGCGCGTTTCGGGTTCCAAGCATGCGGCTGCCCACACGCGTCCGGTCCAGTCATCGGCATGTGCGGGCGAAGGGTTGAGGGCCTCCCGGTCGGGGCGGGACCGTCGGTGCACCCCCAGGGAACCAGGGTCCGCGTCCGCCGAGGACGCGCTCCTGCGCCGGCCGAGGGGCGGCGGATCCCCACCGGCCGCCCGCTCGCGTCGTGGTACCGGCGGATCTGCGCCGGCCGGGGCCCGCCCACGCTCGGGGCCGCGGGACGCCGGCATCACGACTCGCGGCGGGCCCCTTCCGGTGCCGCAGGATGGGCAGCCGACGGCGCCCCGCCCTCGACCGCCCCTGCCCCCACCGCCCGCACCGCTGCCGCGAGGCCGGTGCGGGGGCTGGAGAGCACGGGGACGGACGTGGTCACACGGGCGGCCGCGGCAGCCATGGACGCCTGGGCCAGGACGACCACATCGGCTTCGCGGACGGAGTCGACGGCGGCGGCGACCAGGTCCAGACAGCCGTCGTGGTCGCCGGACTCGAAGCGCTCCCAGGCTCGCGCGACCACATGGGTGCGCACTGTTCCGGAGCCCTCCGGAACAGCGGGCTCCATCGCCTGCTCACGATCCGCCGGGGCCGGGGCTTCCCACAGCCGCTCCGCGCGCACGGCGGCCCCTCGGCCCCGTTCGGCGCGAGCCCGCTCCTCCCCGATCAGCGTGACCGTGGGCGCCAGCGTGCTCGCGACCGTCGCGACGACCGCGATCCGCCGGTGTGCGGCGGCGGCCGCGGCCATGGGCCGGTCGACCCGAAGGACGGGCACTCCGACGTCCGCCGCGCATCGCTCCGCCACCGCCCCGATGGTGGAACAGGTGCACAGGACCGCACCCGCCCCCCCGGCGACGGCCCCGGCGAGAGCCGAGCGGACGGCCTCGGCCACCGCCTCCGGGCCGTGCGACCTGGCCCGGGCCAGAAGTCCCCCGTCGACGGTGTGCCGCAGCCGCAGACCCGGGTGGTGGCGGCCCTGCAGGGCGTCGAAGACGGGCACATGGACCGGGGAGGTGTGCAGCAGCGCCAGTACGGACCCTGCCGCCCGCGGGCCGGCCCCGGCCGAGTGGTCGGCCCGTGGCGGCAGGTCCGTCACAGTCCCGGGTGCTCCTTCGCCTGCCGCTCGGCCTCCTTGACCAGTTCGGCGGACGGCACGGGAGCCTCCTCCGGGTGCCGCTGCGCCCATTTCGCGGCGTACGGGCACAGCGGCACGACGGGCACTCCCTCAGCGGCGGCCATCGCGTAGAGCCTTCGCACCAGCGTGCTGCCGATGCCCTTGCCCTCGTGCGCCGGCTCGACGATCGTGTGCACCGGGACCAGCGCGGCGGGGTCGAAGTCCAGCGTGAAGTAGGCGATGTGGCCGACGAACTCGCCGTCCTCGTACGCCTCCAGCCGGCCCTTCTCACGATCGTCACGGAGTTCGGCGTCAGCCATCGTGCTCTCCTCGGTCAGCGGACGTGCCGTCGGTTCGGTTCAGTATCGGACCGCGGGGGCCGGCACGGCGTGCGGGCTGCTTTCCGTGTCGCTCCCGGGGACCGGCCGGGACGGGTCCGAGCCCAGCTCGACGATGCGGTTCCGGCCGTCGACGTGCACCACGCGGGGCACCAGTGCCCGGGCCTCGGCGTCGTCGACCTGCGCATAGCTGATGAGGATGACCAGGTCACCGGGGTGCACGAGATGGGCGGCGGCACCGTTGATGCCGATGACGCCCGATCCGCGCTCTCCTTCGATCACGTACGTCTCGAGCCGGGCGCCGTTGTCGATGTCGACGATGTGGACGAGCTCGCCGGGAAGCAGGTCGGCCGCTTCCATCAGTTCGGCGTCGACGGTGACGGAGCCGACGTAGTGCAGGTCGGCCTGGGTCACGGTGGCCCGGTGGATCTTGGACTTGAACATGGTTCGCATCACGGAGAACTCCTGAAGGACGGCTCCCTGCCTGCTTTGTGCAGGTCAAGGGCGTTGCTCACTGTACACCGACACTCCTCACGCTCGAAGATGCCAAGGAACATCGATCTTTCTTGGGCAAGAAGGTTCCCCACCTGCGCTTCCGCGTAGAATCCGGCTGTTCCGCCATCGCCGTCCCAGGACCCGTTCGAGCACCTGCCTCGGAGTATGCGAGGACTCATGCTGACCAGATGCTGGAGGCGGTCGAGTGGACCCGCCACTGGCTGCCCCACCGTCGCCTGTGGAGCACTCGATCCGGGCAGCTTCGTGGTTCAAACCAAACCAGGCTCCCGACTGTGACCGATCGATCGCGATCGCTACCACCTGGTGGGCAGCTGCGCTCCGGCCGCCTGCCCAGACTGCTACTCCAAGCCGCAAGGCAACTACAAGGAGAGGCAGTGGAAGAACCCGAGTCGCAGAACGTCCCGCTGCACGTCTCGACAACAACCGGCGCACCTGCGAGTGATGACAACAGGATGTTCGTCGAGGTGCAGCGCGCGGATACGAAAGCAACAGCACTGAGTGGAGTAACCGGTGCCCTACTTGCGATCACGGCAGGGACGGCACTGTCCACACCGGTGAACTCGTCGCGCATGCTCAGCGTGGCTGTGGCGCTGGCGGGCGCACTGCTCGGGGCAGCCCTGGTATCTCCACCGATGGCCCTGCGCCCCATCTTCCCGAAGGACGACGGGCTCGTTTGGCGTGGGGAGTTCGTCGGCGAACGCAGCAAAAGCAGGCACTCGTCGGCAGCCCTACCGCCACGTCCGGTGAACTGCACCGAGATACCGGAACGTGAGGCCGCCCTGACCACCCTCGCGCGCCGAAAGTTCCGGGCGGTCAAGGTGGCCGTCGATCTCACCGTGGCCGCAATCAGTGTGGCCGGATACGGTGGAGGTGAGGGTGCCGCGCGATACCGTCGGCAGTTTCGAGCCGCAGATCGTCAAGAAGCGGCAGCGGCGTCTGACCGGCGTCGACGAAATGGTGCTGCGGAGGTGTCCAAGCAGACCATCTCCACCATCAGCGACAACTTCATGGACGGCATGGCCGAATGGCAGAACCGGCCCCTCGACCCCGTCTACCCCGTCCTGTTCGTGGACGCCATCAACGTGAAGATCAGGGTTCTGTCGACGATCTTGTGATCCGGGCGGTCAGGGCTTATCGCGCGAGCAGGACGCGTTTGCGAAGGAGATCGAGACTGGCCCGGCCGAACATCTGGCGCTTGAGCATCTTCAGCCGGTTGACGTTGCCCTCCACGGCGCCGGAACTGTGGGGCAGGGACAGGCCGTTGCGGACAGCGTCGAGATCGCGGCGGAGGTTGCGGGCGAAGGACGCCAGGGGGCCAGGTTGTCCTGCTCGGCGTCGGCGATCCAGCTCTCGAGTCGGTCGCCGTGGCGTCCGGTCATCATCGCGGCGAACTTCCTGACGTGGCCGGTGAGCCGGTCCAGCTCGGGATCACGCTCGCGCAGGCGGTGCAGCTTGTCCGCGTCCTCGTCCCGTACGTGTTCGGGGTGGGTCATGATCCAGGAGGTGACCTCGCGAACCGACGGAGGCTTGGGGCCCGGGGCGGGTGCATGTCCCCGGCCGGTTCGGTAGCGCCGCAGGTGACGTTGGACGGCCAACTCGCCTCCGGGATAGCCAAGTTCTTGGATCTCCCGGTAGAGCTGTGTGGCGTTTCAGACGCCTTCGTTCCAGCGCCGGTGCAGGTAGCCGACGTACGGGTCGACGATATGCGCCCGCTGGAGGCTCTTGGCGACGACATCGTCGGCAGAGCGGGCGCCCACGAGTTTACGGACGGTGGCCTGGTGCAACCCGAGTTTCCGGCCGATCGCCGCCTTCGACATCCCCTGTTCCCACAGCTCGTGGACGGCGGCATGCTGCTCACGCAGCCGAGTCACGATCTTCAGCTCCCGTGGTGGCTGGACCACCTGCGGCTCTGCCTCCGGCTTGTCGGGTGTGTCGGCAGGCCCAGGAGGCGGTTCGGCCAGGCGGTCGCGATGGGCGTTCACTGGCTTCTCGACCGCCTGGCCGAGGTTGGCCCACAGGTGATAGCGGTCGGCGACCTGCTCGGCCTGTGGCGCCCCGAGCCGTGCGCCTTCTCCGTAACCACCCGAGCGGTCCCGGCAGATGACCTTCACCTCGGGGTGATTGCGCAGCCAGGCGGCCAGGTCCTCGCCGTCGCGGCCTTCGAAGAGGTGAAGCGGACGGTGGGTGGCCATGTCGATCAGGATCGTGCCGTAATGGCGGCCCTTGCGGAAGGCGAAGTCGTCCACGCCCAGCACTTCCACGTGACCAGCCTCGGGCTCGGGCAAGGCCCTGACCAGCCGCAGCAGCGTATCCCTGCCCATGCAGATGCCGACCGCGGACGCCAGGCGAGCTCCTGCCCGGCCGGCCAGGGCCAGCCCGATCTGCGTCAACACCGCACGCAGCAGCGGAGTGTGCCGGCTGTGCGGGGTGGTCAGTCCCGCGATCTGCTCGGCGAACGTCACCGCCGTGCAGGCAGGATTCTCACAGCGGAAGCGGCGTATGCATAACTCGATCACGACGCCGAGCCCGCCCACGGCGACATCACGCAGCCGGCGCACATACCGGCCGTGCACCCGTGCCGAGCCCTGACCGCACCGGCAGGCCGCGGTCGTCGCTCGCGCCCGCGTCCTCAGCACCACCTTGTCCGGTCGCCGCTGGACCTCCTCGATCAGCAACGCGGACACGTGCGGAAACAGCTCCAAGAGCACATCACGAGAGCACGCGATGCATGATCGCGAACAGTTGACGCCACCCGCTCAAGCGTCCGGATCACAAGATCGTCGACAGAACCCTGATCTTCACGTTGATGGCGTCCACGAACAGGACGGGGTAGACGGGGTCGAGGGGCCGGTTCTGCCATTCGGCCATGCCGTCCATGAAGTTGTCGGTGATGGTGGAGATGGTCTGCTTGGACACCTCCGCTCCGTAGACCTCGGCGAGATGAGCGGAGATCTCCCCGTGAGTGAGGCCCTTCGCGGACAAGGAGAGCAGCATTTCGTCGACGCCGGTCAGACGCCGCTGCCGCTTCTTGACGATCTGCGGCTCGAAACTGCCGGCGGTATCGCGCGGCACCCTCAGCTCCACCGGGCCGACATCGGTCAGCACGGTCTTCGCCCGGGTCCCGTTGCGGCTGTTGCCGTTGTTCTTTCCGGCCGGATCGTGCTTCTCGTAGCCGACATGGTCGGTGATCTCGCATTCCAAGGCCGACTCCAGCACCCGCTTGGTCAGCATCTGCAACAACCCGCCCTCAGCCGGTCAGTCGCAGGCCCTCGTTCCGTGCCCGGTCCACCAGCATCGCGACGAGCTGCTCGTCCGACGCCGCCGACGGCATCGCGCCACCGGCCGACTCGTCCACGGACTCGTGCCCGATCGTCTCGCTCACTTGTCGTCTCTCCCTTGATCAGCAGATCCGCCGTTGATTAGACACTCCCTGGTCGTGCCTCACGGCCCAGGCGGCTATCTGGGCGCGGGCGGTGAAGCCGAGTTTGGCGAGAATGTGACATACGTGACCGTCGACGGTTCGGGGAGAGATGAGCAGCCGAGCCGCGATCTCCTTGTTCGAAAGCCCCAGGGCTACCAACTTCGCCACATGCTGCTCACGCGCGGTGAGGGGGCCGCTGGCGCGCTTCCGGCCACGCGATCGTGCCCCCTCGCGCCGTCCGCCGACCTCGCCACTCGGTTGTGAGGTGCCGGTATTGAGTGCGTAGTCCACGCCGGACGCCATGTCGAAACGCCTGCCGCGGGCTGTAGCGTCCTCGTAGGAGGTATCGCCGAGGGCGAACCGAGCCCGTGCCTCGAACCGATCGTTGATGTAAACGGCCGCCGCCTCCTGCACGCCGACGAGGTTCCATATCGTGTGGCAGCTTCCCAGTAGTACCGCGCCACGCTCGTACTCCTCCGCGGCAATGGCCGACCAAGCCACCATCAGCAGCGCCAGACAGATGACGGGCACATCGTTGAGGTCCCGCGCGATGGTCAGGGCCTGGCAGGAACGCCGCTCGTCGTCGGCCGCGTCCTGTGTTCCGAGACGGGCCAGTACGGCCAAGATCAGGGCCCGGGAACGGGCCCAGTCGGCCCCGCTCACCTCGCCGAAACGGCGAAGCTCCGCCGCCTCGGCGGCGGCCTGGTCACCCTCGTTAAGCAGCGCATGCGCGCAGCTTGCCACCGCGAGGGCCTGGCAGTGCTCGGGGTGCTGAGCGTACTGTGGGCTGGCCAGCGCCTTCTTGGCTAGCATGACAGCCTCTCGGAGCAGACCGCGGTTCAGGGCCGCCAAGCCACCGGCCGCGTCGGCTGCGGCATTCAGGAAGGGGTCACCGCACTTCTCGGCCAACGCCTTGCACTCACGAAGGGCGTTGACCGCCACCTCCTGGTCGGCCTGCATCCCGGCCAGAAGCCCCGCTACCCGCAGGGCCCTGGCCCGGGCCCGGGTGGATGCCCTCTCCAGTGTCAGGAACCGCTCCAGCCACAGCCGTCCCTCGGTCAGGTGTCCGCAGGCGAACCAGTAGAAGTGCAGGGAGGCCGCCATCGCCAGACCTGTCTGCCCCTCGCCCTGGGTGTCCAGGCAGAACCGGAGAGCGACGCGCAGATTGTCGTGCTCACTGCGCATCCGCCGACTCCACTGGAGCTCATCGGGGCCGAACCATGAAGTCCTCATCTGCTCGGCGAGGCCGAAGAACCAGTCTCGATGCCGCCGGGCCACCGCTTCATGGCCGCCCAGCTCCGCCAGCAGGCCCCGCCCGTACTCGGCGAGGGTTTCCAGCAGCCTGTACTGCACCCGCCCGGCTTGTTCCTCCCACACGAGTACCGACTTGTCCACCAGCCCGGTCACCGCCTCCAGGACCTGGCCGGGCGGTAGGTCGTCCCCGCTGCACACCCCTTCCGCGGCCTCAACGTTGAACCAGCCGGAGAAAACCGAGGCCCGAGCCCATAGCAGCCGCTCGGCTGGGGAACACAGCTCGTAACTCCAGTCCACCACAGCGCGCAGAGAGCGGTGGCGGTCCGGGGCCTGCCGATCCACTGCTACCAGCAGTTGCATCCAGCCGTCGAGTCGCTCGAGGATCTGCTGCACGGATAGGACTCGGGCCCGAATCGCAGCCAACTCAATGGCCAAAGGCAGCCCGTCCAGACGGCGGCACAGCCGGGCCACCGTGGGACAGTTCGCCTCCGTGAGCTGGAAACCGGTGACCGCTGCGGCACGTTCGGCGAACAACGCGAGCCCCGGATACTCCGCAGCGGCCGTCTCGGCCCGCAGCCGCCCGTCCAGGTCAGAGGGCGGAACGGGCAACGCATCAACCCGGTACACCAGCTCCCCGGACACTCCCATTGACTGGCGGCTGGTCGCCAGCACCCGCACCTGCTCGTCGGCCCGGAGTACCGCGTCGGTCAGCGCTGCACAGGCGTCCACCAGATGTTCGCAATTGTCCAGGAGGAGTAGCACCTGTCGCTCATGAAGGAAGTCGGTGACAGCGCCGACCGGATCCTTTCGGGACTGTGCTGCCTCGATGCCCAGGGCCTCTGCCACCGTGTAGGCCACCAGTGCGCCCTCTGCGACCGGAGCAAGGTCAACGAATGCCACACCGGCTGCGAAAGCCTTGCGCACTCGGTCGGCCACCCGCAGGCCGAGCCGGGACTTGCCCACGCCGCCTGGCCCTGTCAGCGTGACCAGACGCCCGGCGGACAGCAGATCCCTGACTTCATCGACATCGCGACGACGACCGACGAAGCTCGTCAGTTCCACGGGAGGACCGGTTCCAAGCCTGCTGCCCCGCTGAACGGTGGCCACACGTGACCGTAGTCACACTCCTCACCGCGAGTCAACGCGAGACGCGCTCGCTCCTCGACCGGAGGGGCGTGGCGCTCGGCGACGGCGATTCCCCTGCCGCGGCTCTCGCCGGCGGGAGGCCCGCAGAGGCATGAGCATGAGAAGCTCGGCTGCGGACAGTGACCGGTCGCGTCTGTAAGTAGCGACGACGCGCCGGGGCTGGATGCCGGGCTCGTCGATACGCCCGCCCTTGCAGGCCAGCAGGATGGCGATCCGCGTCGCGGCGGTCTGCGCATCCTGGCGCGCGCTCGCAGGCCCGGCGGCGGCCAGCTGGCGCAGGCGCACGAATCCATGCGGGTCCCGGGTCTCGGCCATCACAGAAGCGAGATATCGGTGCGAGCGGGTGAGCATCCACGGCAGAGCCGGACGAATGACGTCTCCGCAGATCAGCATGAGCAGCCCAGCGGCCAGGTCCTCCCGGTCATGCGACGGTGAGGGCCCATGCTCGCTCAGCCACCGCTTGGGGATCTCCACCCAGGACGCTCCGGACAACTCCTCGGCTCCCGTGGCCATCCAGCGCTGCTGCCAGGTATCCCCGGGCGACAGCCAGCGCAGCAACTTGATCACCCCGCGGCGGCGTCCCGCTCGGGTGCCGTTCGCCACCGGAAGGAACGGCGCCATCATCAGGTGTCGCAGCGTCTCCTCAGACGACTGCGCGGTCTGGGGCCACCACCGTTGTGACGCCCGAGCCGGGAACTGCTCCCGCAGTCGGCTGTTTCGCGCCTTGGCCTGCTCCGCGCTCGGGTTCGTGATCTCCAACGGCTTGCGCGTCGTGTGCTTGACGACGGCCGTCATGACGAGCGCCCGAACGAGACCTCCGGCGACGCCGGATCGTAGCCTGGTGCTGGCGGCAGTGGCACCGGCTGGATGCTCGTGCGAGCCTGGCGTGAGTGACGCGTCAGCACGCCGGCCACGACCTCGTCCTAGTGCGGCGTCAGATAGACCTCCGTGGCGGACAGGTGAGCGTGTCCGAGCACCCACTGCACGTCGGACAGCGTCAGCTTCGGGTCGCGCACCATGCGGGCGGCCGCGCTGTGCCGCAGGTCATGAAGGGTCCAGTCGGCGCCGAGCGAGGCGTTGACATGCTCGAACATCCGGTGGGCGCAGTGGTAGGTCAGGGGTCGGATCGGATCTCGCCGTGTCCACCACACCGGCTGGGTGCGTTTTCGCACAACCTGGCCTTGTACCTCCTGCTGGTAGAGGCGCAGCCATACGAAAGCGTCCGCAGATGCCGGCACCTGCTGGACCGCCCGCGAGCCCCTGCGCACCACGCTGATCAACTGCTGGCCAGGGTCGACATCGCGCTGACGCATGCCGATCAGTTCCGAAGCCCGCACCCCGGTGGAGATCCAGAAGGCGACCAAGGCGCGGTCGCGGTTGGAGGGCAGCGCCGCGAACAGTTTGTTGAACCATGCTTCCGGAAACGAACGCGGGATGCGCCGCAGCAGGCTCGGCCGATACCGGCCCACGCGCTCAAGCTTCCAGCCGGCCATCGGATTGTGGTGCGCGTGAGCCCGTCCAGAGCGGCGGGCAAGATCCAGCGGGAACGGGTTGAGCAGCGGGCCGGTCCCCGCATCGCGGTGCACGTCGTAGAACCGGCGCAGGACCGTCTCGCTGTGCACGACGATGGCCGGAGCGTCCCCGGATCCGGTCGACGGCTTCCCGGTCACCGGGTTCGCGGCACCGGCTTCCCCTACCGCCCGCGGCCCCTGGGCCGTGACCTTCCTGGGTTTGACAGTCTGCTGGATCCAGCAGCTGAAATCCCGGGGGTTTCCGACGGGTCGCCCGATCCCAGCGAACATCCACGGCCTGCAGGAACCGCCACCACCGCAACAGATCCATCCCGTAGGAGCGAACCGTTGACGGCGCTTGCCCGGCCGCCAGCAACTCCTGGAAGTAGACGGCGACCGGCTCGACGGCCGCTCCGTCGGGATCGATCAGCCGGTACGGCTCGTACCGGTTGCCAGTCTCCATCAGCCGACGCCACTGGGGAAACGCCAGGGCTGCCAAATCTCGTCGGGGAGCATCCTTCATCACGACCGGTGAACGTAGTGCCCAATGATTCCATCCGCCCAGTGAACTGGGCAATCGCCAGGCTTCGTTGATTTAACGGGGCATCCGCTGTCCGATGCTCAGCATCAACCCGAAGATGCTGCCTCGCCTCAACGAGCTGGAGGAAGACCTCCTCGCCCGTAGCAAGCGAGCTGTCGAAGAGGACTGGCGCGGCGAGATTGAAGGTCTCGATCTGACGCCCACCTTCTTGCGAAGCATGCGTGAGTAGGCCCGGCGATTCGACCGGACCAGCCCCGTCTCGCTCGGTCTGCCTGCGCTTCCGCATCAGAAACCCCTGGTCACAGACGGGTGATCCGTAGAGCCGACACCAACAGCACGTCGTCTCCGGGGCACGGCTGCCTCAAGCAGTTGACGAGAAAGACGCGGTCGGGAGTGAATGGCCGTCTCGCGTGGGCGGAGGAAGGAGCAAGGAATGGACCAAGGGCTTGCTGCGGTAATTGCCGGTCTGGCGGTGCCATCGGAGGCGCTGGTGGCGCGGCACTTGGCGCGGTGGCAACCGCACGCGCGATGGCCAGGCAAGTACGCGATCAAGCCACAACAGAGCACGGACAGTGGATTCGTGGCCAGCGGATGGAGGCTTGCCTCACGCTCATGCAGGAGTGGGACGCAGCCCACAGGCGCCTGAAGAACATCTGGACCCAAGCGGAAGACGTCTACTACCAGGACGTGAATCGCATCTTGGAGGGCGATATCGGCGAAATCTACAATTCTTTCTTGGACCAGTTGGAGGAGGCCAACGCGCCCACGACCACGGCGTTCGAGCGCGTCACGATGCTCGGTCCCCGTGACGTTGACAATGCCGCGCTGGAACTTGAGCAAGCGCTGCAACGTCTCCGAGCTGTCGCCAAGAGCCGGCTGTTCCCACTGCCGGAGCGGGCCACGGGCTGGAACTCGGAACCGTGGGACTCGTCCGACCTGGCGGCAGCCGCAGCGCGGCAGGTGTTTGTCGACCGTGTCCGGCGCGTATTGACATCCCCTCCCGCACCAATGCCCCGGGCATGAGTGCAGGTCCGACCGACTAGCAGCCCTCATGCTGCTTGGTGCAGACAAGGTCCAGGACGGATCGGGCCGCTCCGTGCCCGTGCGGGGCGGCGCGGTCCTGGAGATCGTTTTTTGCAGGCGCCCTCATACGACGCGGAGACCATCACGCCCACCTACCCCGGCAGGAGCGGGCAGCCGCTGCCCGGCGTGGACCTCGCCGGCTACCCCGCCCTCCGCGACGCCGTGTTCGGCGGCAGCTTCGAGGGCCGCACCCAAGTCGGCCTCGGCCTCCGGGACCGGCTGCCCTTCCGGGTACTCCAGCTCGACGGCCGGCTCGTGATCGACGTCGCGCACTCCTGGACAGCGCGCCACCCGCGGTGTCAGGGGCCGCCCGGCAAGACCCGGCCGCACCGACTCCTTCGAGTCTGTGAGCCGATACTGCGCTGAGCAGGCTGGGGAAGTTCCCCGGTACCGGACGTACCGGGGGAACTGCCCGCTCTGCGTGACGGACCGCAATCCCCGCCGCCGTCACGTGTGACGGCAGGGATGTCTTGGCCGCGTATGCGGCGTGGCGTTATGGTCCGCCGTACGATCCATCAGCAGGAAGAACCAAGGGACGGTAGGAGTGCCGGAAGAGGGACGGCTCGTCGCCGGCCGCTACAGGTTGACGCGGCGCATCGGCAGCGGCGGCATGGGAACCGTCTGGTGCGCCGAGGACGAACTCCTCGGACGGCGGGTGGCGGTGAAGAAGCTCCGCGTCCCCTCCCACGTCCCCGACGACACGATCCGCATGCTCCACGAGCGCACCCGCCGTGAGGCGCGCAGCGCGGCCACGATCGCCCACCCCCACGTGATCGTGGTGCACGATGTGGTCGAGGACGAGGGCCTGCCGTGCATCGTGATGGAGTACGTCCCCTCGGTCACCCTGGAAGAGGCACTGGCCCAGCGGAACTCCCTCCCCACAGCCGAAGCCGCCCGAATAGGTGTGGCCGTCGTCTCCGCGCTGCGCGCCGCCCATGACATGGGCGTACTGCACCGGGACATCAAGCCGGCGAACATCCTGCTGGGGACGGACGGTCGGATCGTCCTGACCGACTTCGGTATCGCCGCCGTCAGCGGCACCGAGACACTGACCAGGACCGGCGAACTCGTCGGCTCCCTCGCCTACCTCGCCCCGGAGCGTCTGCGCGGCGCTGACGCCGGCGCCGCCGGTGACCTCTGGGCCCTCGGCATCACGTTGTACCGCACGGTCGAAGGCCGCCATCCCTTCGACCGGGAAACGCCGATCGAGACCGCATATGCGGTCGTCAGCGACCCCCACACCCCGCTGGCCGGCAGCCACCCCCTCGCTTCCCTGATCGACGGGCTGTTGACGAAGGAGCCCGAGCAGCGCACCCGCGCGGCCGAGGCGGAGCGGCTGCTGCGCCTCGCGGCGGGGGACGAGGCCGCTCCGCACGGCGCCCTGCCTGCCCGCCCGCACCGGGCGACCAGCACCGCGCGGAGCCGACGCCGCGGTCTCCTGTGGTCCGGTGCGGCGGTCGTTACCGCGTGCGCGGCGACCGCCGCACTGCTATGGCCCAGTGCGCTCCCCGGAAGGGAATCCGCCTCGCCTACCGTCGACCGGGCAGGTACGGCAGCCCCTTCGGCCCCCGACGGCTACCGCCTTGAGACCGTCGGCGGGGCGACCCTGCCGGTGCCCGCGGGCTGGACACGCAACACCCTGGCCGGAGGCGAAGTAGCCTTCGTCGACCCGGCGGGGCTCCTCGGGCTGCGGGTCAAGGCCGACGCGTTCGCGGGCGCCGACCCGCTGGAACACTGGCGTACGACCGAGGAGGAGCAGACGCGGCGGGACAACCCCGGATACGAACGCGTCCGCATGACGGCGAGCACCGTGCACGGCAGACCGGCCGGCTACTGGGAATTCACCTTCAACGGCAAGGTACGCAAATTCCGCGCGGTCGAGGTGGCCTTCGCCGACCCCGCCAACACCCACTACGGCATCTACTTCTCAGCACCGGACGCGGAATGGGACAAGCACCGGCCCGTCTTCGACACAGCCGTCCAGGGCCTACGACTGCCCACCTGAACCGATTCGCCGCCGAGTGTCTGTCAAACGAGGGTGTAGCTGGGGTAGTTGGGGTTAGGGTCTGTGGCGAAAGTTGATCTTCATCATTCATGATCACGTCCTGTGGGACGTGGGGATCTGACGAACGACCAGTGGGCCGGACTTGAGCTGCTGCTGCCGCGAGGCATCAAGTCGGGCCGGCCGCCGGTGTGGACGCGACGGCAGTTGATAGACGGCATACGGTGGCGGACGCGGACGGGCGCCCCCTGGCGCGACGTGCCGGATCGCTACGGGCCGTGGGACCGGGTCTATGACCTGTTCCGCCGGTGGCAGCGGGATGGCACCTGGGGCCGGATCGTCACCCAGCTCCAAGCCGAGGTCGATGCCAAGGGCCTGATCACCTGGGACGTGAACGTCGACTCCACCGTCTGCCGGGCCCACCAGCACGCGGCGGGGGCGGCGAAATGGGGGACCTGCAGAAGGAACCGCCCGGCGGGATCACGGTCGAGCCGGCCGATCACGGACTCGGACGCTCCCGGGGCGGCCTGACCAGCAAGATTCACCTCGCGGTCGAGCAGGGACAGAAGCCGTTGTCGGTGGTGATCACCGCCGGGCATCGGGGCGATTCACCTCAGTTCGAGCCGGTCCTGGAAGCAATCCGGGTGCCCAGGCTCGGCCCAGGGCGGCCCCGCAGTAGGCCGGATCGCGTGCGGGCCGACAAGGCGTACGACTCCCGCAAAAACCGCTCCTACCTGCGCAGACGCGGTATCAGGGCGACGGTCCCGGTCGCAGCGCGGTGCGCAGCAGCTCCGGGAGGCGCCCTCCCAGACCTCGCGGATGTAGGGACTGATCAAGCGCCGCAGCACGGGCCACTGCTCGGCGAGCAGCCGGTGGTGCAGGAGGGTCACCAGGTCCTCGCGCAGTCCTTCGGCGAGGACGGTCCGGTAGAGCGTCATGCGGGACTTCGGACGGTCCAGGCTGTAGCTGGTCCGCCCGGACCAGACGATGTGGAGCGGCAGGTCCACGTTGCCCTCGATGGGGCCGGCCAGCTCCTGCAAGCGCTTGGGCAGTCGGCTGCGGTAGCGGTTCCGTAGCACCTCGGCGCGGGGCGCGGTGATCGTCGTGTCCATGCATCCAGTATCGCTGCTGGGAGGCGGCGGCATGGCGGATACGGGGGTCCCCCTGTTGTACGTACGTCGGGCGGATACCCGCCCTTCCCCCGGACATCTCACCCAGTGGGCGCAGCGCATCATCGCCTACCCGTGCAGGCCCCCAGGTGGCGCGGCAACCGGCTGTCCTGCAGCCCCGGGACCAGCCCCGCTCGCGGGCGCGGGTGATCATGACGCAGCAGGTTACGCGGAGGGCCGCCGCAGTGGAGTCGGCTGCGGCGTCGGTCTCGGTGTCGGAAAGGACGACGTTGCCGAAGCCGAGGACCATGGCCGGCGCATTGGACCAGAAGGACGCCGGGGCGGGCGAGGTCGCGGCAGCGGCCGGAGGACGCAGGCGACATCCACAGGGCACGCTGCTCCGGCCTCGAAGGCAACCCACTCGCTCAGAACCCATGCCGCCGACGAGTTGTCGAGTAACGCAGTGAGCGTCCCAAGCGGGAGCCAGGCGCATGTGTCCAGATTCCCGTCATGGCGGCCACCTGGTCCGCAAGCTGGGACGCTCCCGCGCCCGATGCTGACCGTTTGCTGACCCGAGCGGGGCCATCAAGCCTCTGACGCGTAAATAGGTGCGGGTCAGGGGCTGTTTGGGCAGGGCTGGGTGCCCGGTGGTCGTCGGGGCCGCCGGGCACTTGGTCTGTGAGCGGTCAGGCTGCGCCTTCGATCGGGTTGAGGGTGACGCTGTAGCCGAGCTGGTTGAGGGCGGTGATCGCGCGGCGGGTGGCGCGTTCGGGGTCGCGCTGGGTGAAGCAGGTGCCGCCGAGTTCGTGGTAGGGGACGTTGTCGGTGAGCATGTGCCAGATCGCCGTGATGATCGAGTGCTCGACGGCGACCAGGGCCTTCATCGGCCCGCGGCGGGCGGTCAGCCGCTTGTAGCGGGCCTGCAGGTAGGTGTCCTTGGT
>NZ_JBFAMM010000040.1:0-36413 GCF_040656535.1 Streptomyces sp. NPDC049887 | reverse complement strand
CGTTGTCACCCTGCTTCATGCCCGCGCCGTTGCGCGAGACGAGCTGACGGTAGGCGGTGGAGTTGACCAGCCCCGGCGCGGCGGCCTCCTCCCAGCTGAGGTGCTTGGGCTTCGGCATCAGCTGGTTCGACTTCACCAGCGCGATCTCGGCCAGCCCGCCGAAGTTGGTCTCGAAGCCCCAGATCCGCTGCTCGGGGTCGAGCATCGTGTCGTTGTGGCCGTCCGAGGACTCCAGCTCGACGGAGAGGCAGTGCGCGACGACCTCGTCGCCGGGGTTCCAGGCGTTGACGCCCGGGCCGGTGCGCAGGACGACGCCGGCGAGGTCGGAGCCGATGATGTGGTACGGGAGGTCGTGGCGCTTGGTCAGCTCCGACAGCCGGCCGTAGCGCTCCAGGAAGCCGAACGTCGACAGGGGCTCGAAGATCGAGGTCCACACGGAGTTGTAGTTCACCGAGCTGGCCATCACGGCCACCAGGGCCTCACCGGGTCCGAGCTCGGGGACCGGGACCTCGTCGAGGTGCAGGGACTTGCGCGGGTCCTTCTCGCGCGTGGTGAGTCCCGCGAACATCTCGGTCTCGTCCTTGTGCACGGTGACCGCCCGGTACGACTCGGGGAGCGGCAGTGCGGCGAAGTCGGCGGACGTGGAGTCCGGCGACTGAATCGCGTCCAGGATTTCCTTCACGGTGTGCCTCCGGCGAATGGTGTCTCCCCGGCCCGGGGGCGGGGGAGGCGTCTCGCGGACGAGAGCGCTGAGGGGAACGTCGGGGAGTGCTGCTTCTGTGGAGGTGTGCCGTCGGTTCGGCGGGTGGTGCCGGCAGCGCTGGTGTGCGCGGGAGGTTGCCTGTGACGCAGGCGTCCGGGCGCGCGAGCCGGGGGGCTTGCGGGGACAGCCGGCGTACGGGGAGTTCTCTGCACGCCGGCCGCCCGGACAACTTCAACGTATGGCACGCCGTGCCAGCCCGCAAGACACTGCGTGCCAGCAATTTCACTCACATGCAATCTCCGTGTCACACATGAGCGATGATCGATCGATTTTGGGGGCTGACCTGCGCAAACGTCCATCTGGGCGGCGGCCGCGCTTGCGTGGAGTGCTCGCGTGTGTCCACTCGGTGATCGCCATGTGGTCTATGTCATGGACGCGCCCCTGGCCTCGGTGTCGTGCCCGGGCTTCCGGCCGGACCCCGGCGACCACCGCGGGGCCTGCCCGGCGCGGGTGGCCGTCCGGGCCGCCCGCGGGGGCTCCGCCGCCCCGGGGGCGGCCCGGGCACCGCCGGACCGCGGAACTCGCGCTCGCAGTCGTCCTCGTGTTCGTGTTCGTGTTCGTGTGGGGCGAGCGGGCCGGTGAGTCCCGCCCCGCGTACCGCCGCCGCCCGGCCGGCCGGCCTCCGGCCGGTTCGGCGCCCGCGGGCCCCGCGCGGCCGGCGCGCCGCGACCCGGCTCCCGCCCGGTGCGAGCATGCCCAGCCGTGCCCGGCTCCCGCCCGGGTGCGCGGTGTCCGGCTCGTGGTCGGGTGCGCGGTGTCCGGTTTGTGGCCGGGTGCCCGAGCCGGGTGCGCGGTGTCCGGCTCGTGGTCGGGTGCCCGAGCCGGGTTCGACGTCCCCGTCCGGCGGGCGGGGGCCGGCCGACGCGAGGGGGCTTGACTTCCCGGAGCCGGGGGAACCCCGCGCCCGGGAGCGCAACGGCCCGGCCGGGCCGCCCGGCGGCCGGGCCGCCCGGCGCGATGCCGTCAGCGGCGGCGCAGCGCTTCCTCGATCGTGCGCATCACCTCGGGCAGCGGGGCGTCCGTGCGGGCCACCGCGACCAGTACCTCGTCGCCCGTCCGCACCTGCGCGGCGGCGGGGGCGCGTTCCGCCCCGGATCGGCCCGCACCGATACCGGAGCCGAACGTCTCGCGGACGATGGCGAAGGCGTGGTCGAGCTGAGCCTCCACATCACCCTGGCCGCCCGCCCTCAGCCAGCGCCTGAGCACATGGTTGTGGGCGGTGACCACCGCGGAGGCCGCGACCTCGGCGAGCAGCGGGTCGTCGTTGCCGTCGTGGTGGTCGCGCTCGTCGAAGTGGCCCAGCAGATAGCGGGTGAAGAGCCGCTCGTAGCGGGCCACCGAGGCGATCTCCCGCTCCCGCAGCGTCGGCACCTCGCGGGTCAGCCGGTACCGCTCGACGGACACCGCCGGGGATGCCGCGTACATCTTCATGACTTCCTTGATGCCCCGGCACACCGTGTCGAGCGGGTGCTCATGGGCCGGAGCGGCGTTCAGCACGGCCTCGGCCCGCACGAGCGTGTCGTCGTGGTCGGGGAAGATCGCCTCTTCCTTGGAGCGGAAGTGCCGGAAGAAGGTGCGCCGGGCGACCCCGGCCGCCGCGGCGATCTCGTCGACGGTCGTCGCCTCGTACCCCTTGGTCGCGAACAACTCCATCGCGGCCGCCGCCAACTCCCGGCGCATCTTGAGCCGCTGGGCGGCGGCGCGGCTGCCCGCGGCGCTCTCGGGGGCGTCGGACGTCGTGGGCGCGGGGGAGTTCCGGACGGTGCGTCGGTGGGCGTCAGCGGGCTGGGACATGCCCTGAACGTACTGCATCTGTGCAGGGGGCTGCGCCTCCAGGGGCGGGCCGCCCGCTCCGTCCAGCAGCCCGCCCCAGGCCGGGCGGCCGACGCCGGGGTCGGCGGCGTCGCGGGCCGATGGCTGCCGCCCGGCTGCGTCGTCCACGCGGGCAGCGCCTTCCCCATGGCCCTTCGGGCAGGGGAGGGGCTCCCGGGGCTCTCCTCCTCCGCCCTGCCGGGCTCGGCCTCCGATCCGCTCGTCGACCTGCGCTCCCCGCGATCGGCCGTCTGCTCCGTTCGCGCGGCCGGAATCAGCGCCGGGCATATTCGCGGAAGCCGCGGCCCGTCTTGCGGCCGAGGCAGCCCGCGGCCACGAGGTGCTCGAGCAGCGGCGCCGGGGCCAGACCCGGGTCGCGGAACTCCCGGTGCAGCACCTTCTCGATGGCGAGGGAGACGTCGAGACCGACCACGTCGAGCAGTTCGAACGGCCCCATCGGGTACCCGCCGCCGAGCTTCATCGCCGCGTCGATGTCGTCGAGGGTCGCGTAGTGCTCCTCCACCATCTTGATCGCGTTGTTCAGGTACGGGAACAGCAGGGCGTTCACGATGAAGCCGGCGCGGTCACCGCAGTCGACGGGGTGCTTCCTGATCCGCGCCGTCACCCCGCGGACCGTGGCGTGGACGTCGTCCGAGGTCAGAACCGTACGGACCACCTCGACGAGCTTCATCGCGGGGGCCGGATTGAAGAAGTGCATCCCGATGACGTCCTGGGGCCGCGAGGTGGCGCGGGCGCAGGCCACGACGGGCAGGGAGGACGTCGTGGTGGCGAGGATGGCGCCCGGCTTGCAGACCTTGTCGAGCGTCGCGAACAGCTGCTGCTTGATCTCCAGGTCCTCCGCGACGGCCTCCAGCGCCAGATCGACCTCGGCGAAGGCGTCCAGCGACGCGGCCGGAGTGATCCGCGCCAGCGTCTCGTCCCGGGCCTCGGCGGTCAGCCTCCCCTTGTCGACAGAGCGCGAAAGGGACTTGGCGATACGTGACTTGGCCGTCTCCGCCTTCTCCTGGCTACGGGCGGCGAGGACCACGTCGTAGCCGGCCTTCGCGAACACCTCCGCGATTCCGCTGGCCATCGTGCCGGAACCGGCCACACCGACCGAGCTCACCGGGCGGCCGCCGGCCGACCGGGCGGTCTCCAGCGGGGTCAGGGCGTCGTGGACGACCGTGCCGCTGTCCGGGGCCTCGTAGGTGTAGAAGCCGCGGCCCGACTTGCGGCCGGTCAGCCCCGCCTCGCTGAGCTGCTTCAGGATCGGCGCGGGAGCGTGCAGCCGGTCGTGGGACTCGGCGTACATGGCCTCGAGGACGGTGCGGGCCGTGTCGATACCGATCAGGTCGAGCAGCGCCAGCGGCCCCATCGGCAGCCCGCAGCCGAGCTTCATCGCGGCGTCGATGTCCTCACGGGAGGCGTACTTCGCCTCGTACATGGCGGCGGCCTGGTTGAGGTAGCCGAAGAGCAGACCGTCCGCGACGAATCCGGGGCGGTCTCCGACGGCGACCGGCTCCTTGCCGAGGTCGCGGGCGAGCGCGGTGACGGCCTCCACCGCCTGCGGGGCGGTCAGCACCGAGGAGACCACCTCCACCAGGCGCATCGCGGGGGCCGGGTTGAAGAAGTGCATGCCGAGAACCCGCTCGGGGTGCGCCGAGTCGGCGGCGAGCCGGGTCACGGACAGCGCGTTGGTGCCGGTGGCGAGGATCGTCCCGGGGCGGACGACTGCGTCGAGCTCCCGGAAGACCTGCTGCTTCAGCTCGTACGACTCGGGCACGACCTCGATCACCAGGTCGGCCTCGGCCGCCGCCTGGAGGTCGGAGAAGGTACGGAATCGGGCCAGGACGTTCCGCCGCTCCTCCTCGGTGAGGCGCTCGCGCTGCACGGCGCGTGCGGTGGACGCTTCCAGGGCGGTGACGGCGTGCCGCGCGGCGGTCTCGCTGACGTCGATGCCGATGACCTCACGCCCGGCCCGGGCGAGCACCTCGGCGATACCGGTGCCCATGGTGCCGAGACCGACGACGGCAATGGTGGAGAGAGGGGTGTCCATCACGGGACTCCAGGAGTGAGTGACGACTGAGGGAGGGCGTACGTGCCGCAGGGCGCCGAGGGCGGTCCGCGTCGGCGGACCGGAGGGGCGCGCGGCACGCGCAGAGTGCGTGTCGCGATGAAGATGGCGACGGACCCTGTCCCGGAGTCACGCCGTACTGAACTGCCGAACCGACTGGCTCTCCCCGGCCGTGGGCCCGGGAGTCACCCCCGAGCGGCTGCGTCACCAGGCCGCCGAGAGCAGAGCGGGTGTTGCCCGCTCACATGAGATTAACTCGCGGGTAACGAGCGCGCCACCCCTGCGCGGATGTGATCTGCGCCGCCACGGACGAACCGCGCCGGGGCGGAACGACGGACCTCGTCCGATGGTTGGCCGGGGCCGGGGCCGGGGCCGGGGCCGGGGCCGGGGCTTCCGGGGCGCGGGTGCTGTGCCCGGCGCGCTGTGCCGACCCTGCGGGGGCGCGGGGGTGCCGGCGGGGTGCCGGGCGTCCGTGGGACCCGGCGCGCGGGTCGCGGCGTGGGCAGGGGGGCGGGCCCACGGCCGGGCCGGGTGACGGCGGAGCCACGTCGCGCGCGGGTGAGCGCACCCGAACCACGCGCGCCACCGGCGCGGCGAAGGGGTCGCGCCGGCGCGTGGCTGAGCGGGTCCGCGGCCGGGCCGGCACTCCCCGGCGGGACCGGACCGATCGCGCGGCCGCGTCCGGCCGGAGGCCGTCCGCGAAGAGCCCCACCGGGCCCGGGCGCGCACCCCAGGGGCTGTCCCGTGATTCCCGGCGGGCGCACGACGCCGGCCACGGCACCTCGCAGCGTTGATCGCCCGAACCCACCCAGTACGAGGACGACCCTCCGCCTTGCGACGCACCGCATCCGACGCCGGGCGCTGGTTCACCGGTGATCACGGGGAGCCCCTAGGCTGCTCGCATGGACGCGGATCTCGAGGATCTGGCCCGCCGCACACGCCGCGAGTTGACCGGGCCGGCGGACGACGAACTGCACAGGCGACTGACCGCGATCGCGGACCCCGACGCACTGGCCACCGTGCTGACCCAGAACCGGCTGCCGCTGTGGGCACGGGAGATAGCCGCCTTCCGGCTCGGCTGCGCCGGTGACCGCCGATCCTTCGAACCGCTCGTGCTGCTGCTCAACCACCGTGATCCGGAGCGCTGCCTCTCCGCCTCCCACGCTCTGAGCAGGCTCGGCGACCCCCGTACCGCGGCGGCCGCCGCCGCCCTCGCGACCAACGAACTGCGCGTCGCCTACGCCCTCGTCCCCGTACGGCTCCTCACCGCCCTGCGCGCACCCGAGTCCGCCCCGGCGCTCATCACCACCCTCGGCCGGAGACTCGCCCCCGGCGACCCGCACTGGCGCGTCGCCCTCGCCTGTGTGGAAGGGCTCGGCGCACTCGCCGACGAGCGCGCCCGCCCGGTCCTGGAGTCCGCGCTGGCTCACCCCCGCCTGTCCGCCGCCGCCGCGGCGGCCCTCAGCCGCCTGCGGTAACGCACCTCGGGCACGGCGACACCGTCCACTTCGAACGGCTCCTCCGCCCCGTCGGCCCGGAATCCCGCCTTCTCGTAGAAGCGGCGCGCCCGCCGGTTCTCCCGGAGCACCCACAGCAGCAGCGCCGGCCTGCCGTCCGACTCGGCCCGGGCAGTCAGCGCGTCCAGCAGCGCCCGGCCCACGCCCGTGCCGATCCGGTCCGGCCGGACGTAGAGCGCGTACACCTCGCCGTCGCCGGTCGTCGCGCCCTGGTCGCGGTACGGCCCGCAGCACCCCCAGCCGGCCACCTCGCCGTCGTACTCCGCGACCAGGTGCACCACGCCGGAGGCCTCGGCGGCGGCCAGGCGGGCCCGGTGCCGCCCGGCGTCCTCCGCCTCGTCCATGGCGTCGAGGTAGGACCGCGGCATCAGCCCGGCGTAGGCGTGCCGCCAGCCGCCGACCCGGACGGCGGCGACCGCCTCGCAGTCGGCTTCCGACATCTCCCTGACGAGGACGTCCGGGTGGCCCACCGGGCCCGCGGCGCTCCCGTGACCGGTGGCGCGGAGAGGTGTGCGGTGTGTGTCCACGGCCTCATCCTGGCGCACACCACCGACCTCGCGCCGCCGGGTTTCCGCCGGCGCCCGGCCCGGTGACCCGGCGCCGCCGACGGAGAACCGGGCGGCGCCGCACCGGACCGGTACGTCAGTTGCGGTGACCGAGGAGCCGGTGCAGCGCGGCACCGGCCCTGTCGGCATCCGGCACGCCCGTGCGCACCCCCGGCTTCAGCGGCTTCGGCTCCTCGCCCGTCGCGCAGAAGGCGTCCGCCTCGCCCGTGGCCGCGGCCGGGGGGAGCTTCCCGGTGGCCAGATAGTCCGTCACATGGCGGTCCATGCAGGCGTTCCCGCTCAGCGAGGTGGCGTGGTTGCCGCCGCCCCGCTCGACGACGAGCCGGGAGCCCCGCAGTGCGCGGTGGACGGTGACGGCCCCCTCGTACGGGGTCGCCGCGTCGTCCGTGGCCTGGAGGATCAGCACCGGCGGCACCTTGTCGTTGGTGACGTCCGTCCGGTCGAGCGGCGCGACGGGCCAGAACAGACACGGGGCGTTGTACCAGGCGTTGTTCCAGGTGGAGAGCGGGGCCTTGGCGTGGGCCGCCCGGTTGTCCAGGCGCCACGTGCCCCAGTTCCTGGGCCAGGCGGCGTCCCTGCACTGCACCGCCGCGTAGACGGAGTAGGCGTTCTCGCCCTCCTTGTCGACCGCGGCGAAGGTCCGGTACACCTCCAGCAGCGGCCTGGTGTCCCGGCCGCGGGCGAATGCCGCGAACGCGTCCGCGAGGTACGGCCAGAAGCCGTTGTAGTAGCCGCCCGGCAGGAAGGTGTCCTCGAGTTCGGCCGGGCCGATCTCGCCCCCCACGGGCGACTTGGCGAGGGAGGCGCGCATCGCGTACCAGGCGGCCTCCACCCGTGCCGGGTCGCTGCCGAGCCGGTACGTCGTGTGGTGCTTCGCCACCCAGGCGGTGAACGCCTTGTGGCGCGCGTCGAATCCCGGGTTCTGGGCCAGGTTGGCGCGGTACCAGACCCTGTCGGGGGCGACCACGGAGTCGAGCACCGCGCGTCGCACGCGCCCGGGGAAGTGCTTGGCGTACACGGCTCCGAGGTAGGTGCCGTAGGAGTACCCGAGATAGTTGATCCTCGCGGCCCCCAGGGCCTGCCGGACGAGGTCGAGGTCCTTCGCCATGCTGACCGTGCTCATATGGGGCAGCAGTTCGGCGTGCCGGGTCGCACAGCCCAGGGCGAAGGAGCGGGCCCTGGAGAGGTTCGCCAGCTCGGCCTTCCGGTCCAGCGGCAGCGAGTCGGGGCGGACCGGCGCGAAGTGCCCGGGACGGCAGTCGAGCGCCGGACGCGACCTGCCCACACCGCGGGGGTCGAAGCCGATCACGTCGTACTGCGCCGCCAGCCCGGCGGGCAGCGAGGCGGCGACGAACCCGGCGGTCTTCAGCCCGGAGGCGCCCGGGCCGCCCGGGTTGACCAGCAGCGGCCCCTGGAAGGTCTTCGCCGTGTGCCGGATCCGCGACAGCGCGAGCGTGATCTTCGTGCCCTGCGGGTCGTCGTGGTCCAGCGGCACCTGGAGCGAGGCGCATTCGAGCCGCGGGTGCTGCTCGGTCGCGCAGCCGGCCCACTTCAGCGCCGCACCGTGCGGGGCCACGGGGCCCGCGGTCGCGGCGGACGGCGCACCGGTCACCAGTCCGGCCACCGTCGCCCCCATGGCGACCAGCACTCCTGCCCGTCTGTTCACATGTCCTCCCGGGATGGCGGGGCGCGCCCGGGCGGCAGAGCCCCGGGGCAGATTTCCCCGATATCCACCGGTGAGGCATGTTCTTTTGGGAAAAGACCCGTTTGGTGAGTTCCTGTTCGGCTCCGAGGGGGACTGGGCCGTCGTCGGGTCGGCACGCCGCGGCCGGCGGCCCACCCGAGCGGCTGCCCAGGTCCCGGACGGCGGTCAGAGCAGGCTGAGCTGGGTGACCGCGGGTTCGGCGAGGGAGGGCTCCGCCGGGGTCGGAACGCGCCTCGGCGCGTCCCGCCGCGCCGGTCCGATGCCGAATTCCGTGGCCAGTTCGTGCACATGACGGGTGATACGCCGTTGGTACCACCTGGGGGCGTAGGCGCCCTCCGCGTAGAGCCGTTCGTAGCGGCGCACCAGGTGCGGGTGCTCCCGGGCCAGCCAGGCCGTGAACCACTCGCGCGCGCCGGGCCGCAGATGCAGCACCAGCGGGGTCACGGACGTCGCCCCGGCCGAGGCGACCGCCCGTACGGTCGCGCGCAACTGGTCCGGGTGGTCGCCGAGGAAGGGGATCACCGGTGCCATCAGCACCGCGCAGCCGATGCCGTGGTCCGCGAGCTTCCGGACCACGTCGAGCCGCCGCTCCGGTGCCGGTGTGCCCGGCTCGACGGACCGCCACAGCTCGCGGTCGGTGAAGCCGACCGACACGGAGATGCCGACGTCGGTCACGTCCGCCGCCTGGCGGAGCAGATCCAGGTCGCGCAGGATCAGCGTGCCCTTGGTGAGGATCGAGAAGGGGTTGGCGTAGTCGCGCAGGGCGCCGATGATGCCGGGCATCAGCCGGTAGCGCCCCTCCGCGCGCTGGTAGCAGTCGACATTGGTGCCCATGGCGACGTGCGCGCCCTGCCAGCGCCGGGAGGCCAGCTGCCTGCGCAGCACCTCCGGGGCGTTGATCTTGACGACGATCTGGCTGTCGAATCCGTGCCCGGTGTCGAGGTCCAGATAGCTGTGGGTCTTGCGGGCGAAGCAGTACACGCAGGCGTGGGTGCAGCCGCGGTAGGGGTTCACCGTCCATTCGAACGGCATCCGGGAGGCTCCGGGCACCCGGTTCAGGACCGAGCGGGCCCGCACCTCGTGGAAGGTCATCCCCCGGAACTCCGGTGTGTCGAAGGTCCGGGTGGTCACGGCGTCCGTACCGAAGAGCGCGGTGCTCCCGGGCAGGGGCGAACCGTCGGGGTCCGTGGCGTTCCGGCCGTTCTCGGCGAGATTGTCCCAGCGCATGGGCGCCTCCTCGGTAGCACTGACCACAGAATAGAACATGTGTTCCCTTGATCGCCGCAACCCCGAATTTGGGCGGCCGGGACGGAGGTGGTTGGCTTGGTGGCACTGCAGGGAACGAGTGCTGAAGGAGAAGCGATGGCGCAGGTCGAGGCCACGACGGAACGGATCGTCGCGGGGGGCGCGGAGGCCGTGTTCGACGCGCTGGCCGACTACAAGGACACCCGCGCGAAGCTCCTGCCCGGGCACTTCAGCGAGTACCAGGTGCGCGAGGGCGGCGACGGCGAGGGCACCCTCGTGCACTGGAAGCTCCAGGCCACCAGCAAGCGCGTCCGTGACTGCCTCCTCGAGGTGACCGAACCGACCGACGGTCAGCTCGTCGAGAAGGACCGCAACTCCTCGATGGTCACCACCTGGACCGTGACGCCCGCCGGCGAGGGTCGCTCGCGGGTCGTGGTCACCACCGTCTGGAACGGCGCGGGTGGCATCGGCGGATTCTTCGAGCGCACCTTCGCGCCGAAGGGCCTCGCCCGGATCTACGACGAGGTGCTCGCGAACCTCGCCGCCGAAGTCGAGAAGTGAGCGTCTCGAACACCGCTCGCCCCGAGTGCTGGCGCTCTTGGCTGCTGGTCCTCTTGAGGGCTGATCCCTTCGGGCGGTGATCCCTCGGGGTGAAGGGGCGGCGCCGCTCGGGCGACGTCCCTGCCCCCAAGGGAGCGGACCGGGAGGGTACTTCACCCGACCGGGAGGGTGCTTCGCCCGGTCCGGAGGTGAACTCCCTTCCGCCGCGCCCCCGTCAGGGTCACCGTTTCGAGTGGTTCTCCTCTTGGCTCCGTGGGCCCTCCGGCGCACTTGGTGCACTGAAAAGCGCCTGATGAGCGACCGTTGTGCGCCCCCGGGGTCCCCGTCCGCCCACCCTGCGCCCCCTTCCCGACGCAACCGTCCGGCTTGATCCGTCTTGGCGTGCAATGCGGAGAATGGCGCCGCGCAGCCGCGACGAGGGGAGCAGCACGTGGGCGGGACCACTCTGGTGAAGGACGGGCCGACCGCGGGGACGGCCGGTCGTCCCGGACCCCCCGCACCCCCCGCCGCCGACGGCGACGCGGCCGCGCTCAGCCCCCGGCGGGTCCGGCTCGTGTTCTGCGGTCTGATGCTCGCGCTGCTGCTCGCGGCCCTGGAGCAGATGATCGTCGCCACTGCGCTGCCGAAGATCGTGGGCGAACTCCGGGGTCTGGACCGCATGTCCTGGGCGATCACCGCCTATCTGCTCACCGCCACCATCGGACTGCCGGTCTACGGAAAGCTCGGTGACCTCTACGGCCGCAAGGGCGTCTTCCAGTTCGCCATCGTCGTGTTCGTCGCCGGTTCCGCCCTCGCGGGCTGGTCCCGGACGATGGACGAACTCATCGCCTTCCGGGCCGTCCAGGGCATCGGCGCCGGCGGACTGATCATCGGAGTCCAGACGATCATCGCCGACATCGTCCCGGCCAGGGAACGGGGCCGGTTCATGGGTCTCATCGGCGCCGCCTTCGGGCTCGCCTCGGTCGCCGGGCCGCTGCTCGGAGGCTTCTTCACCGATCACCTGTCCTGGCGCTGGTGCTTCTACTTCAACGTTCCGTTCGGCCTGGTCACCCTCGCCGTGGTCGCCTTCGTGCTGAAGCTCCCCAAGCCACCGGCGAGGGGCCGTTTCGATGTCCTCGGTGCCCTGCTGCTGGCCGCGGCGTCCACCTGTCTCGTCCTGTTGACCAGTTGGGGAGGCACCGAGTACGCCTGGGACTCAGGCGTCGTCCTCGCGCTGGCCGCGGGTGCCGCCGGAACGACCCTGCTTTTCCTCGCCGTCGAGCACCACGCGCCCGAACCCGTGATCCCCCTTCGGCTGTTCCGCGACTCGGTCTTCAACGTCACCGGTCTCGTGGGAGCCGTGGTCGGCGTCGCCCTCTTCGCCGCGGCCGGCTATCTGCCCACGTTCCTGCAGATGGTCGACGGTGCCGGGGCCACCGAGTCCGGGCTGCTGATGCTGCCCATGATGGGCGGCATCGTCGTCGCCTCGATCGTGTCGGGCCACCTCATCAGCCGCACCGGTCACTACAAGTCCCATCCGGTGGCCGGTACCGCCCTCGCGGCCGTCGGCATGTGGCTGCTGTCGGGGCTGGACACCGACACCTCCCGGTTCACGTACTCGGTGTGGCAGGCGGTCCTCGGCATCGGTGTGGGCCTGGTGCTGCCGGTGCTGGTGCTTGCGGTGCAGAACTCCGTGCCGCCCGCCGACCTCGGCACCGCCACCAGCGCCAGCAACTACTTCCGCCAGATCGGCGGCAGCGTCGGCGCAGCCGTCTTCGGCACCCTCTTCGCCGAGCGGCTCGCCGACGCCCTCGCCGGCCGCATCCCCACGACCCCCGAGGACATGCCCGAGGCAGAGGCCGTCACCCCGCAGCTCGTGCACGCGATGCCGCCCGCCCTGAGGGACGGCTACATCCAGGCGTACGCCGACGCGATGCCGCGGATCTTCCTCTACCTCGTGCCGGTGCTCGTCCTCGGTCTGATCCTCGCCTTCTTCCTCAAGGAGAAACCGTTGGTGACCCACAACGCCCCCACGGCCGCCGAACCCACGTCCGTGCCCCACGCCCGCACGGCGCCCTCCGCCCCGGCACCCGCGCCGGCGGCCCCCAGCGCGGGAGTACCCGTCTGCGGCACGGTCCAGCACCACGACGGCAGCACGGTGCCCCGCGCCGCGCTCACCCTCATCGACGTCCGGGGCCGGCAGATCGGACGCGGGGCGAGCGGCGAGGACGGACGGTACGCCCTCAGCGTCCCCGGATCCGGCTCGTACGTCCTCATCGCCGCGGCCGGCGGGCACCAGCCGCAGGCCGTGTCCGTCACCGTCGGCGAGCGGCCGGTCGACCTGGACGTCGTCCTCGGCGGCGCCGGCCGGCTGGCCGGAAGCGTGGTCACCGCCGACGGAAGCCCCGTGCGCGACGCCGCGGTGACATTGACCGATGTACGCGGTGAGGTCGTCGCGTCCACCCGCAGCGGCCGCGAGGGCGGCTATGTGATCGGCGAACTGGTGGCGGGGGAGTACACCGTCGCGGCGAGCGCTCCGGCCTTCCGCCCGGCCGCGCTGCCCGTGAGCGTGCAGGCGTCTCGGGAGACCCGCCAGGACATCGAACTCGCCGGCGGCGCGGTCCTGCGCGGCACGGTGCGCGCGGGCGGGGGGCGGCCCGTGGAGGACGCGCGGGTGACCCTGCTCGACGCGGCGGGGAACGTCGTCGACACGCTGACCACGGGCCCCGAGGGGAGCTTCCGCTTCGTCGACCTGTCGTCCGGCGAGTACACCGTCATCGCCGCCGGCTATCCCCCCGTGGCGACGGTGCTACGGGTCGCGGCCGGGGGGCGCACGGAGCGCGAACTCCAGCTGGGGCACGAGGACCCGTACTCCTGACCGGAGTCGGCCGGTCCACTGCGGCCGGAGCCGTCGGAGGGGAACGGCCGTGCCGTGGTGCGGCGTCGTGGCGTTCCTTCGAACGCCCGGAGTCGATCCTGAGGGCGCGTGAGGGGTCCGGGGTCAGGGCAGGGTGAGGATGCGGGGGCCGTCCTCGGTGACGGCGACGGTGTGTTCGAAGTGGGCGGCTCGGCTGCCGTCGATCGTGCGCAGCGTCCATCCGTCGGGGTCGGTGCGGCAGGCGTCGCGTCCTCCGGCCGTGAGCATGGGTTCGATGGCGAGGGCGAGGCCGTGGCGCAGGGGGAAGCCGCGGCCGGGTCGTCCGTGGTTGGGGACGTGGGGGTCTTCGTGCATCCGGCGGCCGATGCCGTGGCCGCCGAAGCCGGCCGGTATGCCGCAGCCGGCGTTGCGGGCGACCGTGCTGATGGCGTGGGAGATGTCCCCGATCCGGTGGCCGACCGTGGCGGCGGCGATGCCGGCGTCCAGGGCGTGCCGGGTGGCGGCGACGAGTTCGACGTCGGCGGGGCGAGCGGTGCCGACGGTGAAGCTGATCGCGGCGTCACCGGTCCAGCCGTCGAGTTCGGCTCCGCAGTCGATGCTGACGAGGTCGCCGTCGCGCAGGCGGCGCTCGCCGGGGATGCCGTGCGAGACGACGTCGTTGACGGATGCGCAGATCACGGCGGGGAACGGGGTCGGGGCGAAGGAGGGCTGGTAGCCCAGGAACGGGGAACGTGCACCGGCCTCGCCGAGAACGGCGCGGGCGGCTTCGTCGAGTTCGCGCAGACGCACACCCACGGCGGCCGCGTCACGGGCGGCCGCGAGCGCGCGGGCCACGACGCGTCCGGCTTCTCTCATCGCGTCCAGTGCCGTGTCGGTCTTGATCTCCACCATCTGCCTGACTCCCTGCCGCGAGCTGCCCAATATTTATACCGGTATTAGTATCACGGATGTGGTGGGGGTTCCCTCCGGCCCGAGGGGGCGTTGGCACGGAAAGCGCTTCGGGACCCTGCTCCGGCGGGCCGGGGCGGCCGTGGCGCGGTCGGTGCGGCAGCCACCGGCGGGGCGTCCTCCGAAGCGCCGCGGACCCGACCCTCCCGGCGCGACCCGGTGTGCACTCCCGCGTCGACCCTCGAAGGGCTCCACGAGCCGACGGCTCGGGCCCGGGGCCGGAAGTGGCGGGATGTCAGCAGTCCTTCGGGGCCCGGCACCGCTCGCGCGTCCGGAAACGGCGCAGGTCCGGGCCCCGCGCCGGCGGGGCGGGGCCGGTTGGGGCGGACGTGCGGATCGCGCCGTCCCGGCTCGTTGTGCGCCGGTACCCGGCCGATTCGCGCGATGACCGGCGAGCCGTGCTCGCAGGGGCCTACTGTTGAGTCACTTGTCGTGGATCCCGCGTCCGGGAAGGAGCCTGTCAGTCATGGACGGTGGCGTTCCGCCGGCCCTGCGGCGGCGGTCGGTGGCGGTCGGCCCGGCGGGCCTGGCCGTGGTCCTCGTCGACGGCGCCGGCCATGTCTCGCACTGGTCCGAGGACGCGCGGGCGCTGTTCGGCCACGACGAGGCGGCGGCCGTCGGCCGGCCCGCCGCGGACCTGCTGCCCGTCACCGGCGCCCTGGCGGCGGCCGGCGCCCCTGTGTCCTCGCCGTCCCCGGGATCCTCGGGGTCCCCTGTGTCCTCGCCGTCCCGGCCGGAGGGCCGCGGCGGTCGCCGTACCGCACCCGGCGACCCGACCGGGACGCCCGCCTTCTATCCGGCGGCTGGGCGCGCCCGGCTCGGCGCGGGCGGAGGCCGGCCCCGGGAGGAGCGGATCGACGTGGTGTGGTGGGCGTACCCGCTCCCGGACCCGGGGCCGGAGCGGCTGCTCGTCCTGGCGGCGGACGCCGGGCGGTTCGGCTCCGGCGGCGTGCCCGGCGGGGAGCGCGTCGCGCCCGGGTTCGCCCTGCGCACCGAACTCCCCGACGCCGGCGGTCTGGTCCGCCGGCTCGCCGCGATCCTCCCCGGCACGGGCGTCGGGGACCCCGGCGGGATCGTCGGCCGGGTGCGGGAACTGGGGTGCCCCGTCATCGAGTTCGAACGTCCCGACCGGATGCCGGCGCCGCCGGACCGGGGGGTGCCCAGGTGCCGGTCCTTCGTGCCCGGCGGTGCCGGGTGAGTGCCCTCCCGGGGAAGGTTCGACGACGCGGGCCGAGCCGACCGGGCTGAGGGCGAAAGGGCTGGTCGGAGGCCAGAACGAGTGAGGTCGCCGGTCTGACCCGGCGGGAGTTGTCCACAGGGGTGGTCGGTGCGGCGGGGGCCGCGTACGGTTCCTGGCATGAAGATCCTGATCAGTGCCGACATGGAGGGCGCCACCGGTGTCACGTGGCCGGCCGACGTGCTGCCGGGTACGCCCCAGTGGGAGCGCTGCCGGTCCCTCTTCACCTCGGACGTGAACGCGGCGGTGCTCGGCTTCCTCGACGGCGGCGCCGATGAGGTGCTCATCAACGAAGCACACTGGAGCATGCGGAACCTGCTGCTGGAGCGCCTGGACGACCGTGCCGAACTGCTGACGGGGCGGCACAAGTCGCTGTCCATGGTGGAGGGCGTGCAACACGGCGACGTGGACGGCATCGCCTTCGTCGGCTATCACACGGGCGCCGGAGCCGAGGGCGTCCTCGCGCACACCTATCTGGCGAACTCGATCACAGGCGTGTGGCTGAACGGCACCCGGGCGAGCGAGGGCCTGCTCAACGCGCACGTGGTCGCGGAGTACGGGGTCCCGGTGATCCTCGTCACCGGCGACGACCTGACCTGCGAGGACGCCCTGGGATATGCCCCGGAGGCCCGCAAGGTCGCGGTCAAGGACCATGTCTCGCGGTACGCGGCGGTGTGCCGCACGCCCACGCGCACGGCCGCCGACATCCGAGCCGCCGCCAAGGAGGCCACCGCCCTCGCAGTCCGCCACGAGCCGGTCCGGGGCGGACCGTTCACCGTGGAGCTGGAGTTCGACGCGGAGCACCTCGCCGCGGCCGCCACCGTCGTGCCGGGCACGGCCCGCAGCGGCGAGCGCCGCGCCGTCTACACCAGCGAGACCATGTACGAGGCCATTCGCGCGTTCAAGGCCGTCACGACGATCGTCTCCGCCGCGGTGGAGGAGCAGTATGGCTGACGTGACACCCCGCCCCACCCAGACCACCGAGCCCACCGCACCGTCCGACACATCGCACAGGGACAGGTCCCACGACATGACAACGGCCGCACCCGTCGACGAAGCCGCCCTCGACGAGGTGGTGACCTTCACGTCCGAGCTCATCCGCATCGACACCACCAACCGCGGCGGCGGCGACTGCCGTGAGCGCCCCGCCGCGGAGTACGTGGCGGAGCGGCTCGCCGCCGCCGGCCTGGAGCCCGTCATGCTGGAGCGCACTCCCGGCCGTACGAACGTGGTCGCCAGGATCGAGGGCACCGACCCCTCCGCCGACGCCCTCCTCGTCCACGGGCATCTCGACGTGGTCCCGGCCGAGCCCGCCGACTGGAGCATCCACCCGTTCTCCGGCGAGGTAGACGACGGCGTCGTCTGGGGGCGCGGCGCGGTCGACATGAAGAACATGGACGCGATGGTGCTGTCCGTCGTGCGGGCCTGGCACCGCGCGGGCATCCGGCCGCGTCGGGACATCGTCATCGCCTACACGGCCGACGAGGAGGCCAGTGCGGAGGACGGGGCCGGCTTCCTCGCCGACCGGCACGCCGGGCTCTTCGACGGCTGCACGGAAGGCATCAGCGAATCCGGGGCCTTCACCTTCCACGCCGGCCCCGGAATGGCGCTGTACCCGGTCGGCGCCGGTGAGCGCGGCACCGCCTGGCTGAAGCTGACCGCCCACGGCAGGGCGGGCCACGGATCCAAGGTCAACCGCTCCAACGCCGTCACACGGCTGGCCGCGGCGATCGGCAGGATCGGAGCGTACGAGTGGCCGGTCCGGCTCACCCCGACCGTGCGCGCGGCCCTGTCGGAGCTGGCGGCCCTGCAGGGCGTCCCCGCCGACCTCGACGCGCCGGACTTCGACGTGGACGCCCTGCTGGCCAAGCTCGGCCGCGCCGCCGCGCTGGTCGAACCCGTCGTGCGCAACAGCAGCAACCCGACGATGCTGGACGCCGGTTACAAGGTCAATGTGATCCCCGGCCACGCAAACGCCTTCGTCGACGGGCGGATGGTGCCCGGTGGCGAGGAGGAGTTCCGGGAGACCCTCGACCGGCTCACCGGGCCCGACGTCGACTGGGAGTTCCACCACCGGGAGGTCGCCCTGCAGGCGCCCGTCGACTCCCCGACCTTCGCCAAGCTGCGTGCGGCGATCGAGTGCTTCGACCCCGAGGGGCACGTCGTCCCGTTCTGCATGTCCGGCGGGACCGACGCCAAGCAGTTCTCGCGCCTCGGCATCACCGGCTACGGCTTCTCACCGCTGAAGCTGCCCGAGGGCTACGACTACGCGGCGATGTTCCACGGAGTCGACGAACGGGTCCCCGTCGAGGCCCTCCACTTCGGCGTCCGCGTCCTCGACCACTATCTGAAGTCCGCATAGGGGGAGTTGGCATGGTACCCACGGGGGCCTACGGCACCTGGCCGTCACCGATCGACGCCGCGCTCGCGGCCACGCACGACGGCCGTCCCGAATTCGTCGGCGTCGTCGGGGAGGAGGTGTGGTGGACCGCGCCGCGCCCCGCCGAGGGCGGGCGCCGAGCACTGATGCGCCGCAGAGCGGGCGGCACCGAGGAGTCCGTCCTGTCCGCCCCGTGGAACGTGCGCAGCCGGGTCATCGAGTACGGCGGCCGGCCCTGGGCCGCCGCCGCCCGGCCCGGCGACGGTCCGCTCGTCGTCTTCGTCCACCACCCGGACCAGCGGATGTACGTGTTCGAACCGGATGGCGGTGGTGAGCCGCGGCCGCTCACCCCGGTGTCCGGGACCGGAGGCGGACTGCGCTGGGTCGACCCGGTGGTACTGCTGGACCGGGGCGAGGTCTGGTGCGTGCTGGAGGAGTTCACCGGCGACGCCCCCACCGACGTGCGGCGCGTCCTCGCGGCCGTGCCGCTGGACGGTTCCGCGGCCGAGGACCGTGCCGGCGTGCGAGAACTGACCGACGACCGGCACCGGTTCGTGACCGGCCCCCGGCTGTCCCCGGACGGGAGCCGGGTCGCGTGGCTCGCCTGGGACCATCCGCGCATGCCGTGGGACGGCACCGAGGCCATGGTCGGGGAGGTCTCCGGCACGGGACCGTTCACCGCGGTGCGCTGCGTCGCCGGTGGCCCCGACGAGTCGGTCGCCCAGGTCGACTGGGCCCCGGACGGTTCGCTGCTCCTCGTCTCCGACCCGGGCAACTGGTGGGAGCTGCGCCGTATCCGGCCGGACGCCCTCACCTGCGCCGAGCCCACCGCGACTGGGCTGTGCGAGGGCCGGGGCGAGGAGTTCGGCGGCCCGCTGTGGAAGATCGGCCTGCAGTGGTTCCAGCCGCTCGACAGCGGACTGATCGCGGTCGTCCACGGCAAGGGGTCCACGGCCCTCGGAATACTCGACCCGGAGAGCGGTGAACTGGTCGACGCGGCGGGACCCTGGACGGAGTGGGCCCCGACGCTCGCGGCGCACGGCACCAGGGTCGTCGGCGTGGCGGCCAGCCCCCGCACCGGCTACGAGGTCGTGGAACTCGACACCCGTACCGGCCGGACCCGTGTCATCGGCGCGGCCCACGCCGACGCCGTGGACCCCGCCTACTACCCCGAACCCCAGATCCGCACCTTCACCGGGCCGGACAACCGCGAGATCCACGCGCACATCTACCCGCCCCACAACCCGGACCGGGTCGCCCCCGACGATGAACTGCCCCCGTTCGTGGTCTGGGCACACGGTGGACCGACCGGACACGCGCCGCTCGTCCTCGACCTGGAGGTCGCCTACTTCACCTCGCGCGGCATCGGCGTCGCCGAGGTCAACTACGGCGGCTCCACCGGATACGGCCGTGAGTACCGCAACCGGCTGCGCGAGCAGTGGGGCGTCGTCGACGTGGAGGACTGCGCCGCGGTCGCCGAGACCCTCGCCTCGGAGGGCACCGCAGACCCGGCCCGGCTCGCCATCCGCGGAGGCAGCGCCGGAGGCTGGACCACCGCGGCATCGCTCACCAGCACGGACGTGTACGCCTGCGGCACGATCATCTATCCGATCCTGGATCTGATGGGCTGGGCCACCGACGAGACCCACGACTTCGAGTCGCGGTACCTGGAGTCCCTGGTCGGTCCGCTCAGCGAGGTCCCCGGTCGCTACCGGGAGCGGTCGCCGATCGAGCACGTCGACCGGATCTCCGTGCCCTTCCTGCTGCTCCAGGGGCTGGACGACCCGATCTGCCCGCCCGTCCAGAGCGAGCGCTTCCTCGCCCAGACGGCGGGGCGCGGGATACCGCACGCCTACATCGCCTTCGAAGGAGAGAGCCATGGCTTCCGCCGCGCGGAGACCATGATCCGTGCTCTGGAGGCCGAACTCTCGCTGTACGCCCAGACCTTCGGCATCCGGCGCACCGACGTCCCCCCGCTCGAACTGAAGAAGTGAACGTCATGCACCAGCACTCCGGCACGGCGGGCCCGACCGCCCTCATCCGGCCCCCTCGCCTCACCCCCGGGGCCCGGGTCGCCGTCGTCGCCACCAGCGGTCCCGTCCCTGCGGACTCTCTCGAAGCCGGCCTGGACATCCTGCGCGCCTGGGACCTGGACCCGGTCGTCATGCCCCATGTCCTCGACGGGAGCCGGGATCTCGGACATCTCGCGGGCAGGGACGAGGACCGAGCCCGGGACCTGGAGCAGGCCTGGTGCGATCCGGCGGTCTCGGCCGTTGTCTGCGCTCGCGGCGGCTACGGCGCACAGCGCATGGTGGACCTCGTCGACTGGGCCGCGATACGCGCGGCCGCGCCGAAGGTCTTCGTCGGCTACAGCGACGTGACCGCCCTCCACGAGGCCTTCGCGGTCCGTGCCGGGCTGTCCACCCTGCACGGCCCCATGCCGGCCACGGCGAACTTCCTCAAGGACACCGCCAGCCAGGAGTCGCTGCGCGCCACGCTGTTCGAGCCCGAGTCGGTGATGACCCTCGGACCGGGCAAGGGCGGCGGTGCGCTCGTCCCGGGGCGCGCGGGCGGCATCACCCTCGGTGGCTGCGTCAGTCTGCTGGCAGCCGATCTCGGCACCCCGCACGCACGGCCCTCGGCACGCGGCGGTCTGCTGCTGATCGAGGACGTGGGGGAGGAGGCGTATCGCCTGGACCGGGTCCTCACCCAGCTGCTGCGCTCCGGCTGGCTGGACGCGGTGGCGGGTGTCGCCCTCGGTTCCTGGGAGGACTGCGGGCCCTACGAGGAGGTCCGGGCGGTCCTGCTGGACCGGCTGTCCGGACTCGGTGTACCCGTCGTCGAGGAGCTGGGTTTCGGGCACTGCCCGGGCAACCTCACCGTGCCCCTCGGCTTGCCGGCCGTACTCGACGCCGACGCGGGGACGCTGACCCTGGAGGTTCCGGCGCTGCGCTGACGCCGGAGGCGGCCGCGCCGGAACCGGGGTAGCGGCACGCCCGGTGTCCGCGCGGCCGCCGTGACGGACGCGCGGACACCGCCCGGACCGGGGGCGCACCGAGGGCGCGTCACGGTCGGCCGAGTGCCGAGTAACCCGGCCGGATCACCTCGTCGATGATGCGGCGACGCTCGGGGAGGGGCAGGAAGGCGGACTCGACGGCAGCGACGGTGAACCGCTCGAAGACCTCGGGACCGTAGCCGAAGGCGTCGGCCATGTGCTGGAACTCGCGGCTCATGGTGGTGCCGGAGACCAGACGGTTGTCGGTGTTCAGCGTCACCCGGAAGCCCAGACGGCGCAGCAGGTCGATGGGATGCGTCGCGTAGTCCTTCGCGGCACCTGTCTGCAGATTCGACGTCGGGCAGACCTCCAGCGCGATCCGGTTGTCGCGGACGTAGGCGGCGAGGTGGCCGAGCGTCGCCGTGCCGTCGTCGTGGACCTGGATGTCGTCGGTGATCCGCACACCGTGGCCGATGCGCTCGGCACCGCAGACCTGGACCGCCTCGTGGATGGACTCCGCGCCGACGGCCTCGCCGGCGTGGATGGTGAAGTGGCAGTTGTGCCGCTTCAGGTGCTGGAACGCAGCCAGGTGGTTCGCCGGCGGATTGCCGATCTCACCGCCCGCTATGTCGAAGCCGGCGACACCACGGTTCCGGTGGGAGACCGTCAGCTCGGCTATCTCCAGCGAGCGCCGGGTGTGCCGCATGCCGGTGAGCAGGGCCCGGACGGTGATACGGCCGCCCGCCCGCCGCTCGCCCTCACGGAGCCCCTCGTTGACGGCGTCCACGACCTCGTCGAGGCTCAGTCCCCGCATCTGGTGCTGCTCGGGGGCGTAGCGCACCTCGGCGTACACGACGCCGTCCGCCGCCAGGTCCTCGGCGCACTCCGCGGCGACCCGGAAGAGGGCGTCGCGGGTCTGCATCACCGCGCAGGTGTGGGCGAAGGTCTCCAGGTAGCGCTCCAGCGAACCCGAGTCCGCGGCGTCGCGGAACCAGACGGCGAGTGCGTCGGGGTCATCGGTGGGGAGATCGCCGTAGCCGCACTCCTCGGCCAGCTCGATGATCGTGGCGGGGCGCAGACCGCCGTCCAGGTGGTCGTGGAGAACGGCCTTGGGCGCGCGGCGGATCCAGTCGGCGACCGGGCCGGGGGCGGCGGGGGACTCTGCGGCGGAGTTGTCAGACAAGTGCATGCAGCGGGAGTGTACGCCACGCCGCGGCCGGGTGCGTCCGCCCCCCGTGCTCGCCGCCGCGTCCGTCCGTCCGCACCCCGTGCTCGTCGCCCCGTCCGTCCGGCCTCGCGCTCGCCGCCCGGGTCGGGGAAGTCCGGCCTGCCGTGCGGCCCCCCGCCGGTCGTGGGCGGCCCGGGAAGCCGGGGGCCATGGTGGCCGGCCGGCCGCCGTCAGTTCGACTGGAGGACCGGGAGCGCCGGGGCGCCCGTCGGCAGCATGTGCTTGGCGGCCAGGATCGGGACGTCGGCGGACCGTACGACCTGGGTGACCAGTACGGCGGGAGTGTCGGCCGGGCGGTTCAGCTGAGCCCCCCGGCGTCGGCCGAGGAGCGTCGCGGTGACGCCCGAGTGCGCGGTCAGCGGCACTCCCCGGGAGGCCCCGGTCAGCACCGCGAGCATCGACGTTCCGGTGTCGTCCCCCGCGGTGTCGAGGGCCTGCGCGAACGCCGGATGCGCCCGCTCCAGGACGTCGTCGGCCGCCGCCCACTCCTGACTGAGCGCCGCCGCACTGCCCTCGCCCGACAGCAGCGACTCCCAGAACCGCAGCTCGGCCCGGGCGGGGGCGAGCAGGTGCTGGGTGGTGAAGTCGGTCGGCTCCTCGACCGTGCGCAGCAGCGCCCTGACCCGCAGGGGCGACGTGCCCGCCGAGAGCTGCTCCTCCAGCGGCCGGACGTGCTCGAAGCCGCGGCGCGGCGGGCTGTCGTTGACCGTCCTGCCCACTCCGCGCCGTACCGTCAGCAGGCCGTCCTCCTGGAGGAGCAGGAGGGCCTCGCGCAGGGCGGGCCGGCTGACGCCCAGTTCGGCGGCGAGCCGCGGCTCGGACGGCAGGGTGCACCCCGGCGGGTAGGTTCCCTCGTGGATGGCGTCCGCGATCCGCTCGTACAGGACGACGACCGGCCTCCGCTGCTGTCCGCTGACTGCCACGGCCCCTCCTCGGCTCACTTGTCAGGCTGCACACCCGGGCTGCGTGTCCCGTCGCCGCCCGGTCCATGACGGGTGCCGTCCGGCGGGTGCCGCCGGACCGGCCCGGTTTCGCCTGGTGTGCCGTGGTCGTGGCACACCTCGCATGCTGCCGCCCACCGTAGTTCACAGTCAGCGGGCCTCGGCGTGCTACGCGCATGGAATCCAAACCCGTTCCGGTGGTATCCGTACCTGTTCCGTACTTGTCAGACAACCTCTGCCGGGGCCTCGTTCGGGCGGCCCGGAACCGGCAGCCGTGGCCTCGGTGAACACATCGGTGGATCTCGAACACCGGCGTTCAAGGCAGAGGGGCCGACATGTCATCCACGCCCGGCCGGACGCGATCCGGGCCCGACTCGGCCGGCGGGCCGCCGCGCCACCCCGGCGGCCACGGTGCCGGCCGTGCTCGGCCACCGGATCGACGCCGCGATGCTCGGTCCCGCCCCTCCCGGACGTCATCGACGGCGCCACGACGGCCGCCGCGGCCCTCTCCAGGACTCTGTTCTTCCTGATGGCCGCTCTTCCTGATGGCCGCGCTCGGGGTGACGTGCGGCGGTCTCATGCTCACCGGCCTCGACGGTCTCGCCGTCACCAGCACTCCCGAGGACCGGCCCGGCTTCCTCTCCGGCCGTGACGGCGCCTGCTTCGCGATCGGGGACTGGCTCGGCGTCTGCCCTCGCCTCCGCCGCGATCACCGCGGGAAGCCAGCGAACGGGGTCACGGAGGCGGGTTGTCGAAGCGTCGTGCTCGTCGCCCTCGCCCTCCTCGCCGTCGGCGCGGTCACCGCCCCGCTGATCCGGCGCCCGGAACCGGAGGGTGCGGCGGGGGGCGAGCGGTTCGAAGAGCGGCCCCTGCCGGTGCCCCACCACTGACGACCCTGCCCGCGTGCCGACCGTTCACCCGTACGGCCCACTCCGTGCGCCCCACGGGACCGGGATCCGTCCATCCTGGTCCCATGAGCCGGAAGGACGCGACGACCGGGACCAGGGGCAGCAGGGGCGGCGGGCACGGCGGTGAGGGCCTTCGCGGCAGACTCACCCCCGGAAGGATCGCCGCCCTGGTGGTCGCGGGCCTCACCCTGGTCTTCATCTTCGAGAACACACAGAAGGTCGAGATCAGGCTGCTGATCCCCGTGGTCACGATCCCGCTGTACCTCGCCCTGCTGGGAACATGGGTCGTCGGCGGTCTCTGTGGTGCCTACCTCTCCTGCCGCCGCAGAAATGACCGGCGCTAGCCTGGCGTCATGTCCCCGGCACCAAGTTCCCCTCCGGACCCACGCGACACCACCACCGCTTCCGGCCCCGGGGTCACGGCAGGCCCCCAGGCCCTCTCGGGACTCGAGGTCCCCGGCGGTTCCGCGGCCTCCGACGCTCCCGCGGCGGTCGAGGTGGGCCCGAGGACGTTCATACGCCACTACCGCCTCGACGACGCGACGCAGTACACGGCACTCGCCGGGGAGAGCACCCGGCTCCACCGGCCCTGGCTCTTCCCGCCCCTGACCGAGGACGACTACCTCGCCTACGCGCGCAGGCTCCTCGATGACCCGACCAGGGCCGGCTACCTCGTCTGCGATCGCGCGGACGGCCGGATCGCCGGATTCATCAACATCAACAACATCGTCGAGGGCGCCTTCCTCAGCGGTGCACTCGGTTACGGGGCGTTCGCCCACGCCACGGGCCGGGGACTGATGACGGAGGGTCTCGGGCTCGTCGTCCGCCATGCCTTCGGGCCGCTGGGACTGCATCGGCTCGAAGCCAACATCCAGCCCCGCAACCAGGCATCCATCGCCCTGGTGCGACGGCTGGGCTTCCGGCTGGAGGGCTTCTCCCCGGACTTCCTGTTCATCGACGGTGCCTGGCGCGACCACGAGCGCTGGGCGATCACCGCCGGGATGGAACTCCGCCTGCCAGGAGCGGTCACCGGCGCCGACAGCGCGGACTGACCGCGGCCGGCGCCCGCCCGCCGGCGCCCGCCCGCCGGCGCCGCACGGCGAGCGGCGTGGGCCGCGGCGGTGCCGGAGCGCGGCGGGCGGGCGCGCAGGGCGGACCTGAGCCCCCGTACCCCCGTGGTGACGGGGGTTCAGGGGCTGAGGGGGACTCAGGCGGCCACCACGGGACCCACGAAGTTGCGCGGCGGATCGGCCGACTCCTGCTCGGCCACCGGACCCCAGCGCCAGCGCAGGTGCGTGGACGCAGTGTTGTTCGGCGGCGTCACGATCGCGGTGACCGGCTCGATCACCCCGTCCTCGCCGGACTGCCCCTGCCTGAACGTGAGGGTGAACCGGGCGCTCGCCCCGGGGGCGAGCGTGACGGCCGAGTGCGACACCGACCGCTGGTCCACGAGGTTCTCCGTCGTGGCTCCCTGGGCGAGCGTCACCTTCGGGAACCCGTCCAGCAGACAGGTGGCTTCCCCCGCGTTCCGCAGGGCGACGACGGCGGTCCGGCTGCTGCCGGGCTCCGTGCCGCCCGAGACGGCCGTGCCGCCCGGAGCCCAGGACAGCGAGAGGTCCGAGGTCAGGCACGGTGGGGGAGGCGCCGCCGCGGCGGGTGCGGCCGACACCACCGGCGCGGCGAGGGCCACCACGGCCAGGGCGCCCGCGGCCCGCGCCCGGGCACGGGCCGCGGTACGGGCACGGACGGCCGTACGGGCACGAGCCGCGTCGGCGAGCACCGCAGGATCAGGGACGGGACGGCCCGGACCTGTGTGGTTGCCGCCCGTGCGGGTGCGTATCGGCCATGACATGCGGTACCTCCGTGATCGGTTGCGGGGGACTGTGCTCGGGCCGCTCAGGGGTCCGCCCGCTCGGGAGGACCCGTCCTTCCGACCGGTGGCCCGGACCGGATCGACCCGGTGGGCCGCCGGGCACCCGGCGGCGACTGTCCCGGGCGGATGCCGCCGGGCACACGGTTCGCGCCGCGGTGCCACTGCGGGGCGCGACTCGCTCACGAGCACAAGCTTTTTCACCCTAAACCAGCCAATCGAGTGATGCATCCGGACAATATGCCGGGCGCTTGTACACGGCCCCGAAGCCGCTCCTGCGCGGAACGGACATGGCTGCCTGCTCGCTCAGCACCGGATCGGCGAGGGGTCCGGTCGTCCGGGACGGCCGCGCCCGGAACCGTCGTGATCGACGTCCTCCGACCCGGTCGGCACCCGCCGCGCCCGCAACCGTGCCCGGCCGCCTCCGGTTCGCCGGGTGCCCTGAGAGCAGGGCGTCGTGCGGGGCTCGGCGCCACCGCCGGACGGTGCGGTCGTACCGCCGCGCCACGGCTGCGGCGTCCGGCGGGGACGGGGCAGCGTCGCAACGCCCGCGTGCGCGCAGCGTCTCGACGGCTGCGGCGCCACCGGCCGGCGTGGTGACAGGTCCCGCCGGACCCCGGTCGCACGGCCGGCGCCCGCTCGGTACTGGACCGGCTCTCGTCGTCCCCCGTGTGAGCGGGGCCGGTTGGCCGCCCGAGGCCGGACTGGCCGTCCTCGACAAGGGCTTCGAGGCGGCGGTCCGGCGCGAGGAGGAGATGCCCTCGGCGAGGTCGTGCTCCGGCTCACAGGCGAACCACCGTCGGCGCGCTACGACTTCCGGATGCCGCCGCGCCCGGAGGGCTGAGCCCCGGGCGCGGCGGCGGGGAGTTCGTGGCGGCCCCAGGACGGCCGATTCGTCACCCGCGGTGCGGACCGGTCCGACGGGCGGGGCCGGTGCTTCCGTACCTCGCCCGCCGGCCCGGCAGGAACTCAGTGGCCCGGCGCGCCGGTCTCGTCGGCGGCGGACTTCCGATCGGCGTACTCGAACACCGACCCGTCCGGGTGGACCGCGATGAGATTGCGGCCCACCGGTGTCGGCACCGGGCCGGCCACCACCTTGGCGCCGACGCCGGTGAGCGTCGCGTACGCCGTGTCCACGTCCTCGACCGCGATGGTCGCGGACACCTTGCGGAGGATCTCCAGCTCCGACTCGGGACCGCTCATCAGCAGGAAGCAGCCCACCGCCGCAACCGACACCCCGCCGCGCTCGAAGCGGAGCGCAGGCGTGCCCGTGAGGCGTTCGTAGAAGCCGGCCGCGGCCTCCAGGTCGTCGACGCAGATACGCAGCGTGGTTCCGAGGATCTCCATACCGGCGAGGGTAGTTGGGGCCGGTGGACGACGAGATCGGTTCCCGCGGCCCGGCAGCGGCCAGGTGCACGGCCGAGGGGCACGGCTGCCGCGCGAGGCTCGTACGGCGATCGAGGAGGCGGGGGCACGGCGGGGTGGGGTGACGGGCGGGGCACGGGCCGTGCGCGAGGTGGTGCAGCAGGGACTGCGGGTCCGGGATGCCCCCGGCCGTCCGGCCCGCGGGGGGCCAGCGATCCCACCCCTGGGCAGGCACTCCGCAGGGCTCCGGCGTCACGGTCGCCCGCCTCGGCGGAGGCCGGCGGTACTGCGCCGGCGGTGCGGAGCCGGTTCCCCGCCGAGCGCGACGGGACGCCGGAGCCCTGCGCGCTGCCGCCGATCGGCCGTGGCGGGCCGCTGCCGATCCTGCCTCAGGGTGCCCGGCAGATCAGTTCGCCGTGCGGGACCATGAACCAGCCGTCGTCCGCGCGGCCCCACGCGCGCCAGGCCGCGGCGATGCCGTGGAGTTCGTCCGGGCGGGCGTGGCCGCCCTCGACGGCGAGCGCCGCATAGGCCGAGGCCGTCGTACGGTCCGCCCACAGGCCGCTCCACCACGCGCGTTCCTCCGGGGTGGCGAAGCACCAGGCCGATGCCGTCGCCGTGACGTCGGTGAAGCCTGCGGCGCGCGCCCACGAGTACAGCCTGCGGCCGGCATCCGGTTCCCCGCCGTTGGCCCGGGCCACCCGGCGGTACAGCTCCAGCCAGGTGTCCAGCGCCGGGACTTCGGGAAACCAGGCGAAGGCGCCGTAGTCGCTGTCGCGGACGGCGACGACGCCGCCCGGCCTGCACACCCGCCGCATCTCCCGGAGCGCCGCCACCGGGTCGCCCACGTGCTGCAGCACCTGGTGGGCGTGGACGACGTCGAAGGAGTGGTCGGGGAAGTCCAGTGCGTGGACGTCGGCGACCGCGAAGCGGATGCCGTCCAGCCCGCGTGCCCGCGCCTCCTCGCGCGCCCGCTCCAGGACGTCCGGCGCGGCGTCGACCGCCGTGACCGTCCCGGGGGCGACCAGGGCCGCCAGATCGGCCGTGATCGTGCCGGGACCGCACCCGACGTCCAGTACGTCGGCACCGCGCCGCAGTTGGGGCACGAGGTACGCGGCCGAGTTCGCCGCCGTGCGCCAGCGGTGCGAGCGCAGCACCGACTCGTGGTGGCCGTGGGTGTAGACGGCGGTCTCCTTCGGCATGCGGCCGTACCCCTCTCGAGACGTGGTACGGCCACCGTACGCCGCTCATCCGGATGATGAGACCTGTGTCTTGCTATGTGGATACGGCAGGGAGCGCGGCGGGCTCGGAGGCCGCGGCGGACCCGACCCGGACGAGCCGGGCCGTCGCCCGCGCCTGGTCGCCCGCGCCGGGCCCCCGACGCCCCGGGAGCCGTCGGTGCGGAAGTGCGGACCCTGGCCGGGATCCGATCAGAGCAGCGGTGAGGCCGGCGAGGGACGGTAGACGACCAGTGCCTCCGTCAGCTTGTCCACCGTCAGGTCCGTCGGCGCCCCGGCGATCTCGCCGTCGTACGCGAGCAGCGAGCCCGGCGCCAGGCCGGAGATGCGCAGCTTCCGCAGCCGGCCGGCCGCGTGGAACGGGGACCGGCTCAGCGGACCCGCGAGCGCCGCCGCCAGCAGCCGCACGCCCGGGAAGCGGCCGCCGTGCACCGCCCGGACGTCGAGCAGCCCGTCGGCCAGGTCGTAGCGGCGCCCCGGCGTCGGGCCGACACGCTGGTAGCTCCCGTTCCCGGCGAACAGCAGCCACAGCGGCCTTCTGCGCCCGGCGATCTCCGCCTCCAGCGGGTGCTCGCCGCGCAGGGTCCGCAGGGCGGCCAGCACACCGGCGGGCCAGCCGCCGATCCGCGGCGACCACCGCTCCCGGATGCGCACCATCTCCGGGTACACGCCGAGGGAGAAGGTGTTGACGAAGTGGCCCTCGCGCGCGCCGTCGGGTCCCGGGGTGAACCGCCCCAGGTCGACGCGCACGGCATCACCCGAGGTCAGTGCCTCGCACGTGTCGTGCACGGTCTCCAGACCGAGGTCGTACGCGAAGTGGTTGAGGGTCCCTCCGGGGAACACGGCGAGCGGCAGCCCGTGCCGGGCCGCGGTGCTCGCGGCGCGGTTCACCGTGCCGTCACCCCCCAGCACGCCGAGCGCCCGGCAGCCGCTCCTGGCAGCCTCCTCCAGGGCGCTCTCGATCTCCTCCGGAGCGCACTCGACGATCCGCGCCAGCGGGAGCGCGTCGCGGACCAGGGCCGTGGCGTCGTCCCCGGCGGCCAGGGCGCCCAGCGGACCGGTCGCGGAGCCGGAGGAGCGGTTGGCGACCACGACGAGGTCCTTCCCGGCCGGCAGCGGGGGCGCCGGGGTGTGCGGCCGTCCCGGCGGCGGCAGTTGGTCCCGGGTCGGCACCAGCCCGCGCACCGCGAACGCCGCTCCGACCCCGAGCGCGGCCCCGACGAGGACGTCGCTCGGGTAGTGGACCCCGGTGTAGACGCGGGACAGGGCGACCGCGGCCGCGACCGGCGCCACGACGGCACCCCAGCCCTTCGACTCCATCGCCACGCCCGCGGCGAACGCGGCCGCCGACGCCGAGTGCCCGGAAGGGAAGGACGTGGTGAACGGCTGCCGTTTCAGCTGCCTGACGAGCGGCACGGTGTCGAGCAGCGGACGCGACCTGCGCACCGACCGCTTGGCCACCGTGTTGATCGTCGCGGAGGCGAGCGCCAGCGAGGCCACGCCGCGCACAGCGGCCCGCCGCGACCGTGCGCCGCGTCCGAATACGGCCATCCCGGCGGCCGTGCCGAACCACAGGAGCCCGTGGTCGGCGGCCCTGCTGAGCCTCGGCAGCACGGGGTCGGCCCCCGGCCAGTGGCGGGCCGCAACCGCCTGGAGGACCCCCCGGTCCCACCCGGTGAGGGTCGAGGCGACCCGCCGGGCGCGCGGCGTCCGCCGCGGCTGTCCCTCGGGGAAGGACACGATGCGGGACACGGCACGCGTGAAGGACTGGGGGAGCGACTGCGCGGCGGACCGCGGCGCTCCGTCTCGGTGGAAGGCCGGCATGGAACGCGGGTACCCCGAGTCCTGGCGATCCAAGCGGACCCCCTGCACATGCCACCCGTGCCGCGCAGGGCCGGTGGGGTGGCGTGTGCACGGCGCCCGCGCCGAGCAGGACGGGTGGGGTGTGCACGGCGCCCGCGCCGAGCAGGACGGGTGGGGTGGGGTGTCCGTGCCGCCCGCGCCCGCGCAGGACGGTCGGTGGGCGGCGTGAGTACCGCACCGGGGCCGCGGGGGCGTTGCCGCCGCGGCGCTCCCCGGGGTCCAGGTGACGGCCGGCGTGGCCCGGCAGCGCCGTGAGCGTTCGCGGGCGCCGGGCCGCCGGAGCACAGTGGTCCCCATGGACACCCGCCTGCTGGACCGGCACGCCGAGGCCCTCGCGCTCTTCACCGACCGGGTGCACGCCGTCCGCCCGGAGCAGTGGGACGCGCCGACGCCCTGCACCGGCTGGTCCGTGCGGGACCTCGTCAACCATGTGACCGCCGAGCAGTTGTGGGTACCGCCCCTGGTGGGCGAGGGCCGTTCGGTCTCGGACGTCGGCGCCGCCTACGACGGCGACGTGCTCGGCGGGCATCCCGCCGTCACCTGGGACCGGGCCGCCTCCGCGGCCAAGGCCGCGTTCCGTGCGCCGGGAGCCCTGGACCGGGGCGTCGGTCTGTCGTACGGCGACACCACGGTCGCCGCCTACTGCTCGCAGATGACGGCCGACGTGATCGTGCACGCGTGGGACCTCTCGCGGGCCATCGGGGCCGACGACACCCTCCCGGACGCGCTGGTCGGCTTCGCCGCGGAGGAAGTCGCGCCGTACGCCGCCGAACTGTCCGGGAGCGGCCTGTTCGCCCCTGCCGTGGAACCGCCGGAGGGCGCGGACCGGCAGACGGAGCTGCTCTGCCTGCTGGGGCGCCGTCCGTGACGCCGGTTCCGCCAACCGGTGACCCGGGACGCGATCACGGCGGTCACGTGGCACACGGCTGCGCCCCGGGACGCGGCCACGCTCGGCACACGGCTGCGTTCGGGACGCGGCCCACGCCCGGAACGCGGCCACGTCCGGCACACGGCTACGCCCGGCACGCGGGCACGGCGGACCGGACCGGCGCGGTGGCGCCCGCCCTTCCGGCCGGAGCCGATCGCGGTCGGCGCCCGGACCGTGCCGACCGGCCCCGGCCGTAAGGGAATCCTCGTCCGGGTCCTCCCCGTCCCTGCGGCACGCCGGCGGTTCCTCCCGTGCCCCCGTCCCTCCCGTGCCCCCGTCCCTCCCGTGCCCCCGTCCCTCCCGTGCCCCCGCCCCTCCCGCGGCTGCGCCCCCGGAGCGGCCGCCGTCGCGTCGTGCCGCGGGCCTCCGTACCGCCCCCGCCGCACTTCGGAGGAGTGCCGTGACGACTCGGCCCCCGTCGGCCCGCCCGCCGTTCCCCGTGTTCGGCGCACTCGTCCGCCGTTCCGTGACCCCGCGGTGAGCGGGCCGCGCATCGGCGACGCCTGCGACCGTGGTCCCGGACGGCCCTGAGCCCGGGGACCGGGGACTGCCGAACGGCCCGCCCGGAGCGGCGGGCGGGCCCGAACCTCCGTATAAAGGGCTCGTGGCCGGGCAGCCGAATCCCGGGCCCTGGCGACGGGAGGTGGGCGCATGCGGCGGACCGATCCGGAAGGCCGCGGCCCGGTCCGCTACGGGCCGCCCGCACCGGACCCCGGCCTGCCCGTGCTGCCCGAACTCGCGGGCGTGCTCGCGTCCGCCGCCGGACGTACCTTCCCCGAACCGCCGGGCGGGGGGCCGATCCTGCGCGAGGCCGCCGCCGGCTACTGGTGGCGGCGCGGACTGCGCAGCCGTCCCGAGGACATCGCCGCCGCGCCCGGTGCGCAGCCGCTGCTGCTCGCACTGCTCGCCGCCCACGGCGGCGACGTCCTCATGCCGCGGCCCTGCCCCGCGTGGTGGACACCGCAGGCCCGGCTGCTCGGCCGGCCCGCGTTCCACGTGCCCACCTCCGCGGAGAGCGGCGGAGTGCCCGATCCGTACGCCCTGCTGGAGACCGTGCGGAGGATCCGGGCGGAGGGGGGCAGTCCGCATGTGATGCTGCTGTCCGTCGCGGACGACCCCACCGCCACCGTCGCCCCGCCCGAACTCGTCCGCGAGGCCTGCGAGGCGGCAGTCGACGAAGGGCTGCACATCATCAGCGACGAGACGTGGCGCGACACGGTGCACGAGCCGCTCGACCGCCCCCTGCTCAGCCCCGCCGAGATGTGCCCGGACGACGTCACCGTCATCAGCGATCTGTCGGGTGCCCTGCTGCCGGCCGCGTGGCCCGTCGCCGTGGCCCGGTTCCCGACGACGGGGCCCGCCGCCGGGCGGCGGGCACGGGTGCTCGACATCCTCACGGCCCTCGGGGGTTTCGTCGCCGGTCCGGTGGCGGCGGCCGCGGCGCACGCGCTGGAGGAGCCCGGTCCGGTCACCGCCCGGCGCGACCGCGCGAACACCCTGCACGCCGCCGTGGCCGACGCGGTCCACCATCTGGTTCTCACCTCCGGTGCCCTCGCCGGGCCGCCCCAGGCGGGCCGCCATCTCTACGCGGACCTGGGCCCGTTGCGAGCCCGGCTCGCCGGTCTGGGGGTCACCGACTCGATGGAGCTGGAGGACTACCTCAGCGAACGCCTGCACACACCGGTCCCCGGCGGTCACCGCTTCGGCGACGAACTCGGCGCACTGCGCGCCCGTGTCGACACCAGCCCCTTCCTGGGCACGAGCCCGGAGGAACGCCTCGAAGCGCTCGAGTCCGACGACCCCCTCGCACTGCCGCATGTCGCCAAGTCGCTGAAGTCCCTCGGATCGGCCTTCCGGGAACTGCGCTGACGCAGCCCCGGGGACCGCGACCCGCGAGCCCCCACCCGCGATGAACGGAGCCGCAGATGACGGAACAGACGGAGCAGCCGCCTCCCACCTCCCCGGCGGCACACACCCGCCGCACCACGGGAACCGCCCCCTCCCTGGCCCCGGACCACCGGCCCGGGACGGCCCGCAGCCGCGCGAAGCACGACGCGCCGGCCGGAGCGGATCAGCGCGGCCCGCTCCCGGCCGACGCGGAGGCGCGCGGGGACGGGGCGTCCGGCGCGCGGGGTCCGGGCGGTCCGTTCCCGGCCGACGCGGAGGCGCGTGCGGGAGGCGGGAGCGGCGGGGCCGGCGTCCACCAGCCGGCGCCCGCGGATCGCGCCGCTCCGGGGGGCGGCCCGTACGATGCGACGGGCGCGGCCGCCCGGCCGGAGTCGCGGCACGGGCCGGCGGGCGGTCCGGGGCCCCGGACCGTGAACTACGAGGCCGGGCCCGGAACGGCGGCCGTGACCGGGCTGCGGCCGCTGGGGCTCGTCCGGAGGTGGCCGCGGTCCTTCGCCGACCGGCTCACCGCGCCGCTGCCCGGGGTACGGGCCATGGCGCGGCTGGCGAGGGAGGGCGCGCTGCGGCCGGCGGCGGCCGGACTCAAGGACATTCCCCAGCTGCCCTTCGCCCCCGGCGCCCTGCCGGAGGCCGAGCCGGGCACCGTCGCCGTCACGTGGGCGGGCCACGCGAGCTGGGTCGTCGCGATCGGTGAGCTCACGGTGCTCACGGACCCCGTCTGGTCCCGCAGGATCCTCGGCACCCCGGCCAGGCTCACTCCCGTGGGCGTTCGCTGGGAGGACCTGCCGCCCGTCGACGCCGTCGTCATCAGCCACAACCACTACGACCACCTGGACGCGCCCACCATCGCCCGGCTGCCGAGGCGCACCCCGATGTTCGTGCCGGCGGGTCTCGGCGGCTGGTTCCGGCGCAGGCGCTTCACCCGCGTCACCGAACTCGACTGGTGGGAGACGGCGGAACTGCCCGCCGGCAGCGGGGTCGGGTCGGTCCGGTTCGAGTTCGTGCCCGCGCACCACTGGTCCAAGCGCACGCTCACGGACACCTGCCGCTCGCTCTGGGGCGGCTGGATCCTCACCGACCAGCGCGGCCGCCAGGTGTACTTCTCGGGTGACACCGGCTACGGCCACTGGTTCAAGGAGATCGGCCGCCGCCACCCGGACATCGACCTGGCGATGCTGCCGATCGGCGCGTACGCGCCGCGCTGGTGGCTCAGCTCGGTGCACACCGATCCGGAGGAGGCGGTCCAGGCGTTCGAGGACCTCGGCGCCCGAAACATGGCACCGATGCACTGGGCCACCTTCGTGCTCTCGTCCGAGCCGGTGATGGAGCCGATGCGCCGGCTGCTGACCGCCTGGGAGCACACGGGCCGCCCCCGTGAACAGTTGTGGGACCTGCCAGTCGGCGGCTCACGTGTGCTGACCGCCTGACGGCCGGCGCGGGCGCAGTCTCTGCCGGCGCCGCAGTCGTCGCCACAGCGCGGGCAACCCGCTCAGCAGCAGCGTCAGCCCCACGGCGGCCAGCACACCCTCCCAGGGCTCGTCGAACAGCGAGCCGCCGAGGATCCCGATGACCCCGTAGGTGGCGGCCCACGCCAGACAGGCGGGCGCGTCGCCGCGGGCGAAGCGGGCCGGCGGCATCCGCGACATCAGGCACGCGAGCATCACCGGAATCCGTCCGGCCGGTACCAGCCGGGACAGTACGAGCACGGTCGCGCTGTGGTCGTCGAGTCTGCGCTGTGCCTGCTCAAGCCGGTCCGGGGCCGCCCGCGCCCGCAGCGCCTCCAGCCACCGCGAGCCGTTCTTCGATCCGACGCCGCGCCTGCCGAGCCAGTACAGCGTGATGTCCCCGAGGAACGCGGCCGACGCGGCCACCACGAACACGAAGAACACCGAGAGCGGCGCGGTCTGATGGAGCGCCACCACCGCGGCCGTGCTCACCACCGCCCCCGTCGGCACCACCGGCACCAAGGCCCCCAGCGCCACCAGCAGGAACAGCGTCGGATAGCCGACGGCCTGCTGGGTCGACTCCGGCGGCAGCTGCCCGACCACGTCCTGGAGCCTCACCGGGAGACCTCCGGCCGCACGCTCTCGCAGTGCCCCAGCCGGTGCACCACCACGTCCGGGGCCAGACGAGCCGCCTTGCGGACGAACTCGTCGCCCGGGGAGTGGAACTCGTGCGGTCTGACCGCGTCCATCCCGATCGGCCAGTACGTGCCGTAGTGCACCGGCACCGCGGAGCGGGGCGCGAGTGCGGCGAGCGCACGGGCCGCGCGGTCCGGGTCCAGATGGCCGTGCCCCAGGAACGGCCCCCAGCCGCCGACCGGCAGCAGCGCCAAGTCCACCGGACCGACCGCGGCCGCCATGCCGTCGAACAGTCCGGTGTCCCCGGCGAAGTAGGTGCGCGCGGTGCCGTGGACGACGAAGCCCAGCGCGGGGGAGCGGTGCGGCCCCATCGGCAGCCGCCGCCCGTCGTGGGCGGCCGGCACGGCCCGTACGCGCACGCCCGCCACGGCCACCTCGTCGCCCGGTGCCACCTCCACGATCCGCAGACCGTCCAGTCTGCGCAGCCCCGGGACGGCCCGTGGGGCGCCGCGGGGCACGATCAGCCGGGTGCCGGGGGCGAGCCGGGCAAGCGAGGGCAGATGCAGATGGTCGGAGTGCAGGTGGGAGACGACCACGGCGTCGGCGACGGCGGCCTCGGGCGGCGGCAGCTGCCCCCGCCGGCGGCGCAGATGCGCGAGCCTGCCGACGAACAGCGGGTCGGTGAGGACCCGGACGCCCGAGTCCTCGACCGTGCAGCTGGCGTGACCCCACCAGGTGACCTCGACCGCCACACCGCCTCCTCGCCGGCGACCCGGCGCCGTCCGGACCTCGGCGGGCCGGCCGCCGTCTCCGGTACGAGGGTAGGCGTTCGGGGGGCCTGCGAGGGTAGGCGCTCGGGGGGCCGGCGGTCTCCCGCGCGCCCCGAAGTGCGCCTCCCCCGCGCGGCCGTGGCCGAGTAGGGTCGGGCCACGACAGCCGACGCGGGGGGACGGTCCATGACAGGCGCAGGGGACGGCGTGCGGGTCGCGGCCATCGCGAGCCTGACCCCGCTGGAGGAGCTCGACGCCGACCCCTTCCTCGTCGACACCCGCAGCCAGCACGCGATGTGCGCCCGCTGGGCGGCGGACAAGGGGTTCGTGGTCGCCCGCGAGCTCCTCTTCTACGGTCTGCGGCCCGATCACTGCGGCCTCTGGGCCGATGTCGAGGCGGGCCTCGTCGACCTCTTCGTCGCCCCGAACGATCGCGTCCTGGCGCGTGCCCTGACCTCCGTCCCGGAGTTCTCCGCCGAGTGCGAGCGCCGCGGTGTCCGGCTGGCCACGGCCGGTCTGGACGAGCCCGCCTACGACGCCGCCATGAAGGCAAGCGTCCATCGGCGGCTCTCGATGCCGACCGCGGGCTACAACGGCTGCTGAGCGGGCCGCGGGCCGGGCCCGGCGCCGGGCCCGGCCCGCGGCCCGCTCAG
>NZ_JBFAMM010000039.1:0-39544 GCF_040656535.1 Streptomyces sp. NPDC049887 | reverse complement strand
GCCAGAAGGGCGTCCAGGTTTGTCTTCACACACTGACCAACGGGCGCCCTTCGCCATGGTCGCGACCAGCACACACATCGGACTCATTCATCTAGTACTACAGCGGCACTTGAACTGGGAGCGCGCGGAAGGCTCGTAGGTTCCATCAGCCGGTTCCGAAACCATGGACGGCCTGATCCCAGAGGTCCAGCCCCGCGCGGAGGAGTTCGCGCACGGCCGCGGTCTCCTCTTCCGTCCAGGCTTCCTTGCCAGCGGTCGGTTCGAGAGCTTCGCCACCGAAGATCTTTTCGTAGGCGCTGTCGTGGATCGGCCCTTGGGAGGGGAGGGACGGGCCGGTCTTCAGGCTGTGGGAGAGGTCTTCGAGGAAGTTCCATGCTTCTAGCAGCAGTCCTGCCGTGACCAAGTCATGGTCGGGGTGCTCGACCCACTGCCGTACGACGTCCAGATCGAGAGTGGCTTCGCCCTCCCAGACGAGCTCCCACCCGTCGCGATCGCAGTATTCCTGCAGCGTCTTGCGGTCGTGGAACGCAAGGAGCCGTCCGAGGTCGTCAACGACGAGCTCATCATGGGCATCGCCCTCCCCGGGTCGCCAGATCAGCGTCAGGTCCGCTCTCCTGGTCGCGATTCGGTACGGATAGTAGTCAGCCATGCGGGTCTCCCTGGTGCCGCGGCGGCCCTTGCCGCGTGGGTCATCCTGCCTGCAATGATCGTCGTGTGGTGACTTCGGATCAGGTGGAGCTTTGGGGTGCGGAGCTGGCGGGTCTGGGGACGCCGATCGCTGGGTGTTTCGAGCGGTCGGAGCCGCGGGCGACGGCGGTCGCCTATGTGAGGGGGTTGCTGGCGGACGTGCCGCGCAAGAACGGGTGGCAGCTGGATGAGCAGGCCGGTGCCGCGACGCCTTGGTCGACACAGCGGCTGCTGGGGGGCCGCCCGCTGGGATGCTGACGAGGTCCGCGATGTAGTGCTGTCCTACGTGGTCGAGCGTCTGGGCGAGCCCGAGGCGGTGCTGGTCCTGGACGAGACGGGGTTCTCGAAGAAGGGCAGCCGGTCGGCGGGCGTTCAGCGGCAGTACACGGGCACGGCGGGGCGGATTGAGAACTGCCAGGTGGGGGTGTTCTTGGGCTACGCGTCCTCGCGCGGGCGGGTGCTGATCGACCGGGAGTTGTACCTACCGGACGAGTCGTGGGTGCGCGACGCGGGCCGGCGCAAGGACGCGGCGGTGCCCGAGGAGGTGGGCTTCGCCTCCAAGCCGGAGCTGGGCCGTCGCATGCTGGCCCGTGCGCTGGCGGCCGGTGTTCCATTCGCGTGGGTGGCCGCGGATGCGGTCTACGGTGAGCATCCGGGTCTGCGGGAGTGGTGCGAGGCGAAGTCCCTGCGATATGCGATGGCGGTCCCGTCGCACTTCAAAGTCACGGCGGGCGGCCGCTCCGCGCGGGTTCGCACCCTGCTGCCCCGGATCCCCCATGAGGTGTGGGAGCGGCGTAGTTGTGGTCAGGGTTCCAAGGGGATGCGGCGCTATGAATGGGCGACCGTCGAGGTGGGGGTGCGGCACTCGACCCGACGGGGTGCGGCGCTGGCCGCACCGGCTGCGGGCTTCGAGCACCTGTTGCTGGTGCGACGTTCCATCGCTGATCCAGCCGAGATCGCGTTCTTCCTCGTCCACGCGCCGGTGACGACGGTGCTGGCGGAGGTGGTGGCCGCGGTGGGTGCGCGCTGGTCTGTCGAGGAGTGCTTCGAGACCGCGAAGAACGAGTGTGGCTTGGACAGGTAGGAGGTCCGCAAGTGGCCGGCCTGGTATCGACACATAACGCTGGCGATGCTCGCCGCCGCACTCCTGGCGGTGATCCGGGCCGATCACCCGAGCCCAAAGGGGGCGGTCACACGGGACGAATTACTGCCACCGGCAGATGGTCGACGCCGTGCGCTACCTGGTCGCGGGCGGCATCACCTGGCGGGCGATGCCCGCGGACTTCCCCGCGTGGGACCGCGTCTACGCGTTGTTCCGGCGCTGGCAGGACAAGGGCCTGGTCGCCGAGTTCCATGACCGGCTGCGGGACCGGGTCCGCGAGGCGGCGGGCCGGGATCCGGAGCCGACCGAGGGGATCATCGACGCGCAGTCGGTGAAGGGGGCTGCGTCGGTGCCGGCCGTGAGCAGGGGCTTCGACGGAGGGAAGAAGGGCACCGGCCGCAAGCGGCACATCATCGTGGATGCCCTCGGGCTGCTGCTGACCGTGATGGTCACCGCGGCCTCGGTCCCCGACCGGGACGCGGGGCGGACGCTGCTGGCCCGCGTACGCGAGCGGTACTGGCGCATCACCCGGTGTGGGCCGACGGCGGCTACACCGGGCACCTGGTCGACCTCGCCCGCGACGTCCTGCGGATCGCGCTGACGGTGGTCAAACGCAGCGACGACGTGACCGGGTTCACCGTGCTGCGCAAGAGGTGGCTGGTGGAGCGGACGTTCGCGTGGCTGATGCGCTCGCGCCGTCTGGCTCGCGACTACGAGACGCGCACCGACAAATGGCGCCATCAGCCCGTCACCGCCCGCGAGGTGCGGCGAGGGAAACTGGCCGACGCGATCCAGCAGATCTTCGATGAGTCGGGCGGCACGTATGGTTCCCCGAAGGTCTGGATCACGCTCGTGCGCCAGGGTTGGAAAGTGTCGGTGAACACCGTCGCCAAGCTCATGGCCGAACTCGGCCTGGCCGGACGCAAGATCCGAAGGCGCCGGGGGCTGACCAGGCCGGGCAACCGGCCCGCGTTTGCGGACTTTGTGCGCCGCGACTTCAGCGCCACCGCACCCGACCAGGTGTGGGCCGGGGACATGACGGACAAATGGCGAAGGCGATGGTCCGACGAGCGATCGCGGACAAGATCCTGACCACGTAGTCGCGCACGTCGTCCAGGACCTCGTCCGCGTCCCACTCGATCCGAATCAGCAGCCGGTGGATCCGGTCCGGACCTGCATGACCGGCCTCCTCGGCAAGCGTCCAGCCTTTCCGCTCCAACGGAGCGACCAGCCCCCGCATATAACTGATCGTTTCAGAATGAGCTGCTGCGGCGGTTGCAGACTGGTCGTCCGCGGGGGACATCGTGGGGCGGGCCCGGGCCTTGCCCGTCAGTGGACCTCGCTATCGTCGAGGTCATGGCCTCAAGCGACCACCTGCTCGATCTGATCCGGAGCGCGCCGGATGTCCGCGGGCTGCTGCGGACATCCTTCGAGTTCGATGTCGAGCGGAGCGAGTGCGGTGATGGCCTGGGGCTTGCCTCTGGCGCGTCGCTGGAGCCGATCGCTGGGGATTTCACCGGTGGGGCGTACTTCCTCTGTGCCGAGGAAGGCGGCCGCCGACCGGTCGTGTTCGCGAGCTCCGACGGGGTCAGCGGGCTGATCGCCGATGACCTGGCGGGAGCGCTGGAGATCATCGTCGGGTTGCAGTGGCGGGACTGCCTGGGCTTCTCCGGCGGGGGAGACCTGGAGGTCATGCTGGCTTCCGCCCAGCACCTTGAGAGGTACCTGGTGAGGGACAATCCGGAGTTCGCCGAGGAGCGCGCCCGGGTGGCTTCGGCACTGTCGCTGCGTGTCGTTCCTGTTCCCGACCTTGTCGTCCGCCTGCATGAGGCCGCCTCCAGAACCGAGCCTCACTACGTGGTTGCCACCGACGACGGGGACACCTACGACGGGGTGTTCGGTGAGTACTCGGAACCGCGACTCGGTGGCTGGCGCTGAGGCGGACGGAGTCCCGACCGTTTGACCAGCCCACCCTGGTGGCTCCGTTGGCATCTGACGGGAGGCTTCGGCAGACTCTGTCGCGCCTGTCTGCTGACCTGTGGGAGCGTACAGCCCCACTGCTTCCCCCTCGGCCGACCCGACGGCACCGGCACCCTGGACGGCTGCCGGTATCGGACCGGGCGGCGCTGGCAGGCATCGTCTACGTGCTGCGCAAGGGCGTCGCCTATCGGGACGTGCCGGCCCGACTGGTTGGATGCTCCGGCGTGACCAACTGGCGCCGACTGCGGGACTGGACCGAAGCCGGCGTCTGGCGGCGCCTGCACGAAGCACTGCTCACCGAGCTGAGGGCCAACGGTGGCTTGAACATGGACGATTGCGCGATCGACGGCTCCTACGTCAGGGCGCTCAAAGGGGGGAGCATGTCGGTCCCTCGCCCGTCGATCGGGCCAGGCCAGGGTCCAAGCACCACGTGATCGTGGACCGGTTCGGCACCCCACTGGCGGTGTCGCTCACCGGCGGAAACCGCCACGACGTCACGCAGTTGATCCCGCTCCTGGACGCGATACCCGTATCCGGGGCCTGCGCGGACGGCCCCGCAGCAGGCCCAAGCGGCTGTTCGCGGACCGCGGCCACGACTTCGACAAGTACCGCCGCCTGCTGTGGAAGCGAGGGATCAAGCTGCAGATCGCGCGTCGCGGCACCGCTCACGGCTCCGGACTCGGCAAGACGCGCTGGGTGGTCGAGCGCACCTTCGCCTGGCTCCGCCAGTTCAAGCGACTCCGCATCAGCTACGAGCGTCGCACTGGCCTCCACCACGGCCTGCTGGAACTGGCGGCCAGCATCATCTGCCTACGCCGACTCCGGAGATCATTCCGAAACGATCAGTAAGCCAGCGCCGACTCACGCGGCTCAGCCCTGGCGAACCGATGCAGGAACCGCTCATGCAGCTCGACCAGCTCCGCCGACCACTCCCCGGGCACCCGCCCGCACACTCTCCCACCCCATGACCAGCACAATGCGCCAGTCACCCCACCGTCACTCAAAAGACCGGTGCAGTACTAGTGCGATCAGCCAGCCGCGGAAGTAGTCGAAGCCATCGTCCGAGCAACGCCGTTGACCAAATAGGTGGCAGCCCACAGCGGGTTCTGGTAGGGGTGGGCCATGAGATCCCACAGGGTCTGCTGTGCCGCGATTTTGCGCCTCGGCGACTACGACACCGCCACGCTCCACATCCCGCCCGGCCCGTACGACAGTGCGCTTCGTCTTCCTGCGGATGGCCTCTGACGGTGCGCGAAGAATGCGCCGGTCACACGAGGGGACCTGTCCCCGAGCGGATGGACAGGTCCCGGCCCATGCTGGGACGCCTACCCATTGTCGGGTAAGGTGATCACATGCAACTGTTCCTGACGCCTCCGCCGCCCGCCGCTTAAGGCGGGCAGTCATGCAGAGCCATCCCGGGCTCCCGGGGTGGCTGCGCGGGTTGCCCACGGAGACATCGTGATGGCAATCAATCGAGGAGACCTCAGTTGCAGTCCTCTTCTGCCCTGCCCGTTCGGCAGGGTGTTCTCTACGTCGCGATTGCGGCCACAGCATGGGGCACTGGCGGCGCGGTGGCCGCCGAACTGTACGACGTCGGCGGAATCGGCCCCATCTCTGTTTCCTTCTGGCGGTTCCTGACCGGACTTGCGCTCCTTCTGGCAGCTCACCTCGTGCGACGGTCTCGGCGGCCCAAGACGGCGCTGTCGCTGCGCGCGACGTTCGCGGCGAACCCGCGGCGGGCCCTGATCACCGGCTTCGGGCTGGCGGTGTACCAGACGGCCTATTTCGCCTCCGTGCAGCAGGCCGGGCTGACCGTGGCCACGGTGGTGACCCTGGGCTCGGGTCCGGTGCTGGTCGCGGTCGGAGCCCGGCTCACGCTGGGCGAGCGCACAGGCGTCGCCGGAACCGCCGCGGTGGCGAGCGGCGTCCTCGGTCTGGTGCTGCTGATGGGGGGCGCTGATGGGAGCACTGGTCCGGCTCCGCTCCTGGGCATCGGATACGCGCTGCTCTCCGCCGCCGGATACGCGGGGGTGACGTTGCTGGGCCGCTTCTCCGGCCGGGAGAACTCCGGTGGCGCGTTCGAGTCCACGGTCACCGGTTTCGCGGTCGGCACGGTCTGCCTTCTGCCGATGGCTCTGCTGGAGGGCCTGCTGCCCGTCATGGAGCGACCGGTATGGACCCTGGGCCTGATCCTCTATCTGGGGGCTGCGCCCACAGCGCTGGCGTACACGTTGTTCTTCGCCGGCCTCGGCGCCGTACGGGCGACCACGGCGTCCGTGGTCGCCCTGGTCGAGCCGCTCACCGCGGCGGTCATCGGCATCCTGGTCTTCGATGAGCGGCTCAACTCGATCGTCCTCACCGGCACGGCTCTGCTGCTGTTCGCGGTTCTCTTCCTCGCCGCTGACGAGGGGGTTGGTCGAGCGGCTTCCCGAAGGACGTCCGGCCCAGGTGCTGACCACGGTCGGAGTATGTCGCGTCCGGCCGTGCCGACGAAGGACTGACACCCAAGCGCCGTGCACACGGCGGGCGACGACCGTTGAGGCCGTCGCCCGCCATTGCGACCGATAGCGAATGATCCACATCACGCCATCCACATTCAGTGGGCACGCATCCATGTACCAGATCTGTCAAGACCTCTCATTACGTCAACTCTCGATGCATTGTGGCTCCTTGATCGACGGAGGCGTTAGCGTGCTGCGGGTAGCCATGCGGTCATGCCGCTGGCATGGAGAGTAGGCATAGGACAGGAGGCGGTGTGGGCACAGGAGCTCACTTACTCGATCAGAAAACGGGCGTGGAGGTCGATCCGGTGGTTGAGGAGATATCCTCGCTGCTGAATCGTTCCGCGCAGGATCTCGACGCGTCACTCACCACTGGTGAGCGGGCGGATCTCCGGAAAGCCGTCGGCGAACTCAACGCACGGTCCGCAGCCGGTGATAAGGGAGCCTTCTACGGCCAGCAGCTGCTGCTCTCCCGTATCTACGGGCTCTCGACGCAACTCCCCGAGGCGCCTACCGCCGAAGGTTCCGTGGTCGTTCAAGAGGTACTCCGTCTACTCGAACAAGCCACCATGGCCAGTGAAGACGCCATGCTGGAGCCCGGCATACTCGACGCCGCTCCGACGGAACCCTCCGCGTTCCTCTCGTGGCTGAAGAAACTCGCCCGTGAACACCGGGTCTACAAGCACCCGTACTACCGGGAGTTCATCCGAAATCAGGCAACGGAAGACGACCTGCGGAACTATGTGATCCAGGAATCGGTCGTCGACGGGCGATTCGACGATCTTCTCGCCATGATGCAGGTCGGCACCAGCGGCGCCGCGAAGATGGAGATAGCCGAGAACTTCTGGGACGAGATGGGAAACGGCGACCCGTCACAGGTCCACACCCATCTCTTCAACCAGATCTTCCGGGTCTTCGAAATTCCCGCCGAAGAGCTGGAGCAGTCACTCACCGCCAACGCGCTTCTGTCCGGAAATCTCGCCGTGCTTCTCTGCCGTTACCGGCAGCTGTACCCGGAGGCCGTCGGATTCCTGGGCATGACCGAGTGGCTGGCGCCCGACCGCTTCGTGCAGGTCGTGCACGCCTGGGAGCGGCTCGGACTGCCCGACGTCGGCATCGTGTACCACAAGCTGCACATCACCATCGATTCGCGACACGCGGCCGGCTGGTTCCACAACGTGGTCGTCCCGGCTGCCGAGTCGGAGCGCATGCGGCGCGCGATCGCCCGAGGAACACTGTGGCGGCTCAACTCCTCGGCCCGCTACCTCGACGAACGCATGCCCGATCTCGCCGCTCACTGACCGGTCTGACAGGAAAGGCTCCGCGTCATGGCACTCGGCCCTCAAGGATTCTCGATCATCGATCTCCCTCCGGCTGCGCCGGAGATGCTCCAGAGCTACGAAGACCTGCCGCTCGACCCGTACATGGGCAACGGCACGCGTTTCAAACGGTTCGCCCAGTATCGGCTCACGCCGGAACCCGGACGCGACACGGGCTGGCTCTACGAGAAGCTGCCGCAGCGTGACTACACCACGTACAAGCAGTTCAACAAGGTGGGTGGTGGCATTCGCCGCACGTACGAGACCATCCTCGCCGACTTCACCCCGATGATCACACTCGGTGCGGACGCGATGGATCTGGACCGCGGCGAGGACTGGCAGATCAACGTCCACCAGAACCGCACCAGGGCCAACGGTCAGCGCCCCGGACCGCTGACTCCGGAGGGTGTGCACCACGACGGGCACGAGTACGTCATGATCGCCGTGCTGCGGCGGAACAACGTGGGGGGAAGCGAGACCCGTCTGTGGAAGCCGGGCGCCGACGAGCCGTTCTGGACGGGCACACTGACGGCCGGACAGGCCGTCCTCTTGGACGACAAGGCACTGCAGCACGATGTCACGGACGTGACCTCCGCCGACGGCGGGCCCGGCCACCGGGACATCGTGATCGTCGCCTTCTCCCGCTGGAAGGACAAGTGGTACGGCGACGAGCACGACGAGGCGGCCCTTGCCAACCGCCCGAAGAACTGACCCGACGCAGCCGTCAGCTCATGGTTGAGTTCGTGAAGTACCAGGCGCTGGGCAACGACTACCTGCTCGTCGAACCTCGATGCGGCGATACGGCCCTTGGCCCCGAGCCCGCCCCCGAGGCCGTCCGCCTGCTCTGCGACCGACACTACGGAGTAGGGGCGGACGGGCTGCTCCTCGGGCCGCTGGAGCCTCCCAGGCCCGGCACCCCAGTATTGCTGCGCATCTTCAACGCGGACGGCAGCGAGTGCGGGATGAGCGGCAACGGACTGCGCATGTTCGCCCTGTACCTCGCCGAGCACCACGTCGAGCAGTGGCGTGCGGGCGAGCCGTTCACGATACGGACACGAGGCGGCGACGCGGAGGTCCGGATCGTGGATCTCGCCGACGGCCTGGTGCGCGTGGGCATGGGGCTGCCGCAGTTCACCACGATGGAGGGCGACGGGGACAGCGGCGTCAGTGGCGTTGCTGTCCCCCTCGCCGGTGAGGGGCCGGACACGGTGGTCGCCGTCACCGACCTGAACCTCGGCGTTCCGCACACCGTCGTGTTCAGGGACCGGATCGACGGGGAACTGGCTCAGCGTCTGGGCCCCGCTCTGGCCTGGCATTCCCGCTATCCCGAAGGCACCAACGTGGAGTTCGTACGCGTACACGACGACCACACGCTGGATGCGGTGGTCTGGGAGCGGGCCGTGGGCCGTGTACCCGCTTCGGGGAGCGGCGCGTGTGCCGCGGCGGCCGCGGCACACGCGCGCGGCTTTGTCGGCCGGGACGTGACAGTGCGCATGCCCGGCGGTGAAGTCGAGGTGAGTGTGGCACGGGACGGCCGGGTGAGCCTGACCGGAACCGCGCGGGAGGTGATGCGGGGCGTTCTTTCGTCCTCGCTGCGCACGGAGTTGGCCGCCCGGCGCGCAGCGCCAAAGTCGTCTGGAAGGGAGGGCACATGAGTGTCACGCAAGTTGCCGGAGCATGCCCGCTGGACTGCCCGGACGGCTGCAGCTGGCAAGTGACGGTCCAAGACGGTGAGGCCATCGCGCTGCGCGGCACCCCGGACCATCCCTACACCAGGGGCACCTTGTGCGTGAAAGTCAACCAGTTCCTGGAACACACCCGCGCGCCCGACCGGCTGCTGCACCCGCTGCGGCGCATCGGCCGCAAGGGCGACGGCCGGTTCGAGCGCACCAGCTGGGACAGCGCCCTCGGTGAGATCGCGCGGCGGCTGACGGAAACCATCGAACGTCACGGTGGAGAGGCGATCTGGCCGTACCAGGGAACCGGAACCCTCGGCTTTCTCCAGGGGCTCCAGGGGCGGGCCGGCAGCAGGCTCTGGAACGTACTGGGCGCTTCGCGCCACGACATGACGATCTGCTCGATCGCCGGTCTCGCCGGACTCCAGTACACACTCGGCACCAGTACCGGGATCGACCCGGAGAGTCTGGTGTATTCCCGGCTGATCCTGCTGTGGGGGAGCAATCCCCTCACGACTCACCACCACCTGTGGAAGGTGATCCAGCGCGCGCGACGCGACGGTGCACATGTCGTCGTCATCGACCCGATCCGCAGCCGTACGGCGGCCCAGGCCGACGAGCACGTCGCGCCCCTTCCGGGCACGGACGCGGCGCTCGCGCTGGGCCTCATGCACATGGTTCTCCAGGAGGGTGCCGAGGACCACGAGTACCTGGAGACCTTCACCGTGGGGTGGGAAGCGTTCCGGGAGAGAGTGCTGGAGTTCACCCCGCGGCGCACGGCACAGGAGACGGGGGTGGCCGAGGAGGAGATCATCCGGCTCGGACGGCGCATCGCCGGCAGCCGGCCCACCGCCATCCGGGTGTCGCAGGGCATACAGCGTCACGCCGGGGGTGGTACAGCCCTGCGAGCCCTCGCCTGCCTGCCCGCCGTGACCGGGGACTGGCGGCGTCCGGGCGGCGGTCTGCTCTACTCGACCGACGGCTACTTCGGCGGGAACCGCGAGGCCCTCTACCGGGACGACCTGCTGAGCCGTCCCGTTCGGAGCCTGTCCATGACGCGGCTGGCCGAAGGGCTGCTGGAGACGGACGATCCACCTGTGGAAGCACTGATCGTCTACGGCGCCAACCCGCTGGCCAGTTCCCCCGATCAGAACCGAATCCGCCAAGGCCTGGCCCGGGAAGACCTCTTCACGGTGGTCATGGATCACTTCCAGACCGACACCGCCGACTACGCGGACATCGTACTGCCCGCCACCATGCAGCCCGAGCACCTGGACGTGCACGACGGCTACGGCCATCTCTACATCACCTGGAACGAACCGGCGGTGGCCCCGCCCGGGGAGTGCCTGTCCACCACCGAGACCTTCCGGCGCCTGGCCCGGGCCATGAAACTGACGGAACCGGCGCTGTACGCCAGCGACGAGGAACTGGCGGGCGAACTCCTCGACTCCCGGCACCCGTCCCTGGCCGGCATCACCGTGGACACACTGCGCGACAGAGGATGGGCGCGGCTCTCCTACCCGAAGGGGCATGTGCCCTTCGCGAACGGATTCCCCACCCGCAGCGGGAAACTCGAATTCCTTTCAGAGGCCGCCCAAGCGGACGGTTTCGACGCCGTGGCCGGATACGTTCCGGCGACCGAGACGAACGACACCCGACTGGCACAGTCGTTCCCCTTCGTCCTCCTCTCCGTTGCGAACCACTTCTTTCTCAACACCATCTTCGGGAACAAGCCGGCGTTGCGTCGCCGGGCCGGCCCGCCGTCTGTCGTGCTGCACCCGAAGGACGCCGCGGCGAGCGGCATCGCGAGCGGCGACCGCGTCCAGGTGGCGAACAGCCGAGGCGCTTTCGAGGCCCTGGCCAGGATCGACGATGTCGTACGCCCGGGCGTCGCCATGACGACCAAGGGCCACTGGCCCAAGCTGACTGACGGCTCCGGCCCGAACGCCACCGTCGACGAACGGGACGCGGACATGGGCGGCGGAGCGGTCTTCCACGACAACCGTGTGCGGATCACACTCCTTCCTCAGCGCGAGGATGACAGCAGTGAGGACTACGGATGAAATTCAGGCGACTGGGTCGTAGCGGACTTCAGGTCAGCGAGATCGCCTACGGCAACTGGCTAACGCACGGCGCCCAGATCGACGACGGTCAGGCCGTCCAGTGCGTCCACGCGGCGCTGGACGCCGGAATCAGCACGTTCGACACGGCCGACGTATACGCGGGCACTGCCGCCGAGACCGTACTCGGCAAGGCACTGAGAGGCCGGCGTCGCGAGTCCCTGGTGATCTCCACCAAGGTGTTCTTCCCGACCGGTCCCGGACCGAACGACGGCGGCCTGTCCCGCAAGCACATCACCGAGGCCATCAACGGCTCGCTGACGAGGCTCGGCACCGACTACGTCGACCTGTACCAGGCGCATCGCTTCGACCACCGGACACCGCTGGAGGAGACTCTCAAGACCTTCGACGACCTTGTCCGGCAGGGCAAAGTCCTCTACATCGGCGTCTCGGAGTGGACCGCGGACCAGATCGCACGAGCCATGAAACTCGCCGGCGAACTGGGGCTGGACCGGTTCGTCTCCAACCAGCCTCAGTACTCGATGCTCTGGCGTGTCATCGAAGAGGAGATCGTACCCCTGTGCGAACGAGAGGGGGTCGGCCAGATCGTCTGGTCGCCGCTCGCCCAAGGTGTGCTCACCGGCAAGTACCGGCCCGGGCAACCTCCGCCGACGGGATCGCGGGCCACGGACGAGGTGGGTTCCGGCTGGGTGAAGACCTTCTTGCGTGACGAGGTGCTGGAGAGGGTGCAGCAGCTCACCCCCATCGCTCAGGAGCTGGGCCTGAGCCAGGCACAACTCGCACTCGCCTGGACGCTGCAGAACCCGAACGTCGCCGCGGCCATCGTGGGAGCCTCCCGGCCGGAGCAGATAGGCGAGAGCGCGAAGGCCGCGGGCGTCCGCATCGAGCCGGCGCTGATGCGTCGCATCGACTCCGTCCTCGGTCCGGTCGTCGAGCGTGATCCGGCCAAGGTGGACAGCGCCGAGTAGCGCCGTCCCCGCCGTCTGCATTCCGCCTAATCCCTGAGGACATCCATGACCTTCACCCCGTTCGAACTGCTGGAATGGCAGGGGCGACTGGGAGCCACGGCCACATACAGTCTGGCCGACAGCGGCTGTCGGCCGATCCGGCTGCGCGACCTCGTGGACAGCGAACAGTCTCTGAGCCGACTTCTCGACAGTGAGCTGAGCTACCCCCCGACCTGCGGCACCGAGCAGTTGCGCGCGCTGATAGCGCAGTGGCACACCGGGAGCGCGGACCACGCCCCGCAGGTCATCGTCACGGTCGGGGCAGCAGAGGCCAACACGGTCGCCGTCGAGACCCTTATCCGACCTGGGGACCATGTGGTGACGATGTCACCCGGCTACCGTCAGGTCTGGGGTGCTGCCCTCAACCAGGGCGCCGTTGTCGACGAGTTTCCACTGGACCCGCAGCGTGGCTGGCGACCCGATATCGACGCGCTGGCAGACGTGGTCCGCCCGGACACCCGAGCCATCTCGGTGACAACCCCCAACAACCCGGCGGGCACCATCCTCACCGAGGAGGAGATACGGGCGATCGTCTCCATCGCGGACCGCGTAGGCGCATGGATCCTCTCCGACGAAGTGCACCGTGGCACCGAACTCCACACCGAGGAGGCCAGTCCCACTTTCTGGGGGCGGTACGACCGAGTCGTGTGCGTAGGCAGCCTCTCCAAGGCATTCGGCATGCCAGGTCTGCGTCTCGGCTGGCTGATCGCACCACCCACGCTCACGCCGAAGCTTCGCCAACGACACGAATACACCACCGTCTCGGCGGCCGGACCGGCCATGACCCTCGCGGAACTGGCTCTCACTCCCGTCACCCGCACCCGGCTGCTGGATCGCTACCGCGGCTTTCTCCGCGAGAGCTGGACCCAGATGCAGCAGTGGATCGTCTCCCATGACCAGTTGCTGTCGGCCGTGCCGCCCCAGGCAACCTCCCTGGCCTTCGTCCGCTACCACCTGGAGCTGTCCAGCACCGAAGTCGCCGAGGCACTGCATGCCCGCGGCGGCGTGCTGGTCGGCGCCGGCGCCCACTTCGGAACCGAGCACCACCTGCGGTTCACCTACGGGCAGGAACCGGCCCAACTGGCAGCCGCTCTGGAGAAGACCTCACAGATTCTGAAGGAACTGAGTGCGTGAACCCCACAGCACTGCCGCTGATCGACGCCGACGAACTAGCGCGCCGCCTGCCCATGCCACAAGCCATCCAAGCAGTGGAACAAGCCCTGCGCGCAGGGCTGGACCCCGAAGCGGACATCCCCCGCACCGTGCTCGACGTCGACGCGGGCCAGCTGCTGCTGATGCCTTCCACGACATCCGCCTACACCGGAGTGAAGATCGCTGGAGTCGCACCCCGTAACCCCGCCCGCGGGCAGCCACGAATCATCGCCACCTACCTCCTGATGGACGCGGCCACGCTCCGCCCGACAGCCCTGATCGACGGCTCCGCCCTGACCCTGCTGCGCACTCCCGCGGTTTCCGCCGTGGCCGTGGACCACCTGGCGGTCCCGGATGCCGAACGACTGGTCGTCTTCGGAGCCGGACCACAGGCATGGGGCCACGTGGAGGCAATCCGGGCTGTGCGCCCCATCCTCTCGGTCGGTGTCGTCACGCGTCGACCGGAGCAGGCAGCGAATCTGGTCGAGCGCTGCCGGAAGGCCGGCCTGGACGCAGAGACGGTCCCCTCGGAAGCCGTTGCGACCGCCGACATCGTGGCCTGCTGTACGACATCGCGTACGCCCCTGTTCCCGGCCACAGGTATCGCATCCCACACAGTGGTCGCAGCCATCGGGTCCCACGAACCGACGGCCCGCGAGGTGGACACCGAATTCGTCGCCCGCGCCACAGTGGTCGTCGAAGCGCGCGCCGCGGCGCTGAGCGAGGCAGGCGACATCCTGATCCCTTTGCGCTCCGGTGACATCGGTACTGAGGCGATCGCGGGCAACTTGTCCGAGCTCGTATGCGGTGCAGTGAACGTCAGGCCCCTGAGGCCAAAGCTTTTCAAGAGTGTGGGCATGTCATGGCAGGACCTGGTGGTGGCCGCTGCTGCCGTCGACGGGTCCTCATAAGCGCATGAATATGTCCGGAATCCGATGTCAGGCGACAGTCCTGCCACTGCCGCCGAGTCATGCCGATCCCCAGGATGGGAGCCATGAACAACACCTTCGACACCGCCGTCCACACCCTCATCACTCTGGCCGTACTGGCAGTCGCGGTGCTCCCCGCGATCACCGGGATCGTCCGCGACCGCCGCATCAATGGCCAGTTACGGGGCACCGAGGAAGGCCGGGACCGTCGCACCGGCGTCCTGGTCGTGTTCGACCTCGCATACGGTCCGCACGAGGAAAGAGTCCGCCGCGCGAATGTGGATCGAGGCGCCGAGTGATGGGGGACACAACGTTGGGCTGGGCACCACCCTGCACGGCGCCATCTCCTCCCACCGCCTGATAGACACCTCAGGCGTCTAACTGGCTGTTCTCTATCCGTGTGCGTGGTCGGTCGGGCCTCGAACAGGGTGCCGGCTCGGCTGAGTTGCCGGATGCGCGGACATGAAGGAAGGGCCTCTTGGTGGCTCGCGGATGTCGAGTCCAGCGAGAAGCAAGAGGCCCTGTTGTCGAAGTGCCGCGTGGTCACAGTTGCCGGGTCCAGTCCGTCCACTCCTGGGTGTGACTGCCTCGCCCACAGGTTCGGAAACGCGGCCGACCGGCCGGGGCGCCGGCCCCGGTACTGCTCGGTCATGAGTGATGCCGAGTGGGCTCTGGTGCGGGATCTGCTGCCGGTTCCGGGATGGCCGGCGGGCCGGGGCGGACGGCCGGAGGGCTACTGCCACCGGCAGATGGTCGACGCGGTGCGCTACCTCGTCGACAACGTCATCAAGTGGCGGGCGATGCCGTCGGACTTCCCGCCCTGGCCACGGGTGTATGCCTTCTTCGCCCGCTGGCGGGATGCGGGACCTGTGGCCGAGCTGCACGACCGGCTGCGTGAGGCGGTCCGCGATGCCGAGGGCCGTGCGGGACTACGAGCAGCGCACCGACACCAGCGAGATGGTCATCCTGTGGTCGATGACCATGCTCATGAGCCGCCGCCTGGCCGCCCCGGGGCAGGGTCCTGTTCCGGCGCGGGCGGCCTGAACCTGCCCGGTTTCGCCTCGACCAGCCAGCCTCGTTCCACCAGCCGCTTCAGCCTGGCCCTCGCGCCTTCGACGCGGGAGACGGACTGTCCCAGCCCAGCACCACCGCTGCCCGTCGGGCACCGAGCCCGTCGCCTCCCGCATCGACTGCGGCGGCCATCAACGCCTGGTAGTCCGGCGACAGCTCCGTCACCCCGGTCGCGTGTCGCCGGTGAGGCACCGCCCGGCGCGGCCCGACAGGCTTCCTCCGCGGCACCTCGCCGGCCACTTCGGCGGGTGCGTTCTCCTCGGCCAGCGCCTCCAGATACTGCTCCAAGCCGATCACCCGGCGCCGGTGCACCCCTTCCGCGTCCGCCAGAGCCGCCCGCACCCGCTCCCGCTCGGCTTCGAGCTGCTTCACCTGCGTGGCTGCAGCTTTCTGCGGCGTCTCCAGAACCGCCCGCATCGACGGCATCCGCCACCTCCACGACATCTCGCCCGGCATCAAACCCAGGCTCCCGCAGCAGCCGCTACTTCATGCCTGACCAGCGAAGACCTCACATGAGGTTCGGAAGGAGAACGGCCTCTAACGACCTCGTGCGTGGTTAGCGTGAGGTCGTGCCGGGGTAGCGGCTGGTGTTGTGATCACGTCTGTGTGAGCTGTCCCGAGTTTTGTAGAGTCCGGCGATCTTGTTTCAGGCGGCCTGCGGGGTGGCTTCCTGGTGTCGCCACCAGTCGCGTTCGTACTCGGCGGGCGGTACGTAGTCGAGGGCGGAGTGGAGTCGTTCCTCGTTGTACCAGGTGACCCACTGGAAGATCGCCCGCTCGACCTGGTCGAAGTCCCGCCACGGCCCTTGCATCTCGATCAGCTCGGCCTTGAAGGTGCCGTTGAGCGCCTCGGCCATCGCGTTGTCGTAGCTGTCAGCGACGGAGCCGACCGAGGCGGCGGCGCCGATCTCGGCGAGCTCGCCTATGTGCTGCTCGGTATCGGTATGGCTGGCAAGATGACGGCCATGCTGGCCGGCAAGGAGCTGGCCTGGCCGATGGCCGTGCTCTATTGGGCTGCTGGACCGCTCCTGATCTTCTCGGTGACCGCGGCAGGCGTGTCCCAGTGGCGAGTACGCCGTCGGGTCGGTGGTGCCGTCAGCGGACGGCGCGGACGGCACAAGTGAAGCGGCCCGTGCCTTGGAGCAAGGCGGCCCTCGTGAGCGCTGCCTGCTGGACGGTCAGCGGACTGGGATACGGAGTGCTCGCCGCCCTCGACGAGCAGCAGCTGTCCCCTGCACCCCTGATCGGCGTTGGCCTCGCCCAATGGTTCTTTGCGTATCACCGCTGCTGGCGTGCCGCTGTCGCGGCGTGCCTCGCGGGGTTTGTCGTGCTGTTCGGGCTTGTGGACATCCTGGGGTCGGGCCTGGGCCGGTACGTGGCGGATGCCCTGGCCAAGGGGGCCGCGTCGACGGTCGCCCTGACAGTCTTCACCCTGGTCGATCGCGCAAGTGGACGCCGCCATGGCGCAGCAGGCCGACCCTGGTAACTCGGCTTCATCCGCCAGCTTGACTTCTTACCCCCTCAGATGTCTTTGAGGGCTCTGACGTGAGAGCCGTCGACCGCCGCGTCATCCATGTCCAGCAAACCGGCGGCCCTCGGCTCGGCAAGCAGGACCTCGTGGAGCCGGGGCCAGACACCGGCTTCGGTCCAGTCCCGCAGACGCCGCCAGCACGTCACACCGCTGCACCCGATCGTCTCCGCCGGGACATCCGACCAGCTCACGCACTTGCGCAGGACGTAAACGAAGCCGCGCAGGGCAGCATGGTCATCCGCCGGCAACCGACCGGGACGCCGTCGGCGCCGCGGCGGCCTGGCCGGGAGCAGCGGGGCTGTGCGTTCCCACAGGTCATCAGGCACAATTCGTCAGACACCCGGCAGACCCCTGCCTCCACAACACCCAACCGCCAAGCCAATACGCCGATCTCGTTCTGAAATGATCAGTAAGCCAGCAGTATCTGTTGCGGCGGTGCCCACTGTGTGTGCGGGGCTGCCTGGGGGCGCGTGTCAGCCGAAGCAGCCGGGTACGGGGCTGGGGCTTCCTGTGCAGTTGGTGGGGACGTTGTCGACGATGCGGATCTTGCCGTGGGTGTTGAGGGTGCCGTTGTTGTAGACGCCACCGGGCGCCGTGTCGGCGATGTTCTTCTTCACCTTGGTGTCGGTGAGTGTGACGGTGCCGGCGTTGATGTAGAGGCCGGCGCCGGTGCCAGCGGGGGTCTGGTTGCCGGTGATCGTGCTTCGGCGGATCGCTACGTCGTCGTTGTCGTCCTGGACATGGATTCCGCCGCCATCGCCGGAGAGGGAGGTGTTGTCCTCGATCCTGCTGTCTTCGATCACTGCGCCCCCGTCCCCGACCCCGATTGACGAGAATGCGATGCCGCCGCCGTTATCGGAGGCGGTGTTGTCGCTGATGATGCTTTCGCGCACGTACATGGGAACTGCAGCCACCCCGATCCCTCCACCTGTAAGCGAAGCAGTGTTGTTCTTGACAACGCTCTGTTCGATCTCCACCATGCCGACGGCGTCAATGCCACCGGAGTGGCCGCTGCTGTTGTGACTGATCAGGCTCTTGTTGATTCTCAGTGCTCCCCCATCAGTGCGGAGGCCACCACCCCTACCATCGCCAGTGTTGTAGGTGATTTCGGTGGTGCTGATATCCACCGTGCCGGTGAGGTTGCGGATGGCGCCACCGATGCCACCGCCAACGTCGTTGCGGGTGAGGGTGCTGTGTCTGATGTGGGCGATGCCCTCGTTGTGGATGGCTCCGCCTTCGGTGGCGCTGTTTTGGGTGAGGGCGACCTTGTCAAGGTCGAGTCGGCCGGACGCTTCGACCAGGATCGCACCTCCGAGAACGGCTTCGCCGCGGGTGAGGGTGAGGTGGCGGAGTTTCAGATCGCCGCCGGCCTCAACGTGGAAGAAGCGGAAGGGGTCGGCGTTGGCGGCGCGGGCGATGGTGGCGCCGTTGCCGTGGATGGTGATGGGCTGGATGATTTCGGGCAGGCCGTTGCTGTCCTGGTTGGCGGTGAGGGTGTAGGTGCATTTCTCGGCCAGGCTGAGCGTTCCGCCGCCGTTGTTGTTCGCCTCGGTGATGGCCGCGATCAGCGCGTTCGGATCACAGGGCACTTCTTCGCGGGCGTCCTCGTCGTCGGTGCCGGCGTCGTCCTGGTCTCGTGAGCCGGAGTCTTCTTCGTGCGGGCCGTCCGGGCCCTTCTTGCCGTGCTCGTCGGAATCGGCGTGCTCGCCGTGCGAGCCGGTCTCGTCCGTGGACCCTCCGCTGCGGTCGTCCTCGTCGGTGCCGGGCTTCCAGTCGGGATTGCCGGCATGCTCAGCCCAGTACTCCTGTTCGCCGACGCCCTCACCGCTGCGGGCGGGGGCGGCAGCGGCCCGGTGCGCTGGGGCCTTGGCGTCGGCGGTCTCGGCAGTCACCATCTGGCCGCTGATCACGGTGGTCCCGCCGGCCAGGGTGGCGATGCCGGCTGCTGCCACCACGGCCAGTTTCCAGTGGCGGCTCAGGGTCGGATTCCCCGGACGGCGTGCCCCGTCCGTGCTGGGTTCTTGGGGCATCTCTGTGTGCTCTCCTCCAGAGTGGCGGCCCATCACGAACCGTCTGGCGAACAGAAGGAGACATATAGAACCATGCGAAAAGGAGAAAATGGGATAATCGGCTAGAAGGGTGTGTTCCCTCCTTTGCCGTGCTGAGTTACCCCGGCTTCGTGGAGTCCGGCACTTCGGCTTGTCCTTGACGGGCTTGACGGTGTATTCGATGGTTTCGCCGCTCTTCGTAAGTGCTCCTCTGATCTGGTCTTCGATCTTCCGCATGACCGGCGAGTTCGCGAATCGGTGGCTGGTGACGAAGTTGCGCGGGCCCTGTTGGAGCCGCCGATCTGGGCGTCGAGCAGGTGGGTCTTGTCGGGGTCCTTGTACGTCTCGTAGCCCGGCACTGTCGCCTGTGGGTTGGTCTTTCCACTTGTCATGTCCGACTCGATCGTCGCGCGCATGGTGGTCGCGGGCCCGTCCGGTACGGGCCGGCCGTAGCGAACCCGGCCGCCCCAGCTGACGTCGCTCTCGTCGCAGGGTGCGCGGCCCAGGGGGTCTGTCAGCTGTGAGGGTTGTCCACGTGGCGGGGTCGGGTGCGGCGTCCAGTCCGAGGGTCGAGGCTGAGGTGGCGGCTGTCTGCGGGTCGTAGTGGCGGAAGTGGTTGTGGTGCAGTTCCGCCTCGGGGGCGTAGTACTGGCCGGGAAAGCGCAGCGGTGTGTAGGCGGTCGCGTCCCGGTTCCAGGTCGTGGCGCCCCACAGGGTGGCCCGGACCCCCCAAGCGACGATGCCGTGCTCGTCGACCAGTTCGGTCGGTGTGCCGATCTGGTCGGTGACGATCGAGAAGAACCGCTGGCCGATCGGCACCTGCGGGGCGTCGGCCAGGGACTCGGTCTCGGTCCGTGCGCGGCAACGCCGACGAATCCGAGGACCTGTTCGCCCTGTTCGCGGCCTGCGACGCTGCCACCATGCCAGGCTCCCGCACGGAGGGACGTGCGGCAGCCGTTCATCCAACACACAGCGAGCCTGGCGGGGCCCCGACCGGACATGAACTGACGGCACGCCTGTCGACCCGCCGGCGACACAAGGATGCCCGGGCCGGGGGAGAGGGGGAGGCCCGGTTTCCGGCGGGGTTGGGGCGTCGCTGACGGCGCGCCGCTGTGGCGTGTCGCACGATCATTCGAGCCGGGCATGCACGGAAGACTCATGGCTCTTCGGTGGAAGCCCTTCGTGCCCGACGCAGGTCGGGGCTGTACCAGCCATCTCCTGGCCGCGGCAGTGGCCCTGACCTCCAGGCAGATGACCAGGTTGTGCCTGGCCACCGGTCACGGCGTTCTTCGCGGGGGTCCGAGGCTCATGAGCGCGGTCGGCGCACCCCGGGGGGAGTGTCGGTGGTCTGGACTACCGTCCCGTGTGGTCCTCGCGTGGGGGCTGGTCCGCTCCTGCCTGGCCTTCAGCAGCGGCCAGGCAGGAGCGGACACGCTTGCTCCCAACTTCTCGGCACGGGAGCGAGCCCTTCCGGATGTGGAAGGCCGATCAGTGATGGGTGCCGAGGGCCCGCAGGAGATTATCTCGGGGCGGCGGTGGGTCGGTCCGCGTCGTGGGCAGTCTCTGCTCACGGGGGTAGCCGACGCCGTCTGCAGTGGGCGCCGTGTGCGGCCGGCCGTGTTTCTCAGCCTTCATTGGTCATAGAGTCGGCGTATGACTGACGAAGACTCCGCGTTCGACGTGCTGGGTGTGCTGAGCGACCCCGTGCGCCGTCGGCTCTACCGATACGTCGCCGCCGCCCCAAAAGAGGTGGGTCGCGACGCGGCCGCGGAAGCGGCCAGGGTCTCCCGGTCGCTGGCCGCCTTCCATCTGGACAAGCTGGTCGAGGCCGGACTGCTGGCTGTGTCCTTCCGGCGGCTGTCCGGACGCACCGGCCCCGGGGCGGGGCGGCCGGCGAAGCTGTACCGGCGTGCCGAGGGTGAGCACGCCGTCTCCGTACCGCCGCGGTCGTACGACGCCGCCGGTCGGCTGCTGGCGGAGGTGCTGGATAACGCCGGGTTGGACCGGGAACTGCAGGCCGCGGCGAGGGCGGCGGGCGCGGCACAGCCGGATGCGCGTGCCGATGATGTGGTGGCGGCGCTGCGGGCGCGTGGCTACCAGCCCTTCTGGGACGAGGGGACGCTGCGGCTGCGTAACTGCCCCTTCCGCGCGCTGGCGGCGGAGTTCCCCGCACTGATCTGCGGGATGAACCTGGCGCTCGTCGAGGGCCTGGCGCCCGAGCAGTGGTCACCGACGATGGATCCGTGCCCCGGCGGCTGCTGCGTGGCACTTTCTAAAAACAAAAAGCATTGACCATAGAGCTGGGTCGGGCCATGCTGTGCTCCATGACTGAGTCTCACCTGGCGCAGGTCAACATCGGCCGCATCGTCGCCCCGCTGGACAGCCCCGAGTTGGCCGACTTCGTCGCCCAGCAGCCGGAAATCAACGCGCTTGCCGACCGGAGCCCAGGTTTCGTCTGGCGCATGGTCGACGGCGGTGGCGTGGACGCGACCGGCATCCGTCCCGATGGGAACGACGACCTGCTGCTGTTCAACTGCTCGGTCTGGGAGTCGGTCGAGGCCTTGCGGAACTTCACGTACCACAGCGGTCACCTGCGCGTGCTGAGCCGCCGCCGGGAGTGGTTTCGCCGGATGGCGGAGGCACACCAGGCCATGTGGTGGATCCCGGCCGGCCACCGTCCGACCGTCGCTGAGGCGATGGAGCGGGTCGCGATGCTGCGCGAACACGGCCCCGGGCCGCAGGCGTTCACCTTCCGCGACCCGTACCCGGCACCGACCGGGGCGGCGCAGCTTTAGACCGTGTCCTATGTGGTGAGGCGGATGAGGCGTTTGTAGCAGCAGAGGGCGGCGGCGATTCCGAGGAAGGCCAGGTAGTTGCGGGGGTGGCGTTCGTAGCGGTGGTTGAGTCTGCGGTGGCCGGTGGGCCAGGACATGGTGCGTTCGATGACCCAGCGACGGCGGTCGAGTCGTTCGCTGGATTCGATGCCTTTGCGGGTGATCCGGACTGCGATGCGTTTGCCGGGTAACCATTTTCGCAGTTCAGGTGTGTCGTGTGCCTTGTCGGCGTGGAGTTTGCGGGGCTTGTAGTGCCGGCCGCGGTGGGGGTCGTGTCTCGATAGGGGACCGGCCACCATGGGCTTCAGTCCGGGGCTGTCGTGCGTGTTGGCGGCGGAGACGCCGACGATGAGGGGCAGTCCGTGTCCGTCCGACAGGACGTGCATCTTGGAACCCGCCTTGCCCCGGTCCACGGGGCTCGGCCCTGTGAGTTCGCCCCGTTTTTGGCCCGCACGTGCGCAGAGTCGAGGACCGTGCGGGACAGGTCCAGCAGGCCGCACTGGTCGATCCGGTCGAGGACCGCCTCGTGCAACCGTCCCCGGACGCCGGCCCTGGACCAGATCATGAACCGGCGATGGGCGGTGGATTTGGAGATGCCGAAGCACGGCGGCAGAGCCCGCCAGGCGCAGCCGCTGACCAGCACGTAGACGATCGCGGCGAACAGCGTCTCGTCTGGCGTGTCTTGCGTGCCGCCGCCCTGCGACAGAACCTTCGACGGCGGGATCAGCGGCTTCGCGATCTCCCACAAGCAGTCCGGAACGATCCAACTCCACGTACCCCGCCCCATGAACCATCCAACGAGCCGTCACCACACAGGACAGGGTCTTGCGGCCTTGTGTGTGGTTGGTGGTGATGTTGGTTGATCTGTGTGGTTGGTGTGTGGTGGGGGTTGAGGTAGGTGGGTTGATGGTGTCGGAGTGTTGTGTCGTGGGGTTTTGGGTGTCTGTATTTGCTGGTTTGGTGGTCGGGTTGGGGTTGGTGTGGGGGTTTTGAAGGGTGGTCGAGTTGGTTGTTCGTTCGTGTCGTCGGGTTGTGGGTGTGGGTGCGAGGTGGTCTTCGTCGAGCGGCTGCCGGGCGGCTTGGTTCATGTTGGGCAGGGTGTCGCTTATGGTGTCTTTGCTTGCTGGTTCGGTGTTGTTCGGTCGATGGTTTCCCGCGTGGTCGGCGAGGTCAGGCTTTTGTTCGGCGGTCGGGGCTGCTGTGTCGGGGGTGGGTTGCGGGTGTGGATGCGTGCTGGCGTCGTCGGTCGTCTCGGCGCTACCGGTCGGATCGTCCTGATGGGTGCCACCGGAGTCCGGGTCCGCCGGCCGTCGGTATGCCGTGGTGGGCGCGGCCGTTTCGTCTCCGGCGAAGGGCGGGGTCATTGCGATGGAAGGTTTCGTGCTCGCTGTCGAACGCGGACGACTTCTGTTCTGCTTCTGTTCTGCTTCTGTTCTGCGGCGAGTTATGGGCGGGATCGGTTGTCGACGTCACCCGAGCCCGGGATGCCGGTTTGGTCGGCCTTCTCGCCGGCGGCGTCGACCGTCAGGTCCTTGTCGACGCCGGTTGTCAGGGCCTGGCAGCTCAGGCCTACGGCCGGGTCGTCTCGCCACCCCGCAAAGGCCGCGGTGAATACCTCGAGCGCCTGCAATGGCTCATGGTCCACCACGAGGCCGTCTGCTTCGCCCGCTCCTCAGCACGTATCCGTGTCGAGCACGGCATCGCCCACCTCGGGAACTGGTGGGTCCTGGCCCGCCACCGCTCCCGCCGGGGCAACCTCCCTGGCACCGTTCCGGGTCGTCGTCGGACTGCAGTCCGGCCAGTGAGCAGCCCAACTCAACACTTGCACTGTTCGCCGCGCAGGCGTGATCACAACACCGGCCGCTGCCCCGGCACGACCTCACGGTATTCACGCGCGAGGTCGTGAGCTATGGTCATCAGCTCGCCGTGTGTTGCCCGGGTCGACGAGAGGACGCCGTGGTGCGAACGGCACGATGCCCTCCGTCGGTCTGGGGAGTGCATCGAGTTCGCGGCCCGGTTGCCGGCCGGCCCGTCAGGCGCGGATGGTGTTCCTCCTGGCCCGCTACGCCGGCAGCACCTTTCTGGTCGCCGCGCTCTTGGGTACTGGAGTGCGTACGGTGCGCCGCCACTGCTGTGGGTGGCCGCCACCGCCCGGGCTCCGGCTGCGCCGGGCCCTGCGTCGCCGTGTTCGTGGAACTCGTGTGCCCGCGGTGCCTGTCCGATCGTGCGGTGGAACGGGCGCGCCAGGCGAATCGGGAGGCCCGGCGCGCGGCCCGACGGCTTCCGCGTGATCCCGGCGGCATGGATCGCTGGCACACCGGGTGCCCGAGAACTGTCAGCTCCCTCAGAATGTTGAAAGCTTTTCAGCATTACTGATAGTGAAAGGCTGAATTTGATGCGGAAGTTGCATGGTTTCAGGTAGGGTGGTGGCATGGGACTGCGCTTGGAGGAGTCGCTGCGGTTGACGGTGGCCGCGTTGATGCAGGTAACGGGTGAGTCGCAGCGGTCGGTCGCGGGGGTGCTGGGACTGACGCAGACACAGGTGTCGCGCCGGCAGTCGGGCGCCGTCTCCTGGAGCCTGCGCGACGTCGACGTCCTGGCCGAGCACTACGGCATCGGCGCGCTGGATCTCCTGGCGGGTCCGACCAGGGCGTGCGAGGCGCTGTCCGCCGACAGGCGCCGTACCGTGCGGGCCGAAGCGAGGGGGGCGGGCCGGTGAGCGACTTCGATGCGATCGACTCGCTGCTTGACGCCGTCGGCCCCCAGGTCGGACTTCCGCCCTGCCATGTGCGCCGCGAGCTGCGGGAGCGGGCTCGGCTGTCCAAGGCACAGGTGGCACGCGCGCTCGGCGTGAGCCCCTCAACCCTCAGCGGGTGGGAAAGCGGCCGGGACCCGGCCGGCGAGATCCGCACCAAATACGCCTATCTGCTGGACGGACTGAACGCCAAGCTCGCCACCGAGACCGAGACCGAGACCGAGACCGAGGCGGCGCCGGCTGCGGAGCGGCCCGTCACGTCAGGCACGGCCGCCACCCTCACCCCCTTGTCCTCGCCCGACCCCGGCCAGGGCGAGGACGGGGACGACGTGGAGCTGCTCGTCGCCCCCGAGCCCTGTGTGCTGTGCGGCCGTCCCGCCGGACAACGCGTGGCGGGGTTTGCTCAGCACCTGACCCCGGCCGACTGCCGGCCCACCACCACCGGGGCCCCGGCTGCCCCGCCAGCCGCACAGCCCACCGCCCCAACCCCGAAGGCGCCGCCGCGCACGACAGGTCCGGCGCGTGCGACGGAGCGTTCCAAGGGCCCGGCCCGCCACGCGTTCCAGGAGCCGTCCGGCCCGGTCGACCTGATCCGCGAGGCCGTGCAGGGCGCGCTTGCCGAGCACCGGGGCGACGTCGACGCAGCCACGGCGGCGCTGGTGAAGCGGGCCATCCCGGACGCGATGCGACTGCTGGACGAAACCCGTAAGGGCGCCCGCTACGACGTGATCGCGCACCCCTGGATCCCCGACATCCTCAAGAAGCAGACCGCGCGCGGCGCGGACCAGATCTGGGAAGCCCGCCCCAAGTGGACCCGGCACGAACTCCCGCCCGGCCGGCACCAGGTGACCGCGCTCGACATCAACGGCGCCTACCTCTCCGCCCTCAAGACGCACCTGCCCCTGGGCCAGCTCGAGCACTCCACCGGCCTCGCCCACGACCGCCGCCGCTCCGGAGTCCACCTGATCACCCCGCCCGAGTGGGAGCACGAGGCGGTGCTGCCCAACCCGATCGGTCAGCGGGACGAGCCCGGCCCCCTGTGGGTCACCGAGCCGACGCTCCGCCTCCTGCTGCGCCTGTCCGGCCCCAAGCACCAGCTGTGCGAGCCTCCTGAGATCCACGAGTCGTACACCTCCGGGGCCACGGAGAACCTGCTGGAGAAGTTCCGTATCGCCCTGAAGGACGCCCGCGACACGGCGATCGAGCAGGGCGACACGGTGACGCTGGAGTACGTGAAGGCGATGTACGCGAAGTTCGTCTCCACGATGGGGGAGTCGAACTACAACCGGGAGCTCTACCGGCCGGACTGGATGCACCTCATTCGCAGCCAGGCCTTCGCCAATCTGTGGCTCAAGGCGCTCAAGGCCCATGACGAGGGCCTGGCCGTCGTCCGGGCGATGGGCACCGACGAACTCCACGTCATCGGTGACTGGCGCCGTGTCTTCGCCGAAGGCCGAGCTGTTACCGAGGTCAAGGTCAAGGACACGTACACCGCCGGAACCGACGCCGCTGAGCACGAAGGCGAGGGGGAGTAGTGCCGGAGAAGAACATCGACTTCGGACGGTTCGGCGCCCGGGGCATCAAGGGCAGCGACGCCGTCGCTCGCAAACTCGATGAACTCGCGGGCGGCATCGCCACTCCCGTGACCGCCAAGCGCGGCTGGATGGCGCGCCTGCACTACCTGACGAAGTCGACCCAGACCCTGAAGGCCGCGCAGGACGCCGGACTCACCGTGACCCACCGGACGCTGAAGGCCTGGCTGGAGGGCAAACGCCGCCCCTCCAAGACCAGCCTGGAACACATCGACCAGGCGTACCGGACGGTGCGCCGGCACAACGTCGCCCGCCATCTCCTCAGACGCCTCAACCGCGACGGACGCGGCACCCGGGTGGAGATCCACCCGCTCAACCAGTCCCAGGTGCCGCAGCAGCTGCAGCGCGTGGTGGAGTACCGGACGATGAACGTGCGCCGCTGGGACCGCATCGTCGGCTCCTGGGCGGCCGGTGACCATCAGGGCCTCGACGCCGCGTGGCAGGACACGATCGTCGACCTCGGCTCGCAGTGGGGCCAGTACGAGTACGTCACCAACGTCGGCTTCGCCGCATAGAGCCGGCGCCGAAACGTGGTCTTCGGCGCCTGCTGGGATGGCGTACGGTGGGGGATACCGACGCGGGGTGGAGCAGCTCGGTAGCTCGCTGGGCTCATAACCCAGAGGTCGCAGGTTCAAATCCTGTCCCCGCTACTGCCGAGGGAGCCCGGATCTACACGATCCGGGCTCTTTCGCGTTCCCTGGGCGATCCTCACCGCGCCATCTGTTTTCTCCCGCCTGGCGCCGCCGCGTCGGCACAGGTCACCATGGATACGCGGGCGTGTCTGGGGCCGTGACATCCCCTCAGCGGCCGCTCAGCCCTGCACACAGTGAAGAAGGTGGTGGGGTGTGGTCGGCGTGGCTGCTTCGGGGACCGGGGGTGGCAGGTGCGCGGACTGAGCGTCGGTACGACCCCCGCGCCGTCCGCAACTCGATGGGCTGCACGAGAGGCCCGGCACTGAATTGTCGTACAGTTCGGACCTCTGCGAACGACGTTGGTAGGCGATCCGCTTCGGTCGCCGCCAGGCGAACTGGTCGGCCTCCTTGGCCGTGCCTGGCCGACTGCCGTCCGGCAGACGGACGGACTACAAGTCCACTGGAAAGTAGTCGCCTTTGTGGAGATTGCAGATCCAGTGGGCGAGCTGGACGTTGAGCAGCGTGTGCTCGCCCCCTGCGGTGAGCGGGATGCGGTGATCAAGGGTTGCGCACCACATGTCGGGCCAGGCCCGTTCACGCTCGACGGCCGTCTTGCATATCTGGCAGATCCAGCCGTCGCGTTCGTACACCGCGAGAGGATCCAGACGCTCGACGGTGGCCTCCAGGCCCAGCTCGCGCATCCGGGCGGCGTAGCTGCCGGCCGCACGTGACACGCGCTGCAGGCGCTCGGACCGGGCTGCGTAGGCGGGTGTCCACAGCCGAGGCACGGACTCCTTGCCGCATACGAAGGCTGTCCAGGTGTACTCCTGGTCCGTCTCGTCCACATCACGGATGATTTCCGTGTACCACCGCCACGTCCCGCCCTCTGCCTCGAAGGGCCCGAAGGTGTCATCCAGTGGCTTCAGGCCCAGGAAGGCTCCCAGGATCAAAGACGTCGGAGTCCACGTATGGTCAGTCAGGTAGTAGAACGCCGCGCCGGTCTGCGTGTGGACGGACAGCGCCACCTGCTCCAGTTGCCAGCTGCTGCCGCTGTGCGGTCTCACCTGCCAGGGGATGGCGTAATCCGGCAGATCGACGGCGCGGTGGACGGCGATGACGGAACCGTGCCGTTCCACCACGTCGCCCGGCTTGGGCGAGTAGCCCTGGATCTCATACGGAAAGAGCGAGCCAGCAGGCAGAGTGCGAAACGCCCGCGCAGGCCGGGCGCCTTGAGGATCGGGCGAGAACACGGGCGGCCGGGTGATTTCCCCGCGCTCGATGCGGCGGTTGAAGCGCCGATTGAGAGTCAGATTGCAGCGGGGCGAGCACACGTGCCGGTCGCGGTGCTTCCAGTGCGCCCTGGCCGGGACCGGCTCCCCGCAGACTTGACACGGTTCTCCGCCCTTGGCGCGCTCGCCGGCCTTCAGTTGCTCATCGCGCCAGTCCCAGTAGGCGTTGTCGTTCCCCACCCGGCCCCCTCTCCCTCGGCCACCATAGGTCACGCCCGTCCAGCCGTACGGCGTGGTCCTGATGACTGGCCCTGTGAGATGACCACCGTGTGGCATGCGCCCGGCCTGTACGCACAGTGATCGCCCGACCGTGAGCCTCACAGCAGGGAGACGCTAACTGGCGCAAAAGGGGGAGCTGTTGCTTTGTGTCCCTCTAGGATGACTGCCTGCGATGAGTGCTCAGGTGCCTCATCCGCACGCGTAACGCCCGCACGCCACGCCCCTGCCCGTCGCCCGGCGGAGCGGGGAGATACGGAGCAGCTCGACCGTGCACCTCATCCGCTTCTCCGCGTGCGGGTTCCGCTCGCTGACTCATGTGCAGGACATCCCGGTCAGCAGCCCGACGATCCTGGCTGGCCGCAACGACGGCGGCAAGAGCGCGGTCCTGGCCGCGCTGGCCTTCTTGCTGGGCGAGCACCGTCTGACGGACGAGGACCGCACCTATCAGCAGGACGAGGGCGTCAAGGGACAGCGCTGCGCGGAGACATGGGTGGAGGGCGTCTTCCGCCTGGACACGGCCGAGCAGGCCGCAGCCGCCCCCTTACCGGCCGAGCTGCGCATCCGGCGCCGCTCACGGGCCGGTGAGGCGGCGTGCTGGGAGTTCTTCGGATCGCAGCCCGCCGACAGCCGTCTGCAGGGCCTGGGCCGGCTGATGAAGAAGGACCTGACCGAACTGGTCGCCGAGTTCGGACTTGCCCCGTCGGGCACGCTGAAGGAAGACCTGCTGGCCGCGCTCACCGCACACGCCGCGACCGTCCCGCAGACCGAGCAGTGGCAGCCGCTGCCGAAAGACCTCGAGGCACGGCTGCCGCGGCTGCTGGCGTTCGGCGGCAAGGACGAAAGCCCGGACGACGCGGTGCGCACCGCGCTGAGCAGCTGCTACGAGACCCACCTGGAGGACGAGACCCTCCAGGGACAGGTCCGGGAGATCGAGAAGGAGATCACGCAGCGGCTGGAGAAGGAAGCGGACTCCCTGTGCCGGCACATCCGCCAGCACTGCCGTGAGTTCGTCGGCGTGGAGGTCAAGCCCGAGGTCTCCTTCAAGGGCGGCTTCAAGAGAGCGCCGCTGGAGGTCTCCAAGGCCGACGGCGAGCCTGTGGATCTGACCCGCTCGGGCCAGGGCAGCACCCGGCGCATCGCCCTCGCCGTGTGGGAGTGGACCAGCAGCCTCCTCGAAAGCAGTGAACTCGCCGCGACGGGGGAGCAGGACGAGCCGCAGCCCACCCAGACCATCGTCGTCTACGACGAGCCCGACACCCACCTCGACTACCGCCACCAGCGCACCGTCATGGACATCATCCGCAAACAGTGCGCCCTGCCCCACGTCAGCGTCATCGTCGCCACCCACTCGATGAACCTCATCGACGGCGTCGACATCGCCGACGTCGTCCACCTCAAGCTCAGCGACAACGGCCGCACCCTCGTCGAGCGCCTCGACGACGACACCCACGACGGCATCGACTTCCACCTCGGACAGATCGCCGCCGCGGTGGGACTGCGCAACTCCGTCCTGCTGCACGAACGCTGCTTCCTGGCAGTCGAAGGCCCCACCGAGCAGCAGTGCGTGCCCCTGCTCTTCCGCCTCTCGCAGGGACTGCCCCTGCAGGCGGCCGGCATCGCCCTGTGGGCCTGCGACAACAACGAAGGAGCACTCCACCTCGCGGGCTACCTCGTCAAGCACCATCGCACCGTCATGCTGATGGTCGACGCCGACAGCCGCGCAAATAAGCACTTCAAAACCGAGAAACTCATCAAAGCCGGTCTCGACCTCACCAAGCAGGTCTCGTACGTCGGCGAGAGCGAGGGCTACAACGAACTGGAAGAGCTCTTCAGCGACCTCCAGTGGGCAGCCGCCGCCAACGCCCACTGGCCCCGCCCCCAGGGCCAGCCCTGGAGCGCCGACGACTTCAGCGAGCACCGGGGCGGCAAGTTCAGCGAGCGCATCCTCTACATGATCAAACAGCAGGCCGCAGAGAGCAGCCCCAACGGCAAGGCCGACATGCTCTACGCACTGGTGTCCATGCTCACCACCCCCGAAGAGGTCCCCCAGCAGCTACGGGACATCTTCACCGAGGTGCAGGCCCTCGCCTGCTGACCTGCTGCTGCGTTCGCCGCTGCAGCATGCGCTCCTTGCGCTGCTCAGTGGTCGGCGCCGTCCAGGCGTGCCATCCGGCCTCCGCAGTCCATTGCCGCGCGTGCGCGCGGGCTTCGATTCCGCACCACCGGCAGCCCCCGGGCGCCACAGTGTGCTCGGTCCTGGCAGAACGCGATAGCGACATCACATCCTCCTTCCCCCACTGCTTATCTTGCCTCCTGCCACTGACAATCACCCTGCGAGCCGCGTCCGGCTCCGCCACCCGGCGGCGCATACGAAGAAACCTTTCCCTCACGTGCCCCAAGCCCCCGAAACAAGACCGTTTATCGGGAAAACCGCCCGTAGCTCCCACCACTCTGGTTACGGTCTGTGCCCATGAGGTTCCTGCATACCTCGGACTGGCATCTCGGCTGCCGGTTCCACGGGGAAGATCTGATCGACCACCAGCGCAAGGTCCTGGACCACATCTGCGCCACCGCCCGCACCCAGAAGGTGGACGCCCTGCTGATCGCGGGCGACATCTACGACCGTGCCATTCCGAGTCTGGACGCGGTACGTCTGTTCGACCGGGCTCTGCACCAGCTTGCCGACCTTGGTATCCCCACCGTCATGATCAGCGGGCACCACGATTCGGCCCACCGTCTCGGTACTGGCTCCGGCCTGTACGCCAAATCCGGCGTTCACCTGCGCACCGACCCCGCCGACGCTGCCCGCCCCGTCCTCCTCGACGACGAGCACGGTCCCGTCGCCGTCTACGGAGTGCCCTACCTCGAGCCCGCCCTGGTACGCACCCAGTTGGACGCAGAGACAGCCTCCCACCAGGCCGTTCTCACCTCGGCACTGGACCGCATTCGGACTGACCTCGCCACCCGTCCGGGCGCCCGCTCCGTCGTCCTCGCCCACGCCTTCATTACCGGTGCCACCACCAGCAAAAGCGAACGCGACATCAGCGTCGGCGGAGTCGCCCACGCCGGCGCCGACCTCTTCGACGGCATCGACTACACCGCCCTGGGCCATCTGCACCGCCCGCAGAGCGTCAACGACCGCATCCACTACAGCGGCTCCCCACTGGCCTACTCCTTCTCCGAGGCCAACCACACCAAATCGATCACCCTGGCCGACCTGCCGGCCGCCGGAGCCCCCACGATCACCCGCCACAACATCCCGGCCGACCTCCATCTGCCGCTGGCCCGGTTGACCGGCCGCATCGAGGATCTGCTGACCGACCCCGCGCACGAAGCTCTCAGCGAAGCCTGGCTGCAGGTCACCCTCACCGACACCGCCCTGCCGTATGAGGCGATGGCACGACTCAGACAGCGCTTCTCCAAGACGCTGGACATGCGGCACGTACCCGCTGGCATCCCGGCACAGGCCACCGACAGCCCCACCTACCGCGAACGGGTACGCGGCCGCGGCGACCTCGACATCGCCCACGACTTCATCACCGCCGTGCGCGGCACCCCACCCACCACCGCAGAGGCAGGCCTCCTGCAAGAGGCCGTCGACGACATGCGCGTGCGCGCCCAGGAGAAGGAAACAGTCTGACATGCGTCTGCACTCCCTGCGCCTGCAGGCCTTCGGCCCCTTCGCCCGCCGGCACACCGTCGACTTCGACGCCCTGTCCGCCGACGGCCTGTTCCTCCTGCACGGCGACACCGGCGCCGGCAAGAGCACCCTGTTCGCCGCCATCTGCTTCGCCCTGTATGGCCTGCCGCCTCACGAACGCAACATGCGGCTGCGCAGCGATCACGCTCCCGCGGACCTGCTGACCGAAGTGACCCTGGAATTAACCCTGGCCGGCAAGCGCCTGCAGATCCGCAGGATCCCCGCCCAGAAGCGACCCCACCTGCGCAACAGCGCAGAACTCGTCGACCAGAAGGCCGAAACCTGCCTGCACCAGTGGGTCCTCGACGAACACGGACACGGCCGGTGGGAAGGCGTCATCAAGTCCCACAGGGAAGCCGGAGAAGAGATCAAGTCCCTCCTGCGCTTGACCCGGCAGCAGTTCTGCCAGGTCGTCCTGCTCCCGCAGAACGAGTTCACCAAGTTCCTGCGTGCCGACGCATCTGAACGCCGCATCCTGCTTGGCACCCTCTTCGGCACCCGCCGCTTCGGCCTCATCGAAGAATTCCTCGCCAACCGCAAAACCCTCACCGCGAAGACGCGCGACGAGGCCCGCGCCGACGTCCTGCGCCTGGCCGAACGCATCAAGCAGGCAGCCGGCGTCGACCTCGAACCCGCCCAGAACGCCCCCCGGGCCGACGACCCCGCCACCCTCACCGCACCCGCCCGCGCGTGGGCCAGCGCCCTGCACCACCAAGCCCTCACCCGCCAGTACGCCGACGACGCCGCCACCGAGACCGCCGAGCAGCAGCTGGCGCAAGCCCGCCTGACAGAACAGGCCGTCCGCGACCTCCACCGTCTCCAGCAGGCCCACCGCACCACCGCACACGAGCTCGACCTGCTCCACGAGGAGGCCACCCGCCACGACCTCCTTGCCGAACGCCGCGACCGCGCTGTGAAAGCCCAGCAACTGCAATCCGTCCTGGAGACCGCGCACACCGCCGACCGCGAGCACACCCGTGCCCTGGACGAGGACAGCCGCGCCCGCGCCCTGCTGCCGCCCGAACACACATCCCTCGACGCCGCTGGCCTCACTCACGCCGCGCAGCAGCTGCACGCCGACACCGGCGCTGTCCAGGCGCTGCTGCCCGACGAGGCCACCCTCCAGCGCCACACGGCAGAACTGGCCGCACTCGACCGCGAGCGCCAGCAGCTCACCGAAACCCTCACCGACGCCCAGCAATGGCTCAACGCCCTTCCACAACGCCGCGCCGACCTTGCCGCACGTCTGGAAGCCGCCCGCAGCGCGCAGGAAACCAGCCGCGAACTCACCCCCACCCTCAACCTCGTTGAAAAGCAGCTGGAAGCCGCCAGGCGCCGTGACGCCCTCGACCAGCAGATCAGCGTCGCCCACAAAGTCCTCAGCCAGGCCGAGAAGGACTCCGAGCAAGCCGCGAAAACGTACATCGACATCCGACGCCGCCGCACGGACGGCATCGTCGCCGAACTCGCCGACCGGCTCGTCGACGGCGAAGACTGCCCCGTATGCGGTTCCCCCACCCACCCCGCACCCGCCACTGCCCAGCCAGGCCAGCCCACCGCCGCCGACGAACAGGCCGCCGAAGCAGCCCACACCCGCGCCCAGCAGAGTGAGAACAAGGCCAAAGAGGCCCTGGCCCACCTGAACGAACAGGCCGCCACGGCACGCGGTGAAGCCGGCGGCGACACCCCCCTCGCCGACTTCACCGCCCACCGCACCGCCCTCGAACAACACCTCGCCGACGCCCTCTCCCAGGCATCCGACGCCGGACCGGCCAGCGAACAACTCGCCCTTCTGGAAAAGGAACAGGCCGAAACCGAGCACACCCGCAACACCGCCACCGCACGCCTGGGTGCCGCCGACGCAACCTACGACAGCCTGCACACGCAGCGCGAAGAGCTCACCCACCGCCTCGCCACCGCCCTCAACGGGCACGCCACACTCGCCGACCGCATCACCGCCCTCGCCCAGCACGCCAGCCGCCTCGAGGCCGCCGCCGCGTGCGCCGCCACCGTGACAACAACCGCCACAGACCGCCACAGCGCCGCCGCTCTCGCCGAGCAGGCAGCCCACGCGGCAGGCTTCACCTCCCCGGCCGAAGCCTCGGCCGCCCGCCTGCCCGACGACGAACTCACCGCGATCGACAAAGAGATCACCCACTGGCGTGAACAGCGCCTCGTACTGACCGCCCGGCTCGCCGAACCCGAACTGCAGGCAGCCATCACCCAGCCACCCGCCGACCTCAAGCACGCCGTCACCGAACTGAACACCGCCACCACAACCCACACCCGCACGGCAGCCCTCGCCACCCAGGCCGCCGACCGGACAACCACCCTGGCCGCCCTCACCGCTCAGCTGGACACCCAGATCCAGCGCCTGAAACCCCTCGAGGACGCCTACCGCACCGTCGATCACCTCCACGGCCTCATCAGCGGCAGCTCCCCCAGCAACCAGCTCCGCATGCAACTGGAGTCCTACGTCCTGGCAGCCCGTCTCGAAGACGTCGTCGACGCCGCCAACACCCGCCTGTCACGCATGTCCCACCACCGCTTCACCCTCGTCCACTCCGACGACAGAGCTGCCCGAGGCGCCAAATCGGGCCTGGACCTCAAGGTCCTCGACGCCTGGAGCGGACACAAACGCCACACGGACACCCTCTCCGGCGGCGAATCCTTCTACGTCTCCCTGGCCCTCGCCCTGGGCCTGGCCGACATCGTCACCGCCGAAGCCGGCGGCCAGGCACTGGACACCCTCTTCATCGACGAAGGCTTCGGCACCCTCGACGAAGACACCCTCCACCAAGTCATCGACGTCCTGGACTCCCTACGCGCCCACGACCGCACCGTCGGACTCATCAGCCACGTCCCCGAACTCCGCCGCCGCATCACCCAACGCCTGCACATCTCCAAGAACATCGACGGCTCCACCCTCACCCACCTGACCGAAGCGGCCGAATGACCCCACGACGGACGCCGGACCCGCCCTCGCCGACGAAACGCAAGCCCCAGGCCGCGCACACTCACTGATCTTCAACCTGCCGTCGGCCCAAGGCGTAGCCACAACCGCCGGGGCTGCCTGTACCCCTCTCGGCCCCGCCGAGAAAGGCAGCCCCACAGCGCTCCCGCGTCGAAAGCCGCCCATCCCTGAAGGCACCCGACCTGCCTCCCAGAAGAAGCGCATCGAACACGTACTGCTTCATGCCATTTCTGCATGTGATCGAAGTGACGGAAACAGAGCACTGCGGTGCATGAGCACCTGCATCGGCCACCGCAGCCGTACCAGAACACGCCAGTCCAGTCCGCATGACAGGAGTTTCCGCAGATCCGAGAACCACTGTCCCGCATGTTCGAACACCGCCGGACCCGTGACCGCATCACGGCGCGTTTTCGAGGCACTGCCAAGGCCTCCGCTGATCAAACCGGCGGATTTGTCAGTGCCCGCTGCTACACCAATTCCCAGAGATCAGACCGCAGTTGGCGGCCTGACGACACGGAGGAGGAAGCAGTGGCGAAGCCGCCCGAGGGCTACTACAAGGTGCGAAGTCATTACCGACGCAAACCCCGCCCCAGCGCGAAGAAACTGAGCGGCTGGTCGATCGCAGGGCTGATCGCGGTGGTGTGGCTATGGAGCCAGCTCATCGGCTTCGGAGAGGCCTCCCCGACAACACCGCAAACCCCTACACCATCAGTGTCAGCGAGCGTGGGCCACTGATGCCCCGCCGCTCGCCCCGGCTACGCCCACCCCGCGGCGGCAGGGAACAGGCCGCCGCCGCGGCCGTCGCCTGCGCCGCACTCTGGCTGCTGGCCAAGATCGCCACAGCCACATGGCAGGCAGCCGTCCGCATCTGGCCATGGCTCGCCGTCCTCGCGGCTCTCGCCCTCGGCTACGCAGCCTGGCGGTTCATCCGTGAACTGCAGGCCCGGAAGGTGCGGGCCCAGACGCTGGCCCGGCTCCGGATCACGGTCGCGCAACTCGACGCCATGGACGACCGGGCCTTTGAGTTCGCCCTACGTGACCTGCTCCTCCGGGACGGCTGGAACGCACGGCAGGTCGGCCGACAAGGAGACCAGGCCGCAGACGTCATCGGCGAAGACCGCCAACGCGGCAGAATCGTCCTGCAGGCCAAGCACACGACCGTCGCCGGCAAGGTCGGCTCCTCAGTGATGTACCAGGTCAAAGGCACCGCAGGCCCCGCGCACGGAGCTGATATCGCAGTCGTGGTCACCAACGGCTCCTTCACCCGGGACGCCAAAACATGGGGCGAACGCCACCAAGTGCACTGGATCGACCGGGACCGCCTGCGCCGGTGGGCCGAACACGGCACGCCCCTGCAAGACCTTCTGCGCCTGCCCACGCCACGCAAGACAGCCTTCCGCCGGGCTGCCTGAAACCAAGCGGAGAAAGCCCGAGCCCCGAGCCGTCGCCCCCTATCCGCATCCGACAACACTGATCATGGGGCGCGCATGGGCTCGCAGCGCGCCCCCGCCAGAGCAGAGACACTGCGCCGCACCCCTGCTGTACGCGAGAATGAACGCGAGTCAGACCCTCCTGCATGCCGAGGAAACGCGCGATGACCGCCAGTCCCACCGCAACAGAACACCCCGGGCGTCTGGTCCTGCGCACAGACCAGCAGGAGGGCCTCGCCAACACGGTTCGCCACCTGCGCCGCCCGCGCACCCGCGGGCACGCCGTCTCGGCCTGCGGCACCGGCAAGACCCTCTTCGCACTGCGCGTAGCCGAGGAACTCGGCGTGCGGCACCTGGCAGTGGCGGTGCCCAGCCTGGACCTGGTCGCACAGTGGGCAGCGGCCGCCCGCGCAGACGGCCGCCGCGAGCCGATGATCACCGTCTCCTCGCTACGCGCCGCCTCCCACCCGTTGCTCGCCGAGGCCGAGGTCGACTCGGCCAACGCGGGGGAGTACCTGGCCTACTGGCTCGGCCGCCACCCCAAAGCGACGGTCTTCTTCACCTACGACTCGCTGTCCAAGATCGAAGAGGCCCAGCACTCCGCGATCTTCCCCGCCCCCCTCTTCGGCCTGCTGGTCGTGGACGAAGCCCACGCCACGGCCGGCACCTGGGAGAAGAACTGGACTGCGCTGCACGACAACGAGCGCATCCCTGCCGAGCGCCGCCTCTACCTCACCGCCACCCCCTATGTGTGGGACGCCCCCCGCCTGACCGAGCCGCCCACCACCAGAGCGCAACCCAAGCGCACCACCGCCACCGCACCCGCCTGGGACGACCCAGCCCTGCTGGCGACCATGGACCAGCCGCAGATCTTCGGCCCCCGCCTGCACACCTACTCCCACGCCGACGCCATCGATGACGGTGTCCTCGCCGACTACCAGCTCGTCGTCCCCACCGTCACCGACACTGAACTGCACAACGCGCTCACCGATCCTGAAGCCGGGCCCACCGCGCGCCGCACCACCGCCCTGCACTTGGCCATCCTCAAAGCCATGCGCGAGCAGGACCTGCGGCACGTGTTCGTCTACTTCCAGCAGATCGCCGACGCCGCCGACTTCGCCCGCCAGTTCGCCCACACCCTGCGCACCCTCCCCGACGAACTGCGCCCCGACTGGGCGGACGACGTCGTCGTGCAGTCCATCGACGGCACCCACAGCCCCCACCGGCGCGCCGACACCATCGCCCGCTTCAGCAACGCCGAGCGAGGCGTGCTGGCCAACGCCAAGGTCCTAGGCGAAGGCGTCGACCTGCCGGCCGTCGACGCCGTCGTCTTCGCCGACCGCACCGCCAGCGTCCGCCGCATCGTCCAAGCGCTCGGCCGCGCCCTGCGCAAACCACCCACCCTCAAGACGAAGACAGCCAGCCTCGTCATCCCCGCCTACATCCCGCCCGGCACCGACCCCACCGACCTCCTCGGCACCCCCTACGAAGCCCTCTGGCTGGTCACCGCCGCCCTGCGCCACCACGACCAGACCATCGCCGCCCGCACCCCCCGGGCCAAGAACCAGCATCCCGCCCGCGACTCCCACACCTACATCACCCGCCGCTTCCGCTTCGACCACACCCTCGACCCCACCGCGATCGCCCGCGCCCTCGACCTGCTGGTGTGGCCCTCCAGCGGCGCCGTCCTGTCTGCTCCCCGCCGCGCTGGCCTAGCCGCCGCCATCCGCTACCAAAGCGAACACAGCCACCTGCGCGTGAGCGCCGACTACGAGGACGCTTACGGCTACCGGCTGGGGCAATTCATCACCGGCCAACGCACCGCCTACCAGGCAGGCGCCCTCGATCCGGCATGGATCGCCGAGCTCGAGGATCTCGGCATGATCTGGGACGACCACGAGGCCACCTGGCAAGGCCACCTGGCCACCGTCGAGGCCTTCCACGCCGAACACGGCCACCTTGCCATCCCCACCCAACTACCCGGCGGCCAGTTCCTTGCCGACCAGCGCGCCCTAGCCCGAAAGGACCGCCTCACCCCCGACCGCGACAACCAGCTCACAGCCCTCGACCCAGACTGGAAACTCCCCTACGGCCCCGACTGGCATCGCAAGTACCATCTGCTGCGCCGCCACCTGGAAGCCGGCAACCACCCCAGCACGCTGCGCCGCGACACGGTCATCCACGGAGTGAAGGCGGGCAGCTGGCTACACCGCCAGCTCACCAGCTGGCCCGACCTCGACCCCGGCCAGCGCGACCTGCTCGCCTGCATGGGAATCACCCCCGACCGCGCCCTCCTGGAACAGAAACACGCCGCGGGCAGGCCGAGCACATCGCGGCGGCGCACGTTCGCGCAAACCACCGAGATCCTCGGGCTCTTCGTGGCGCGGTGGGGACGCACCCCCGGCGCCCGAGAGTGGATCGAGGTGGACGGCGACCGTGTCATGATCGGTCCCTGGCTCGCCAAGGTCCGCACCAAGCTGAACAATGATCAACTCCCCTCAGAGCAAGAAGAGTTGGTGTCCGCTACCCTTGCCGAGCACGGCATCGATCTGGTCCGTGCTCCTGGGACCATCGGACCATCAAGCGGCTGAGGTTTGGCCGCTGAGCTCAGTGCGACAGCAGACGCGTTCGCCCGCTCCCGGGTCCCATTCTCCAGTGAGCGTGAGCGGGGGAGTGGCAGAACTCGAATACTCCAAAGTTTTGGAGACAAGGAAGCAGCGGCACACAGGATTGGCACGGCTCGACGTTCTAGTCGTAACTGACGAGCCGTCACCAAGCACCCAGTCGGGTAGGCCAACGCCCGCCGCCCCCTGCTGCTAGCCGAATTAACCTGCACCCCAGTCATGTTGGACTTGAAAAGCGAAGGCGAGTCGGGGAGGAGGCACGATCGCGGAGCGATCGGGACACCGCACCGACAACCCAACTCGATCCGCGGAGCGGATCCGGTCCCGGAGGGACCGAGCCCAGCACCCGCGGAGCGGGGGCTGAACCGACGCGTAGCGTCGGCGCGTCGTTCCTGCGGAGCAGGACGCGCGC
>NZ_JBFAMM010000038.1:0-49144 GCF_040656535.1 Streptomyces sp. NPDC049887 | reverse complement strand
AAAAATACGGGAGTTCCCGTCGTGGCGCAGTGGTTAACGAATCCGACTAGGAACCATGAGGTTGCGGGTTCGGTCCCTGCCCTTGCTCAGTGGGTTAACGATCCGGCGTTGCCGTGAGCTGTGGTGTAGGTTGCAGACGCGGCTCGGATCCCGCGTTGCCGGACGGTGCGCCCCTACGCGGACTTCCGGCTGTCACGCGGGTGCACCGCGATGTTCATGGCCCCGGAGCGGAGGACGGCCAGCCGCTCGGCCAGCACCTCCTCGAGCTCCTCCCGCGTGCGCCGCTCCATGAGCATGTCCCAGTGCGTACGCGCGGGCTTCCCCTTCTTCTCCTCGGGGCCGTCCCCGTCCACCAGGAGTGCCTGGGCGCCGCACGCCTTGCACTCCCACTCCGGCGGAATCTCCGCCTCGACCGAGAACGGCATCTCGAAACGATGTCCGTTCTGGCATGCGTACTCCACCGCCTGGCGCGGGGCCAGATCGATGCCGCGGTCGGTCTCGTAGCTGGTCACCACGAGGCGCGTGCCGCGAAGAGCTCGCTCACTCATGAATCGTGCCTCCCGGGCTTGTCGCCCACAGGACAGGTGTCGCTGTCGTCGTCATCCGGTCAACGTCCGGTCGGCGGTAAAGATTCCCGTTGCCGGTCATGCGTCGTCGCCCGTCGTGCCGCTGCTTTTCCAGGGTTTGGGTACCCACCAGTGCCCGGTTTGTCACATCTGGCAGAAAGTGTCACCCAGCGTTTGGAGCTTTTCAGCGCGCAGTAACGGTCCGCCTGGCAGGCCAAAGGCGTACACTACCGGCCCTTCGCTTCAACGTCTAAATCCGCTCCGGTACCGGGTTCCCCGCCGCGGCCACCGCACGCCTCACCGGGACGCGCGCCAGGAGCACGAATCCCAGTGCGAAGAAGATCACCAGTGAGATGATGGCAGTCCGGTAGCTTCCCGTCAGCTGGAACGCCAGACCGAACACCAGCGGTCCCAGCCAGCTCAGCCCCCGGTCGCTCATCTCGTACGCGGAGAAGTACTCCGCCTCCTTGCCGCGCGGGACGAGATGGGAGAACAGCGAGCGGGACAGCGCCTGGCTCCCGCCGAGCACCAGGCCGATCGCGGCGGCCAGCGCGTAGAACCACACCGGCGTCCGCGCGGGCAGGAAGTATCCGGCTGCGAGGATCAGCGTCCACACGGCGAGCGAGCCCAGGATCGTGCGCTTGGCTCCGTGGAGGCGGGCCAGCCGGCCCATGCCCAGTGCGCCGGCCACCGCCAGCACCTGCACCAGCAGCACCGCCGTGATCAAAGTGGTCTGGTCGAGGCCCAGTTCCTCGGAGCCGTACACCGATGCCTGGGAGATCACCGTCTGCACCCCGTCGTTGTAGACGAGGTACGCGAGCAGGAAGGACAGCGTCAGCGGATGGCGGCGCATGTCCTTCAGGGTTGCGACCAGCTGGCGCCAGCCCGCCCCGACCGCGCCCTGAGTGAGGATCGGCGTCCCGTCCGCGGCGGTCCGACGGTCCCGCAGCCGCCGCAGCGGCACGAGCGCGAAGGCGCCCCACCACACCCCTGCCGAGGCCAGGCAGATGCGGACCGCCTCCGACTCGGAGAGCCCGAACGACTCGTGGCCGGTGTAGAGGACGAGGTTCAGTACCAGGACCAGCGCCCCCGAGGTGTAGCCGAAGGCCCAGCCGCGCGAGGAGACCGTGTCCCGCTCCTCCGGCCCGGCGATCTGGGGCAGGTACGCGTTGTAGAGGACCATCGAGACCGACAGCGAGGCGTTGGCGACGATCAGCAGGAACGCGCCGAGGAGATAGCGGTCCCCGTCGAGGAGGAACATGGCCGTCGTCGCCGTCGCCCCCAGGTACGCGGCGACCGCCAGGAGCGGCTTCTTGCGGCCGGTGCGGTCGGCGACGGCGCCCGCCAACGGCATCACCAGCACCGCCAGCACCACGGATACGGACACCGCGTAAGGGAACACGGAACCGGCGCGGACCGGGATGCCGAGCGGATGGACGAAGCCGTCGGAGTCCGCCGCCGCCTTCGCCACGGCGGTGAGGTACGGGCCGAGGAAGACCGTCAGGACGCTCGTCGAGTAGACGGAGCAGGCGAAGTCGTAGAAGTACCAGCCGCGCTGTTCGCGGCGGCGATCGGCGTCGTCGGCGCCGGTGGTCCGGTCCGCGGTGTCAGCGGTCACGGCCCGCCCCCCTCACTCGTCCCCGTGGGAAGACGCCGCGACGCTCAGACCCAGACCCCCCGGTCGGTCATCACCGTACGCAGCATCTCCAGATGATCGGTCATGATGCCATCCACTCCCAGGTCCAGGAGAGCGGCCGTACGGTCCGGATCGTTCACCGTCCACACGTGCACCTGGAGCCCGCGGGCGTGGGCCTCGCGGACGAAGCGCCGGTCCACCACACGCATCCCGCCCTGCGACTCCGGCACCTGTGCGCACACCGCGCCGGGGCGCACCACCGCCGGGATCCCGAGCGAGCGCAGCCGCAGGCCGAGCACCCCGCGCACGCCGTACGAGGTCGCCAGCCCCGGGCCGGCGAGCCGCGCCGCCCGCGACACCCGGCTCTCCGAGAACGAGCCCACGCAGACCCGGTCCCAGGCGTTGGTCCGCCGCACGAGGTCGACCAGCGGCTCCAGAGCGCCCTCGGCCTTGATGTCCACGTTCCATCGGGACTCCGGGAACTCCTCCAGCAGGTCCTCGAAGAGGGGGAGGGGCTCCTTCCCGGCCACCCGTGCCCGTTCCACCTCGGCCCAGGGCAGCCGGTCGATCCGGCCCCGGGCGTCGGTCACCCGGTCCAGCGTCGGGTCGTGGAACGCGACGAGCCTGCCGTCCGCGGTGGTGTGCACGTCCGTCTCGAAGTAGCGGTAGCCGAGCGCGGCCGCGCGCCGGAACGCCGCCGCCGTGTTCTCCAGGCCGTCGGCCGTGCCGCCGCGGTGGGCGAACGGTATGGGGGCGGGGTGGTCGAGGTACGGATGCCGGGGGCGCGCTGCGGAAGTCACGAACGCAGTATCGCTCGTTCGGGTGACGATCCGGCGACGACGGTGCTTCCTCCACCGCTGGACGGGATGGCGAACACGCGCAGGAACAACTGCGCCAGCGGGCCGATGGACAGGGCGTAGAGGACGGTGCCCGCGCCCACCGTGCCGCCGAGGAGGAACCCGGTGGCGACGACCGCGACCTCGATCGCCGTCCGGACCAGCCGGATCGACCGCCCCGTGAGCCGGTGCAGCCCGGTCATCAGCCCGTCGCGCGGACCCGGGCCGAAACGGGCGGAGATGTAGAGGCCGGTGGCCGCGCCGTTGAGGACGATCCCGGCGGCCATCACCGGGATCTGCACGGCCAGGCCGGTGGTGTCCGGTACGACGGCGAGGGTGCCGTCCATGGCGATGCCGATGACGAAGACGTTGGAGACGGTTCCGAGTCCGGGCCTCTGGCGGATCGGTATCCACAGCAGCAGGACGACGGCGCCGACGATGATCGAGACGATGCCGATGGTGAGACCCGTCCGCTCGGCCAGACCCTGGTGGAGCACCCCCCAGGGTTCGAGGCCGAGACCCCCGCGGACCAGGAGCGCGGAACTCGCCCCGTAGAGCGCCAGGCCGAAGTAGAGCTGCAGCAGTCTGCGGGGCAGATGCCTGCCCCGCAGACCGGACGTGATGGACAAGGTTCTGCCCCCGGTGGTGGAAGTGGACTGATGCATGACACTCTGTGGCCAGGACGTTGAGGTCAACCATGGCCAATCCGAGGAAGGTGGACTGACTGCGATGGCTCAGTGGACTTCGGCCGTGGGGGCGCCCGCGCTGGCCCGGCAACTGCAGGCACAGCAGCCGCGCCCGGCGGGCCCCGGCACTCGCAGACCGCCCGCGTACCGCGCCCTCGCGGACGGTATCCGGCTGCTCGTGCTGGAGGGCCGGGTCCCCGTCGCCGCTCGGCTGCCCGCCGAGCGTGAACTCGCACTGGCCCTGGCCGTCAGCCGTACCACCGTGGCGGCGGCTTACGAGGCCCTGCGGAACGAGGGCTTCCTGGAGTCCCGCAGAGGGGCCGGCAGTTGGACGGCCGTGCCCGCAGGCAATCCGCTGCCGGCGCGGGGGCTCGAACCGCTGCCCCCGGAGTCCCTCGGGTCGATGATCGACCTCGGCTGCGCGGCGCTGCCCGCCCCCGAACCCTGGCTGACCCGGAGCATCCAGGGAGCGCTGGAGGAACTGCCGCCGTACGCGCACACCCACGGCGACTACCCGGCCGGCCTGCCCGCGTTGCGCCGGACGCTCGCCGACCGGTACACCGAGCGCGGCATCCCCACCATGCCCGAACAGATCATGGTGACCACCGGCGCCATGGGCGCCATCGACGCGATCTGCCACCTCTTCGCGGGACGGGGCGAGCGCATCGCCGTCGAGTCGCCGTCGTACGCCAACATCCTCCAGCTGATGCGCGAGGCCGGAGCCCGGCTGGTGCCGGTCGCCATGGCCGAGGGGCTCAGGGGCTGGGACCTGCCTCGCTGGCGGCAGGTCCTGCGCGACGCCGCACCCCGGCTCGCCTACGTCGTCGCCGACTTCCACAACCCCACCGGGGCGCTCGCGGACGAGGACCAGCGGCGCGGGCTCGTCGACGCCGCCCGGTCCGCCGGGACGGTGCTGGTCGTCGACGAGACGATGGCCGAACTCCGCCTCGACGACGAGACCGGGATGCCCCGGCCCGTCTGCGCCTTCGACCCGGCGGGCTCGACCGTCCTGACGGTCGGCTCGGCGAGCAAGGCGTTCTGGGCGGGCATGCGGATCGGCTGGGTACGGGCCGCTCCGGACGTGATCCGCTCCCTCGTCGCCGCGCGAGCCTACGCCGACCTGGGCACCCCGGTCCTGGAGCAGCTCGGCGTCAACTGGCTGATGGGCACCGGCGGCTGGGACGAGGCAGTGGCCCTGCGCCGGGAGCAGGCCCGCCGGAACCGGGACGACATGGTGACGGCGCTGCACCGGGAGCTGCCGGACTGGGAGTTCGAGGTTCCGCACGGCGGGCTGACGCTGTGGGCCCGCGCGGGCGGTCTGTCCGGATCCCGTCTGGCGGAGGTCGGCGAACGGGTGGGCGTGCGCGTCCCCTCCGGGCCGCGGTTCGGTGTGGACGGTGCGTTCGAGGGGTACGTCCGGCTGCCGTTCACCGTCGGCGGACCCGTCGCCGAGGAGGCCGCGGCCCGGCTGGCGGCGGCGGCCCGGCTGGTGAGGACGGGCGTGACCACGGGCACGGAGGCTCCGAGGACGTTCGTGGCATAAGGGGTGCCCGCGGCGTCCGGCCCTCGCGCCGTCCGGCCTCCGCGGTGCGGACCGGCGGGTCCGACGGCCGGTGGACCCGCCGTGGCGGCCTGACGGGCGACGGCCCGGTGGGAGGGCTCTCCGGTGCCGTCGGGTCGGCCGGGTGCGAGGGGTGCGCCCGGCCGCGACGAGAGCCGACACGCCGGGGTGGGGCGGGCGGCCGGACGGTGTGAGCCGGTCCGGCGCCGTGTTCAGCCCTCCGCGGGCACCGGCGTCGAGGAGGCCCTTACGGGTGCGCTCGCCGCCGGTTCCGGCGCGGGCCCGGTGCGCCGATCCCCTGCCGCACCGGCCGGAGGCTCCTCGTGCGGCCCGGTCGGCGTCTCGCCGGGAGCCGCCGGATCGGCCTCCCGCTCCGTGCCCCGCCCGTCCCCGGGCACGTCCGTCGCCCCGGTGGTCCGCCTCTCCGGGAGCAGACGCAGCACGGCCTGCCGGTGTGCCTCGCTCGCCGCCTCGTCGTACGGGTCGGGCGTCGCGGGCACCTGGAGCCTGAGCACCGCTCCGGTCCCCAGCCGGGCATAGCCCCGGCCGGGCGGCACGTCGGAGGTGGGGGTCGTGTGCGGGGGAGCGCCGAGCACGGCCTTCACCTGCTCCGGCGTGGCCGGGCCGAGCACGAGCCGGGCGCGTGTGTGCGTGCGCACCGTCTCGCTCAGGAACTCGAGGCCGTCGAACTGTTCGGCGACCACCACGGTCACGTGCGCGGCCCGGCCGTGCCTGAGCGGGACCTGCAGGAGCTGCTGGGGGTCGGGTCTGCCGTCCGCGGCCGCCAGATGACTGAAGACACTGGGCCTGTCCACCAGGATGCACAGTGGGCGCCGGGTGTCCTCGGGCGCGGGGTGACCGGCCTGCCGTGCCCGATTGGCTGCGATGAGCCGGCGCTCCGTCTCGTGCGCCGCCCATTCCAGACCGGCCAGTGCCCCGGTCAGTCCGCACTCGACGGCGAGCACTCCGGCGCGGCCCGTCAGACAGGCGTACTCGCCGGTGCCACTGCCCTCCACGACGAGGACGTCCCCGTGCGGCAGCGCCTGCAGGGCGAGGGAGCGCAGCAGGGAGGTGGTGCCGCTGCCCGGGTGTCCGACGGCCAGCAGGTGCGGCTCCGTCGAGCGCGGGCCGGTGCGCCACACCACGGGGGGCGCGTCCCTCGTCGCGTCGCCGTCGAGGACGGGCACGGTCCGCTGGACGGAGTCCGGGTCGGTGAAGCCGAGGACCAGTTCGCCGGGAGCGGTCACGAAGCGCTGGGCGGCGATGGAGGTCGGAAGCGGGGGCAGGACGCTCATCAGCAGCTGGTTGGCCTCCTCGTCCCAGACGAACAGGTACTCGCGGCCGCGACCCGACTTGGCGTGGAGCAACTGCTCGATCCGGGCACGGGCCTCGGCCTCGCCGTCGGGGAAGTACGCCGGGTACCGCACGCGCAGCCGGGTCAGCCGGCCGTCCCCGTCGAACTCGTGGTCGCTGAGGGCCTTCGCCCACTCCCCGCCGTGCGCGAAGAGCGGACTCGGATCCTCCGGGACGGAGAAGTACGGCACGAGCGCGTCGTGGAGCGCCTGGAGCCGCGCGACCTGCGACTCGTCGGGGCCGGTGCGCACCGGCGTGCGCTCCCGCCCCTTCCAGGCCGCCACTCCCATCAGGCCGATCAGCCCCAGCAGCGGCCCGTACGGAAGGAGGGCGACGGCCAGGACGCAGACCGCCGCCAGGAACAGCGCGGGGCCACGCCGGTCCTTGGGCGTGTCGGCCCACTTGCGCAGTCCGGCGGCGGCCAGCAGCCGTAGCCCGCGACTGATCGTGATGAGCGGATGGAGGACGTCGGTGGCGTTGTCGGCGGCCGTCCGCGCAAGCTCACGGCTGCGAGCGATCCGGTCGTTGGCGCTGATCGGAATGCGGGGGAGTGCTCGCCGGGCCACGTGGTTCTCCTGCTCCTCATGAGTGTGGGAGGGGTGGTGCGGGGAGGTCAGAACTTGATCCCGCCCAGGAGGCCGGCAAGGCTCGCGCCTCCCGCGGTGATGCTCGGGGCGATGGCCGTGCCCGCGAGGTAGAAGCCGAAGAGCGCGGAGACCAGCGCGTGCGACGCCTTCAGCCCGTCCTTCTTGAAGAACAGGAAGACGATGATGCCCAGCAGCACGACGCCTGAGATGGACAGAATCATGAGCGGTTCTCCTGGTTGAGGGGACAGTCACCATGAGTCCTTCCATCCTCACAGAAGGTATCTATACGATAAAAGGTGCATTCGGGTGAATGCTGGCAATTTTCACCGGATCGGCGGATGGCGGATCGTTGCCGAACGGGTGTTGATCTTCGCGATGCCACTTCGCGTGATCCTCGCCAGGGGCCGCGGGATCGTCCTGACGGGTACGGGGAGTGATCCCCCCGAGGGTGGCGCAGTACCCTGTCGGTTCGCTCGTGCGGCGCCGCCGCGCCCTACGAAGCGGCAGGTCAAACCCCTGTCGGGGGTCCGGGACGCACCGGGCGCCCGTGTCGGCGCAGTGAAAGGCGGTCCTTCGGATGAGTGAAGCCCCGGATCCCGAGGTGGTCGAGCTGGCCTCCAGGATCTTCGACCTGGCACGCCGGGGGGACGCCGAGGCGCTCGCCGCCTACGTGGACGCGGGCGTCCCGGCGAACCTCGCGAACGACAAGGGCGACTCGCTCGTCATGCTCGCCGCCTACCACGGCCACGCCGGCTCGGTGACCGCCCTCCTGGCACGCGGTGCCGACGCGGACCGCGCCAACGACCGCGGCCAGACACCTCTCGCCGGTGCCGTCTTCAAGGGCGAGGACGAGGTGATCCGGGCTCTGCTGGACGGTGGGGCCGACCCGGAGGCGGGAACTCCGTCCGCGGTGGATACCGCGCGGATGTTTGGGAAGACAGACCTCCTGGAGCTGTTCGGCGCCCGGTGAACGGGAGTTGAACGCCAGGCGGAACAGCCGCCCTAAATGTGGTCGCGGCGACGAAATGGCTGGGTCATCATGACGTCGGGCCCGCAAGGGGACACCGACGAGAGGCAGAGGAAGATGGTTTGCACCAAGCGGAAGACGACGGGCAGCCGATCATGTTGCCGCGTGGCCTAGGCGAACACACCCCCGGTCGCGTCGACAGCTTGATGTGAGGCACTTTCCATGTTCGAACCAGTCATAGCGCCGAGCGGCACCTTGCTCGGCATGCTGCAGAGGGGCCGCGGCGACGGCACGCTGCACGCGCTCGCCGCGCCACGCGCCGAAGCCCTCGCGGCCCTCAACCACTGCGTGCTCCACGACCCCCGCCACGACTGGCAGATGGAGAACCGCTCCCTCTACTACGCCCGCCTCTTCCTGGACCTGGGCGGGGGCCTCGACGAGATCGAGGCCCATCTCTTCGCCGCCGAGGACCACCTCGACACCGACGACACCCGGACCGGGCTCGCGCTCTCCGTGCTGGGCCACCTCGCCTCGTACGGACGCGACGACGCGCTCGTGCTGCTGCGCAGGTACGCGGCGACCGGCGCCAACTGGGCCTGGGCCCTCGACGAGCTCGCCCTGCGCGACGACGACTCCGGGCTCCGCTCACTCGCGGGAGCCGTGCTCGGCCGCTTCCCGGCCACCCCGGAGGGCGACGCCGAACTGGCCGCCGCCGTGCGCGACGCCTTCGAGCCGAGGCCCTGGCGGCTCTGGGCCGAGGACCGCCGGAAGGCGGTCGGCGCCCGGGTGCGCGCCGCCCGGGAGCACGGGTCCTTCGACCGCTGGCAGCGTCAGATGCGGCCCACGGGGCCACGCCCCGGCTGGAGTGTCGAGTCGGTGCTCGACTGGGCCCAGCAGAGCCTGGAGCGCGGCGGCGCTCTGCACGTGCCCGCGGCGCGCTGTCTCGGCGCCGTCGCAGGACCCGACGACCGGCCGCTGATCGCCGAGGCCGCGCGCGGCGGGCCCGACGGCGCACGCTGTGCCGCCCTGCACTACCTGGCGGAGGTGCGAGATCCCGCCGTCCTCGATCTCATCGAGGCCGCGGCCGCCGACCCTTCCCGTACCGTCGCCGACGCCGCCGTCGCCGCGTTCGAGCGGATGTGCGGCGAAGCCGCCGTCGACCGGGCGCGTGGCTGGATCCACCGTCCCGACGCGCTCGGCGCCTCCGCCGCAGGCGTGCTCGCCTGTCGTGGCGACGCCCGGGACAGCGAGCTCGTCCTCGGCGCACTCCGCGAGACCGTCCGCGCCGACGGACCCGACGCCCCCCTGTTGTGGGCCCTCGTCGACGGCGCCGGCCGGCTGGGCATCGCCTGCGCCGCACCCGTGCTGCGCCACGTCTACCGCGAGACCGCGTCCTCCCGGTTGCGCGGCCGCACGGCCCGCGCCCTGGCCGCCACCGACCCCTCCTTCGCGACCGGCTTCGCCGTCGAATGCCTCTGGGACTGCGAGGAGACCACGAGAGAGGTCGCCGCACTGCACGCCGAGACCGGTGACGCCCGCGTCGCCGAGCGTCTCCGTCGGCTCGCCGCCGACCCGGCGGAGGAGGCCGAGGTGCAGACGGCCGTCCGCAGCCGTATCGCGCCGGAGGCCCCTCCGCGCTGACCTGACGTGCCGCGGTGCCCGCTGACCGGCGCACCGCGGCGCGTGGAGCGGAGCGAATCGATCCGGTCCGGGCCGCCACCGTGCGGCGCGATGACGGGCAGCGGGCGAGCCCGGCGAGGGCGGGGCCGGCCCGGGCGGCGGGCTCCCCGGCTCCCGGCTCGTCGGCGGCGACGCTCGGCGACGCACGCCTCCCGCCGCCGCCCAGGAGGCCGGCGGCCGAAACCGCAACGGCGCCGTGGCCGAAACGGGCACCCCGGGGCAACGCGGGGCAGGTCCGGTGGGTACACGCGGGGCGGGGCCAAACGCTCATGGGACGTTCGACGCGCGGAAAGATCCACGTTGGCCGCGCCACCCCCGGCGGGACGAGAACACGAGTATGCGTGTCGTCATCGTCACCGAGTCCTTTCCACCCGACGTCAACGGTGTGGCGCACTGCGCCCTGCAGACCGCCCGGCATCTCGCCGCACGCGGCCACGACCCCCTCGTCATCGCCCCGACCGTGGCCGGACCCGACACCACCGCCCCCTGCCCCGTCGTGCGCGTGCCGTCCCTGCCCCTGCCCGGCTACCCCCAGGTCCGGGTCGCGCTGCCCAGCCGGCGGCTGGCCGCGGCGCTCACCGAGCACCGGGCCGATGTCGTCCACCTCGCCAGCCCGTTCGTGCTCGGCGTGCGCGGCATGGGCGTCGCCGCGAGGCTCGGGCTCCCCGCCGTCGCCGTCTACCAGACCGACCTCGCCGGGTACGCCCGTACGTACATGGGCGCGGGGGAGAACACGGCCTGGCGGCGCATCCGCACCGTCCACACGGCCGCGGACCGGACCCTGGCACCGTCCAGTGCCGCCGTCCGGGACCTGGAGGAGCGCGGTGTGCCACGGGTGCGGCTGTGGCCGCGCGGGGTGGACACCGTACGCTTCCGGCCCGAGCTGAGGGACGAGTCGTTGCGGCGGGAACTCGCCCCGGGCGGCGAGACGATCGTCGGCTACGTCGGCCGCCTCGCGCCCGAGAAACGCGTCGAGCTGCTCTCCGGGGTCTGCGCGCTGCCGGGTGTGAAGGTCGTCGTCGTGGGCGACGGGCCCAGCGGCGCCACGCTGCAGAGCTCGCTGCCGGGGGCCGTGTTCCTCGGCCGTCGCACGGGCGACGACCTGGCGAGGGTCTTCGCCTCGCTCGACGTGTTCGCCCACACCGGCCCGTACGAGACGTTCTGCCAGACGGTGCAGGAGGCCATGGCCAGTGGCCTGCCGGTGGTCGCGCCCGCGGCCGGCGGCCCGCTCGACCTCGTCGACCACGGCCGGACCGGCCTCCTCGTACCGCCGCACGACGCGGGTGAGCTGCGGGACGCGGTGGCGGCCCTCGTGGCCGACCCGGAGCGGAGACAGGCGTACGGCCGCGCCGCCCGGGCCACCGTCGAGGGCCGGACCTGGGCCGCCGTCGGCGACCAGCTCCTCGGCCACTACGCCGAGGTGCTCCGCGAGCGCACGGCGGTGGCGGCATGAGCGCGGCGGGCGTCACGAGCGGAGCCGGCCGCGCGGTCCGAACCCACGGCGCACACCTCGCGGGGAGCGCCCGCCGTGCGGGGGGCGCGGACGGCACGCGCGGGCTGCGGATCGTAAGGCTCGCCAACTTCGTCACACCCTCCTCCGGCGGCCTGCGCACCGCGCTGCGCGAGCTGGGGCGCGGCTATCTGGCGGCCGGCCACGAGCCGGTGCTGGTGGTTCCCGGCGACACCGGGAGCGACGAACGCACGGCGCAGGGGCGGGTCATCACCGTGCCCGGGCCCGAGCTGCCGGGCACCGGCGGGTACCGGGTCCTCGCCGGCCGCACCCGGCTGCGCACGCTGCTGGAGGAGCTGGCCCCCGACCGGCTGGAGGTCTCCGACCGGACCACGCTGCGCTGGACGGGGGAGTGGGCACGGCGCCGTCGTGTTCCCTCGGTCATGGTGTCCCACGAGACCGCCGACGGCGTGCTGCGCGCCTGGGGCGTCCCCGGAGCGTTCGCCGAGGGCGCCGCCGACCGGCTGAACAGGCGCAGTGCCTGGTCGTACTCGCGGATCGTCTGCACCACGGAGTGGGCCGAGCGCGAGTTCGTCCGGATCGGCGCGCGGAACGTGGTGCGCGCGCCCCTCGGCGTCGAACTCGACCGCTGCCGGCCGGGACGCCGCAGCCGGGTGCTGCGCGCCCGCTTCACGGAGGGCTCCGACGTCCTGCTGCTGCTCTGCTCCCGGCTCTCCGTGGAGAAGCGTCCCGGCATGGCCCTGGACGCACTCGCCGGGCTGCGCGGGAGCGGGGTGCGGGCGGTCCTCGTGGTCGCCGGGGACGGCCCGCTGCGCGCCGGACTGGCCCGGCGGGCGCGCGAGGAGCGGCTGCCGGTGCACTTCCTCGGCCATGTCGCCGACCGCGAGGCGCTGGCCGACCTCCAGGCCGCGGCGGACATCTGCCTGGCGCCGGGTCCCGCAGAGACGTTCGGGCTGTCCGCGCTGGAGGCGCTCGCCTGCGGCACACCGGTCGTCGCCAGCGCTTCCTCGGCCCTGCCCGAGGTCGTCGGCGACGCGGGAATCGCCGCGCACGACAGACCGGAGGCCTTCGCCGGAGCGGTCAGGGAACTCCTCGCCCGGGCCGAGGGCCCGCGCCGCGCCGCCGCCCGCGCCAGGGCCGAACTCTTCGGCTGGGACCGCGCGGTCGCCGCCTTCCTCACCGCCCACGACGCCCCCACCGGGGTCGCGGGCCGCCCTGGGACGGCGGCATGACCACCGAGCTGGTCCCGCCCCTCGGCGTTGCGGCGGCGGACGCCCCGGTCGGCACGGACGTGCCCGCCCGGGGCCACCGGCACTCGCCGGCCGCGCCCGGTGCGCGGGAGGCCGCTGCGGGAGCGGTAACCGTGCCTGGCGCGGGGGAGAAGCCCCTCGGCCCGGTGGCCGCCGGTTCCGCGGGCGTCACCGTTGCCGAGGAGCCGGTGGAGGTTCCTCCCGGCTCCGGTGACCGAGCCGCCGCGGTGCCGGCGTCACGCGTGGCGGGCGGCACGGTCCGTCGCGGATGCGCCGGCGGCGAACCGTCCGCTACGCCCGCCCCCGCCCCCGGTCCGCGTAACGGTGCCCACGCGGGCGAGCTGCCCCGGGTACTCGTCCCGGCCCCCGGGGCGGGGTCCGCGGCCGTGGGCGTCGTGCCCGGTTCGGCGTTCGCGCCCGCGGCCGTGGCCGCCGCGCGCGTCCCGCGCTTCGCCGCCCTCGGCGATTCGCTGACCGAAGGCGTCGGCGACCGCGTCGACGGGGCGTGGCGCGGCTGGGCCGCGCTGCTGGCCCAGGGGCTAGGCACGAGCGGTGAGCCCGCGGAGTTCCGCAACTTCGCGGTCAGCGGCGCGCTCGCCCGCGATGTGCAGGAGACGCAGGCCCCCGCCGCCCTTGCCTACGCGCCCGACCTCACCTCCGTCATCGTCGGCGTGAACGACACCCTCCGGCACACCTTCGACATCCGCGACCTCGCCGTACGCCTCGACGAGATCTGCTCCGCCCTCAGCGGGAACGGCAGCCGGCTGCTGACGGCCTGCCTACCCGACCCGGGTGCGATGCTCGCGCTGCCCGCCCCCCTCGCCCGCCCGCTCGCGCGCCGTCAGCGCGCCGTGAACGCGGTCGTCCACGCGCTGTCCGAGCGGTACGGCGCCGTCCATCTCCATCTGGCCGACCGGTCCTGGGTCGAGGACCGGTCGATGTGGAGCGCCGACCGGCTCCACCCTGGCGAACGGGGCCACCGGGTGATCGCCCGCCGGTTCCACGAACTGCTCACCGCGGGAGGACTCGCCCTCGGCGCCGCGCCGGGCGGCGAACCCGAACAGCCCGCGCCCAGCCGCACGGCCAAGGCCGTGTGGCTCGCCACGGCCGGTACCGCGTGGGTGGCGCGCCGGTGCACCGACCTGCTGCCCCAACTGCTCGGCCTCGCGGGCGCCGAGCTGGGGCACTGGGCCCGCGGCACCAGCGCCCGACTGGACCACGTCGCCGAAAACGCCCTCACCGCCGCCCTCGCCTCGCTGTCCCCGGTCCCGCCGCTTGCCAGAATGGGGGAATGAGCGGGCGCTGGGAGTTCTGGATCGACCGTGGCGGGACGTTCACCGACGTCGTCGGCAGACGGCCCGACGGGCGTCTCGTCACCCGCAAACTGCTGTCCCACGACCCGGAGCACTACGCCGACGCGGCCGTCGCCGGCATCAGGCTCCTCCTCGGCCTCGGACCGGACGATCCCGTGCCCGCGGACCGCGTCGAGGTCGTGAAGATGGGCACGACCGTGGCCACCAACGCGCTGCTGGAGCGCCGCGGCGAACCCACCGTGCTCCTGGTCACGGAGGGTTTCCGGGACGCGCTGCGCATCGCGTACCAGAACCGCCCCCGGCTCTTCGACCGCCGCATCGTCCTGCCCGAGGCGGTGTACGACCGCGTCATCGAGGTCCCCGAGCGGATCGCCGCCGACGGCGAGGTCGTGCGGCCGCTGGACCTCGCCCCGGTGCGGGAGCGGTTGGGGCAGGCCCGCCGGGACGGCTTCGCGAGCGCGGCGGTCGTCTTCATGCACGGCTACCGCCACCCGGGCCACGAGTCGGCCGTCGCCGCCGCGGCGCGTGAGCTCGGCTTCACCCAGGTGAGCTGCTCCCACGAGGTCAGCCCGCTCATCAAGCTCGTACCCCGCGGCGACACGACCGTCGTGGACGCGTACCTCTCGCCGATCCTGCGCCGCTACGTCGAGGAGGTCGCCAAGGAACTCCGCGCCATCCGCCTGATGTTCATGCAGTCCAACGGCGGGCTGCGGGAAGCCGCCCACTTCCGGGGCAAGGACGCCGTGCTGTCCGGTCCCGCCGGTGGGGTCGTCGGCATGGCCCGCACCTCCGAACAGGCGGGCCACAGCCGGGTCATCGGCTTCGACATGGGCGGTACGTCGACCGATGTGTCCCACTACGCGGGCGAGTTCGAACGGGAGCTGGGTACCCAGGTCGCCGGTGTGCGGATGCGCGCGCCGATGATGAACATCCACACCGTCGCCGCCGGCGGCGGCTCGATCCTCCACTTCGACGGCCGGCGCTACCGGGTCGGCCCCGACTCGGCGGGCGCGGCACCGGGCCCCGCCTGTTACCGGCGCGGCGGTCCGCTCACCGTCACCGATGCCAACGTGATGCTCGGGAGGATCCAGCCGGGGCACTTCCCCGCCGTCTTCGGACCGGGCGGCGACCAGCCGCTCGACGCCGGTGCCGTACGGGAGGGGTTCGAGCGGCTGGCCGAGGAGGTACGGGAGGCCACGGGCATCGAACGCAGTCCGGAGGAGGTCGCGGCGGGTTTCCTCGAGATCGCGGTCCTCAACATGGCCAACGCCGTCAAGAAGATCTCCGTCCAGCGCGGCCACGACGTGACCCGCTACGCCCTGACCTGCTTCGGCGGCGCCGGCGGCCAGCACGCCTGCGGGGTCGCCGACGCACTCGGCATCGACACGGTCATCGTTCCCCCGCTCGCCGGAGTGCTCTCCGCGTACGGCATCGGCCTGGCAGACGCCACCGCGATGCGCGAGCAGTCCGTGGAGGCGGAACTCGGGGAGGACACCCTGGCCCGGGTGCGGGAGCTCTGCGAGGAGCTGGCCGGGCGCACCCGGGCGGAACTGCGGGAGGACGCCGTCCCCGACGAGGCGATCGGGACCCGCGCCCGCGTGCTCCTCCGCTACGCCGGCACGGATGCCGGGATGCCCGTGCCCCTCGGCACGGAGAGCGAGATGCGCGGGGCGTTCACCGCGGCGCACCGCGCACGGTACGCCTTCACCATGGACAAGCCGCTGGTCGTGGAGGCCGTTTCGGTCGAGGCGGTGGGTACGGCCGGGCCCCATGGGGAGGTCGTCGTCGAGGAGGCCACCGGCGGCACGGGCCCGCGGGTGCGGGACACCGTGCGGATGTTCCTGGACGGCCGCTCCGCCGACGCGCCGCTCCTCCGACGCGTGGACCTCTCACCGGGCGACACGGTCGAAGGGCCCGCGATCGTCGCCGAGGCCGACGCCACCACCGTGGTGGACCCCGGCTGGCGGGCGGCGGTCGGCGAGGGAGGACATCTGCTGCTCACCCGGGTACGGCCGCGGCCCGGCCGTACCGCCGTCGGCACGGACGTCGACCCGGTGCTGCTGGAGGTCTTCAACAACCTCTTCATGGCGATCGCCGAACAGATGGGCCTGCGGCTGGAGAACACCGCCCACTCGGTCAACATCAAGGAACGGCTCGACTTCTCCTGCGCCCTCTTCGACGCCGCCGGCAACCTCATCGCCAACGCGCCCCACATCCCGGTGCACCTGGGCTCGATGGGCGAGTCCATCAAGGAGGTGCTGCGGCGCAACGCGGGAGAGCTGCGGCCCGGTGACGTGTACGCCATCAACGATCCGTACCACGGCGGCACCCACCTCCCCGATGTGACGGTCGTGACGCCGGTCTTCGACGAGGCCGGCCGTGAGCTCCGCTTCCTCGTGGCCTCGCGGGGGCACCACGCGGAGATCGGCGGGATCACGCCGGGCTCGATGCCGGCGTTCAGCCGCACGATCGACGAGGAGGGGGTGCTCTTCGACAACTGGCTGCTCGTACGGGACGGGCGGCTGCGCGAGGCGGAGACCCGGGCCCTGCTCACCGGTGCCCGCCATCCGTCCCGCGACCCCGACACCAACCTCGCCGACCTGCGGGCCCAGATCGCCGCCAACGAGAAGGGCATCAGCGAACTGGAGCGAATGGTCGGGGAGTTCGGCCTCGATGTCGTCCAGGCGTACATGGGGCACGTGCGCGACAACGCCGAGGAGTTCGTGCGCCGGATCGTCGCGGGGCTCGGCGACGGTTCATGCCGCTACGAGACCGACAACGGCGCGGTCATCGAGGTCACGCTGACGGTGGACCGGGAGGCCCGCCGCGCCGTCCTGGACTTCACCGGCACCTCCGGTCAGCAGCCGGGCAACTTCAACGCCCCCAGGTCGGTGGTGATGGCGGCCGTGCTGTACGTCTTCCGCACGCTCGTCGCCGACGACATCCCGCTGAACAGCGGCTGTCTGGAGCCGCTGGACGTACGAGTGCCGGACGGTTCGATGCTCTCGCCCGCCTACCCGGCGGCGACGGTCGCGGGCAACGTCGAGACCTCGCAGGCGGTCACGGGCGCCCTGTACGCGGCGCTCGGGGTCCAGGCGGAGGGCTCGGGCACGATGAACAACGTCACCTTCGGCAACGACCGCGTCCAGTACTACGAGACCGTGGCCAGCGGTTCCGGCGCCGGCGACGGCTTCCCCGGCGCCGACGCCGTGCAGACCCACATGACCAACTCCCGGCTCACCGACCCCGAGGTGCTGGAATGGCGCTACCCGGTACGGGTGGACGCCTTCTCGGTGCGGGACGGCAGCGGGGGAGCGGGCCGCTGGCCCGGCGGCTGCGGTGCCGTCCGCCGTATCCGCTTCCTGGAGCCGATGACCGTCACCCTGCTGACCGGCCATCGGCGGGTGAGGCCGTACGGCATGGCCGGCGGCGAGCCCGGGGCAGCGGGATCGAACGCCGTCGAGCGCTCGGACGGGACGACCGAGGAACTGCGCGGCGTGGACTCGGTGGAGGTCGGCCCCGGCGACGTCCTCGTCGTGAGGACCCCGGGCGGCGGTGGCTACGGGCGTCCGGCCGGCTGAATCGGGCCTCGGGACCGGTCGGTCCGGGGCCCTCACCGGAAGCGACCAGGAGTCGCCCGAGGGCCGGGCGACCGGCCGGTGCGCGTCGCCCGGGCAGCAGAGGCCGAGGGGACCGTCACGGCCGCGGATCCGTGGGGCGGAACGCCCTTGGCACGCCGGATATCGGGCCGGAGCGGGCTCGTGCCGCCCGGTCCCCGGGGGGCTTCCGCGGCCGGAAGCGGCGTCCGGCCCGGCTCACCCGGCGGGTACGAATCGCACGGGTGTGCCCGGGGCCGCCTGGGCCGCCGCCGCGAGGTCGTGCTCGCGGACGACGGCCACCACCGGGTAGCCGCCCGTGGTGGGGTGGTCGGCGAGGAAGACCACGGGCCGGCCGTCCGGCGGTACCTGCACCGCGCCGAGCACCATGCCCTCGCTGGGCAGCTCGTCGTGGACGGCCCGCTCCAGCGCCGGCCCCTCCGTCCTCAGGCCGATGCGGTTGCTCGCAGCCGACACCCGGTAGCCGCCCGTCGCCAGCGTCCGGCGTGCTCCTTGCGCGAACCAGTCCTCCCGAGGGCCGAACCGCACCCGCAGCACCAGCTCGGACGGCGGACCGGGCCAGGGCGACCCGTCCACGCGCGCGGCCGGGCCGGCCGGCCGGCCCAGCGGAAGGACCGCTCCGTCGGAGAGCGGTGCCGGACCCAGACCGGAGAGCAGGTCCGTCGAGCGGCTGCCCAGAACCGGCTCCGTCGCGATGCCCCCGGCGAACCCCACGTAGCTCCGCACGCCCCGGACCGCGGCGCCCACCTCCAGCAACGCCCCTGCCGCCACGCGCACCGGCGCTCCCCAGGCCACGGGCCGCCCCCCGACCCGCACCGCGCACGGCGCGCCGCCGACAGCCACGGTCACCTCACTCCGCGGCCGCACCGCGCAGCCGGTGAGGGTGGTCTCGAGCACCGCCGCGTGCCCGGGGTTGCCCACCAGACGGTTGACCAGGCGCAGCGCAGACGGGTCCAGCGCTCCGGAACGGGGTACGCCGAGATGCGCGTACCCCGGGCGGCCGAGGTCCTGAACGGTCGTCAGCGCCCCGGCCCGCACCACGCCCAGGGCCAGATCGGTCACGGGCCGGCCTCCGTCCCCGTCACGAACCGCACCCGGGAGCCGGGGGAGAGCAGGGCCGCCGGCTCCCTCGCTGAGTCCCACAGGACCGCGTCCGTCGTCCCTATCAGCTGCCAGCCGCCGGGCGAGGCACGGGGGTACACGCCCGTGTACGTCCCCGCCAGGGCGACGGCCCCCGCGGGCACCGCCGTCCGCGGCGTGGCGCGCCGTGGCACCGTGTACTCCTCGCCGAGTCCGGTGAGATAGGCGAAGCCCGGTGCGAAGCCGCAGAAGGCGACGCGGAACTCGGCAGCCGAATGGATGGCGCCGACATCCGTCACGGACACGCCCCACAGGGCGGCGACCTCCGCGAGGTCCGGGCCGTCGTAGCGGACCGGTATCTCCGTCACCGAACGGCTGCCGGCGGCGAGCGGCGGAACGGCCCACCGGGGAAGTTCGCCGGCCAGCCGCTCCGGCTCGTCGACGCCGTCGAGGAGGACCGTCCGTGCCGCCGGGACGATCTCCCGTACCGGGGGCATCGTGCCCGCGGCGCGGCGGCGCAGCAGCTCGGCGTGGAGCGCCCCGGCCTCCTCGCCGCTGCCGAGCTCCACCAGCAGTGCCCGCTCGCCGACGGGCAGCAGCCTCATACGAACGCCTCCACCCGGACGCCCGACTCCTCCAGCCGTCCCCGCACCCGGCGGGCCAGGGCCACCGCGCCCTCGGTGTCGCCGTGGAGGCAGAGCGAGCGGGCGCGGACGCCGACGGACCGGCCGCAGTGCGAGGTGACGATCCCGAACCGGGCCATCGACACGGAGCGTTCGACGACCGCGTCCGCGTCGGTGAGGACGGCGCCCGCCCGTCCCCGCGGCACGAGGGTGCCGTCCACCGTGTAGGCGCGGTCCGCGAACGCCTCGGTGACCACCGGAAGTCCGGCCTTCTCGGCGATCGTGTGGAGGACCGAGCCGGGCAGCCCCAGCAGCGGCAGCCGCTCGCCGGTCAGCATCACTCCCGCGACCACGGCCTCGGCCTGCTGTTCGTCGTGGACGACGCGGTTGTACAGCGCCCCGTGCGGTTTGACGTACGAGACGCGTGCGCCGGCGGCACGGGCGAAGACCTCCAGCGCGCCGATCTGGTACGCCACTTCGGCGGCCAGCTCGTCCGCGGGGACGTCCATGGGCCGCCGGCCGAAGCCGGCCAGATCGCGGTACGAGACCTGGGCGCCGATCCGCACCCCGCGCTCGGCCGCCAGCGCGCACACCCGGCGCATGGTGGCCGCGTCCCCGGCGTGGAAGCCGCAGGCCACATTGGCGCTGGTGACGACGGAGAGCAGTTCCTCGTCGTCGGTGAGCCGCCAGCGGCCGAAGCCCTCGCCGAGGTCGGCGTTGAGGTCGATCGAGGCCCAGGTCATGGGCAAGGTTCCTTTCACGCGAGCTCTCGGCCGCGGGTCTCCGGCAGTCCCAGCAGTGCGACGACGGCCAGTCCGTAACCCACGGCGCCGAAGACCAGGGCGCCGCCGACGCCCCAGCTGCCGGCCAGGAAACCGACAAGTGTGGGGAAGAACGCCCCCACGGCACGGCCGGTGTTGTACGTGAAGCCCTGGCCGGTGCCGCGCACGGCCGTCGGGTAGAGCTCCGCCAGGAACGATCCGAAGCCGCTGAAGATGGCCGACATGCAGAACCCGAGCGGGAACCCGAGCACCAGCAGCAGCCCGTCGGCGCCGGAGGGGATGTTCGTGTACGCCAGGATGCAGCCGGCGGACAGCGCGGCGAACAGCGCGATGTTCTTCTTGCGGCCGAGGACGTCGGTGAGGTATCCGCCCGTCAGATAGCCGATGAACGCCCCGGATATCAGGAAGGCCAGATAGCCGCCGGTACCGACGACCGTGAGGCCCCGCTCCGACTTGAGGTACGTCGGAACCCAGGTCGCCAGTGTGTAGTAGCCGCCCTGGACCCCGGTGGACAGCAGCACCGCGAAGACCGTCGTCCGGGTCAGGTCCTTGCGGAATATCGCGGTGAACGACCCGCGGTCGCGGCTCGTCCTGCGGCGCTCGGCTGCCTCGGGCGCGTCCGTCACGTTCCGGCGGACGTACACGACGAGGAGGGCCGGCAGGGCGCCCGTCCAGAACATGACGCGCCATGCCGTGTCGGTGTCGAGGAACTGGAAGACCAGCGTGTAGACGATCACGGCGAGGGCCCAGCCGGCGGCCCACGCGCTCTGGATCGCGCCGAGCGTGCGGCCGCGGTGCTTCGCCGTGGCGTACTCGGCCACCAGGATCGCTCCGACGGCCCACTCGCCGCCGAAACCGAGGCCCTGGAGCGCCCGGAACACCAGCAGGGTCTCGTAGTTGGGCGCGAATCCGCACAGCACGGTGAACAGGGCGTAGGTGATCACCGTGATCATCAGGGCCCGGACCCGGCCTATGCGGTCGGCGAGGATGCCGGCGAGCGCTCCGCCTATCGCGGAGACGACCAGGGTGACGGTGGTCAGCAGCCCGGTCTGGCCGCTGTCCAGGCTGAAGTAGGCGGCGATGGCCACCATGCTGAGCGGCAGCGTGAAGAAGTCGTAGGAGTCCAGCGCATAGCCGCCGAACGCGCCGCCGAAGGCCCGGCGGCCCCGCGGCCCGAGTGCGCGCAGCCAGGCGAACGCACCGGTTTCCTGGGGTAGTTCGCCTTGCTGGGGCTGGGTCTTGGTCGTGCTCATCGGCACCTCGCAGAGGGGGAGGGGGTGCGGCGAGTGGTGATGCTGCGTGACGTACTGGTCCTGCAGAGTGACGCTGGGCCACACCGTAGAGGATTGTTCAACGATCCGACAAGAGTCTCGTAGCCTCCTGTTCGGGTCGATCCTGCTTCTACGATGGGTTACGGACGCCGACGGGGCCGCCGGCGGTGACGGAGAGCGGAATAGAGGGCGCTGTGGGCACGATGGGGTCCGAGCTCGGTGAACTGGCCGGTGACCGCCGGCTCCTGGGGCGCACGAGCACGGCGGAGCGGGTGGCGGACATCCTGCGCACCCGGATCGCGGAGGGCTTCTTCCCGCCGGGGGCGAGGCTCTCGGAGGACGCCATCGGCGGTGCGCTCGGCGTCTCGCGCAACACCCTGCGAGAGGCGTTCCGGCTGCTGACGCACGAACGGCTGCTGGTCCACGAACTCAACCGCGGGGTGTTCGTCCGGGTCCTCGCGGTCGAGGACGTCGAGGACATTTACCGCACCCGGCGGCTGATCGAGTGCGCCGTCGTCCGCGGGCTCGGTGAACCGCCGTTCCCGCTCGACGGGTTGCGCCTCGCGGTGGTCGGCGGTGAGCGGGCGGCCCGGGAGGAGAACTGGCCGGGCGTGTCCACCGCGAACATCCACTTCCACCGCGAACTGGTCGCGCTCGCCCGCAGCGCCCGCACCGACGAACTGATGCGCGGCGTCCTCGCCGAACTCCGCCTCGTCTTCCACGTCGTGGACGACCCCCGCGGGCTCCATGAGCCGTATCTCGTGCGAAACCGGGAGATTCTGGAAGCGCTGGAGGCGGGCAGGCGGGACGACGCCGAGCGGCTTCTCGCCGACTATCTCGACGACTCCCGGGCCCGGCTCGTCGAGGTCTACGCAGGGCTCGTGGCGGACGGCGACGCGGCGGAGCGCTGAGCACCGGGGCGTCCGGCGCGCACGGGGTTTCTGCGCCGTTTCGACCGGTGTCGGTGCGAGGACCTAGTCTGTGCACCGTGACTTCGCCTGCCCCGACGGAATCCGTTCCGCCCCAGCTCAGCGCGGGGCCGCGCCCCGCGCAGGGCCCGGCCGCCGACGAAGGGCTCGCGCGGCGGCTCCGTGCGCTCGCGTGCACCGCCCCGCTGCACGATCTCGACACCCGCAAGGCGAACCTCGCGGGCGAGTACTCGGTCTACGCGATGGCGGAGGTCGCCCTCGCCGCCATCGATCTGGTCACGCTCAACATGGACTTCGACACCGGAGCCGACCACGAGCAGATAGTGGCCAGGCTCCTGCCGCGGATCGCGGCACAGGCCCCGCGGCGCCCCGCAGACGAGCACGAGCGAGTGGCGCGCTGGGTGCTGGAGAACCTGATCAACGTCGGCAGTGTCGACCGCGGCTTTCGCGCCGTTTACGGCACTTTCGGCTCGGACGGGGTGTACGTCCGGCGAGACTACGACTTCAAACTCATCGAGGAAGTACCCGGCTACGGCGGCGGTGTCTATCTGCGCACCACGGACGAGGCCGTGAACGTCCTCGTCGGCGCCCTCGACACGGACGTCACCAGCGCCCAGATCGCCGCGGAGGTGAAGCTGGAGGTGCTGATCAGCCGCGGCCGCCTCGCCGACGCCCAGCTGGCCGCGGAGCAGGCCCGCTACCGGACCGTGCAGTACGCCGAGACCCTGCGCAGGACGCTCGAGGCCACCCGGCGCAATGTGCGCGCCGTCGACTGGCTCAACGCCGTGCCCGACATGATCGCCGAAGCGCTCGACCACGTCGCCGACCGCTACCGCCACGAGAACGCGATCCTCACGAACATCCGCAAGGCGCGCGACGAGGCCGAGGACCCCGAGCACAAGCGCCGGGCCGCCGAGCTGGTCGACATCGTCAAGGACTGCATCCGCCGCCACACCCAGCTCCAGTCCCGGCTGCTGGAGGCCGGCCCGCTCTTCCGGGCCGAGCAGGACCGCCAGGCGTTCGCCGCACCGGCGGCGCGCTCCGGCGTCGACCTGTACGGCCATCTCGTCGCGCCACTGCTCCCCCTGCCCGTCGACCGGGCCATCCGCGTCACCGACGCCTACTTCGCACACGGCACGGGCCTGCGCACTCCCGCTTCCGTCCGGGTCACGGACCTCGTCGAACTGCTGCTCAGCCCGCCCGTCGAGCGCGAACACCTGGGCGCCGAACTGCCCGAGCCCGATCTGATCGCGACCCCGGACGACAGCCGCTTCAGCGACGAGCAGCTGGCGAGCGCCATGGAGCTGCTGGACCTGGAGCACGACGCCCCGCGCCGGCTCTCCGGTCTCCTCGCCGACGCCCGCCGCCGCGATCCGGACCTCCCCCATCTCGTCGCCCTCCTCGCCGTCCACGCGGCCAGCCCTCCGGTCGGCACGGCCTACCGCCAGGGCGAGGCACGGCTGCTGTTCGCCGTCGACGACGGCACCGAACTGGCCGACCCCGAGTTCGGCGGCGCGGACCTGATCGTGGGCACGGCCCTGCTGGACGCGGCCGGCATGGCCGCGGACCGCACGGAGGCCGCGTGACACCGCGTCCGGGGCCCCCTCTCCCCGCGTCCCCGTTCCCGCCCGTCCGGCGCGCACAGCGCACACCTGCCCGGGAGGCCCGCCCGGCCGGCGCCCCGGCGCCCCGCGCAGCCGTCCGGCGCCGTACCCGAGCGTCCCACCACCGCACAGAGGAGCCCCAGCCGTGAGCGACCAGCACGCAGAGCACGCCGGGCCCCGGCGGGAGCCGGACGTGCCGCTCGGGCCGCCGTCCGGGCCGATGTCCGCCTCCACCGGAGTGACCCCCGCCGACGCGGCCGACGCGGCGCGGCTCGTCTCCTTCGGACTGCAGCCCAAGCTGCTGCCCGCCCGCGACGCCGAGTACGCCGACCTGCTGCGGCGCTACCGCGAGGAGCCCCCCTTCGCCCGCCTCGCGGACGCCGTCGCCACCGGGCTCGGCCTGGTCGTCCTCGAGGTGTCGCCCCGCGCGGGGATGGCCGTGACCGCGGCCGAGGACTCGGTCTTCGCCGTCCGTATGGGCGACTACGCCCGACGGGCCTCCGCCGACTCGGCCGACCGGTTCCTCCACGGCCTCGCCCATCTCGCCGTCGCCGCGCTGGCGTTCCCCCGCCCCGAGGACCTCGCCGACGACGGGTACATCGGCCGGATCACCGTCAACGGCGTCGACGCGTTCGTACGGCAGGCCTGCCGCCGTCTGGAGGAGCGGGCCGAGGAGCAGGGGGAGAACACCGACCCGGCGTCCGCGGCGCCGGGACTCGAGGCCGCGTGGCGGATCTACGCGCGGCGCAGCGCCACCGGCGCCACCAAGGACGCCCGCCGCCTCGCCGGCTCCACCACCGGCATCATCGCCAAGGCGGTCGCCTTCCTCACCGACTCCGGTTTCCTGCAGCGCACCGGGGAGGACTCCGGCGGCGCGTACCGGACCACCGCCCGCTACCAGCTGCAGGTCCGCGACATGGCGGGCAGCGCCGCCATGGCCGAACTGCTGGAGCTCGGGGTCGTCCCCGTCACCGACGGCTCCGCCACGCTCGTGCCGGCGCCGGACACCGACGACCTGGAGCTGGCCGCCGACGCCGGCCTCCCCTTCCACCCCTGATCTCGCGGCGGGCCGCCCGCCGCCGTCCACCACGCCCAACCCGCCTCAACACCCCTGAGAACGACGAGAGTCCGCCGCCATGTACGAGCTGTCCCGGGTACGCCTCTACTCCATCGGGCCCGCCGGTGCGCGCTACGCCGACACCGTGCTGGACCTGCGCGGAGTCGGCGCGCCCGTGCCCAACCCGGCCCCGACCCAGGCCGAGTTCTTCGAGGAGGAGCCGGTCGGGCCGCCCCGCCGGCCCGCCCCCGCGGGCGTGCTCTTCCTGGAGAACGGCGGCGGCAAGTCCGTCCTCCTCAAGCTGATCTTCTCGGTGATGCTGCCCGGTCACCGCAACACCCTCGGCGGAGCCAGCTCCGGAGTGCTGCGCAAGTTCCTGCTCGCCGACGACTGCGGCCATGTCGCCCTGGAGTGGCAGCACACCCTCACCGGCGAACTGGTCGTCGTCGGCAAGGCCAGCGAATGGCGCGGCCGCCAGGTCTCCAACGACCCCCGCAAGTTCGCCGAGGCCTGGTACTCCTTCCGGCCCGGTCCCGGTCTCAGCCTGGACTCGCTGCCCGTCGCCGAGTCCACCGCCGTCCGCCCGCCCGTCGAGGGCGCCTCGGGCGCGCGTGGCCGCCGCCGCACCATGAAGGGCTTCCGCGACGCCGTCACCGAGGCGGGGAAGGCGTATCCGCACCTCGAGGTGTACTGGGAGGAGATCCACGACCGCTGGAACGAGCACCTCGGAGACCTCGGCCTCGATCCCGAACTCTTCCGCTACCAGCGGGAGATGAACGCGGACGAGGGAGAGGCCGCCGGCCTTTTCGCGGTCAAGAAGGACTCCGACTTCACGGACCTGCTGCTGCGCGCCGTCACCGACACCCGTGACACGGACGGGCTCGCCGACCTCGTCAGCGGCTTCGGCAGCAAGCTGGGCCGCCGCGCCGAGCTCATCGCCGAGCGCGACTTCACCGCGGGCTCCGTCGACCTCCTCGGCCGCATCGTGGAGGCCGCCGACACCCGGGCCAGGGCCCGCGACATCCACCTCGGGGCCGAGCGCCGCACCCGTTCTCTCGCGCAGCGGCTCTCCGCCAGGGCCGGCGAGGAGCGCGCCCGTACCGCCGAGCTCGCCCAGCAGGTCACCGCCGCCGCGCACGCCGTCACCGAGGCGGAGCGGTCCCGCAGCCGCAGCTCTCTCGTAGCGGCCGAACTGGCCTACCGGCACGCGTCGCTGGCCCTCACCGCGGCGGAGAAGTCCGCCGCCGCCCAGCGCCGCGAGCTGACCGACGCACGCACCCTCCACGCCGCCTGGCAGGCCGCCGAGGCGGTGCTCCGCCACCGGGCCGCCGCCGACCGTTCCGCACGGGTGGCCGCCGCCATCCGCGAGGCCGAGCGGGACGCCGCGCCCGCGCTCGCGGCCCGCGCGAAGGCCGCCGCCGATCTCGTACGCGCCCTTCACTCCGCCGCCGAGGACGGCGAGCGCCTGGCCAACGAGGAGGAGGAGCGCTCCGCCGGGCTCCAGGAAGCCGGCGAAGCCGCCCACCGCGACGCCACCGCCGCCGCCACCGACGCCCAGCGGGCCCGCAGCGAGGCGGGCCATCTGCGCCAGCGCCTCGCCGAGGTCGAGCAGGAGACCGCGGAGGCCGTCCGCGCCGGCTGGCTCGACGACACCGCGCCCGACGCCGATCCGGCGAGGGCCGCCCTCGCGGCCAGCGACGCGGAGCGGTCCGCGGTCGCCGCCTGGGACGCGGCCCGCGATGCAGCTCGCGCGGCCGCGGAACGCGCCCGTGAGACGGCGGCCGCCGAGACCCGGGCCGAACTGACCGCGGCCCGCGCCGCGGACGCCGCCGAGGCGGCCGCCCACGCCTACGAGGCCGAGCGGCTCGCCGCCGCCTCCCTCGCCGGGTCCGAGCGCCTCGTCGATCTGCTCGGTCTGCCGGGGACAGCCGGGTCGGCGGAGGTCCCCGGACCCCGGCGCGAGCCGTCCACCGAGCCGTCAGGTCCCGCCCCGACGGACCCGCGGGCGGCGTTCCCGGCACAGGCGACCGGTTCGGAGGGCGGCCGCCCCGCGACCACTCCGGCCGGGACCGCGGCCGCCGACCGATCCGAGAGCGTCCGGCGCGAACACGGCATCGAAGGCCCCCTCACCGCCGAGGAGTTCGACCGTTGCGCCGACGAACTGCGAGAGCTGCTCGACCAGGGCGTCGCGGCCGCCGAGCGCCAGCTGTTCGACCTGAGGACCGCTGCCGCGGACGACTCCCGCATCCTCGGGGCGCTCGGTGACGGCGGGCTGCTGCCTCCCGGGCCCGACGTCCTGGCGACCGTCGAGTTCCTCGGTGAGCACGGCATCCCCGCACTGCCCGGCTGGCGCTACCTCGCCCAGGCCGTCGCCCCGGCCGACCACGCCGCCGTGCTCGCGGCGCGGCCCGAGCTGGTCGACGGTGTCGTGATCACCGACCCGGTGTCCTTCTCCCGCGCCCGCGAGGTGCTGACCGGCGCGGCGCTGCTGCCGCGCTCCGCAGTCGCCGTCGGAACCGCGGCGGCCCTGCTCGCCCCCGTACCGGGGTCGGCCGCCGGAACGGACACGGACGTGTTCCTCGTGCCGCCGAACCCGGCCATGCACGACGAGCACGCCGCGGACGAGGAGCGGCAGGCACTCCGGGCCCGTGCCGCGGAGCGGGACGAGGAGATCAGGACCCTCGCGGCGCGGCTGGCGGGCGACCGCGCCCTCGCCGCCCGTATCGGCTCCTGGCGCGCCGACTGCCCGCCCGGCGTTCTCGCCGAACTCGCCGGGGCCGCGCGTACCGCCCGGGAGGCGGCCGAGGCCGCCGAGGAGGTGCTCGCCGAGGCCCGCACCGCCCGGGCCGAGGCCGAGGAGGCCGCCGCCGACACCGCCCGGGTGCGCGACGAACGGCAGGACGCCGCCCAGCGGGCCCGCCGTGCCGCGGACGCGCTCGCCGGTCTCGCCTTCCGCCTGCGCGAGCGCGCCGGCTGGCAGGCGAAGCTGCGTGAACTCGCCGACGAGGCGGCCGAGGCCGAGGCCCGCGCCGGCTCCTGCCTCGAACGGGCGAGAGCCGCCGACCAGGACCGCCGGGCAGCCCAGCGCGCTGCGGACGACGCCCGGCGCACCGCACGCGCCCTCCGCGCCGAGCGCGCGGAGATCGCGGGCGCGCCCGAGCAGTTGCCCGGCCCGGACGAGCCGCACGACACGCCCCGTCCGTCGCTGCCCGCCCTGCGGGAGGCGTACCGCGCCGCGTCCCAGCTGTACGAGAAGGTCGGCGTAGGTGCCGACCTCCGTGCCGAACAGGCCCACGCCGAGAGTGACGAGAGCGCCGCGCTCGCCGAACTCGACCGGCTCACCAACAAGGTCCGCACGCGCGCCGCCCAGCTGCTGGAGGGCACGGACGGGGCCGACGGCCCCTCCCGCCAGGCCGCCGCGGCCCGAGCCGAGTCGCATGTGCAGATGCTGGAGACCCGCGCCTCCGAGGCCAGCGAGAAACTCGGGCGGCTGCGTGGTGAGGCCGAGCGCCTCGCGCCCGCCGAGGGTGACGCGCACACCGGGCTTCCCGAGGAGATGGAGCCGTCGGACGCCCAGCACGCCCAGGCACTGCTGCGGACGGCCACCGGGGAGCTGGCCGCCCGCACGGAGGCGCTGGACACAGCCCGGGCCAGGCACGCCGAGCTGCTGCGTGCGCACCGCACGGCCGAGGACGCGGCGAGCGGCTTCGACGAGACGGCGGCCCTCCTGCGCGATCTGCTCAGGGACCACACCGAGGAGGACCGGGAGCTGCCCGAGCCGTACGCGGGCGGACTCGAAGAGGCCAGGCACTCGGCGGCCGAGGCCCGCCGCTCCCTGCGCGGCTGTGCTGCCGATCTGTCCGCCGCCGAGTCGGCGGTGCGCGAGGCGAGCGACGTGCTCGTGCGCCATGCCAACTCCACCCGCTACGAGGCGGTGCGCACACCGGCCCGTCTGCAGATCCGCGAACTGCCCGCGTCCTCCCTGCCTGAGCACGCGGCGCGCTGGGCCGAGGCGTTCGCACCACGGCTGCGCGTACTCACCGACGAGCTGGCGCAGTTGGAGCGCAACCGCGACTCCATCGTGGACCGGCTCCGCGGACTGGTGGAGTCGGCCCTCACCACGCTCCGATCGGCCCAGCGGCTCTCGCGGCTGCCCGAGGGACTGGGGGAGTGGTCGGGCCAGGAGTTCCTGCGCATCCGCTTCGAGGAGCCCGACCAGGCGACCCTCACCGAGCGGCTCGGCGAGGTCATCGACGAGGCCACCCGCGCTGCGGTGAGGAAGAACTCCGATCTGCGGCGCGACGGCATGTCCCTGCTGCTCCGCGGCGTCCAGGCGGCTCTCGAGCCGAAGGGCGTCGTCGTCGAGATCCTCAAGCCGGACGCGGTGCTGCGCGCCGAGCGGGTACCGGTCGGGCAGATGGGCGATGTCTTCTCCGGCGGCCAGTTGCTCACCGCGGCGATCGCGCTGTACTGCACCATGGCCGCGCTCCGCAGCAACGACCGGGGGCGGGACAAGCACCGGCACGCGGGCACGCTGTTCCTGGACAACCCCATCGGGCGGGCCAACGCCACCTATCTGCTGGAGCTGCAGCGTGCGGTGTCGAACGCCCTCGGCGTCCAGCTGCTGTACACCACCGGCCTGTTCGACACCACCGCCCTCGCGGAGTTCCCGCTGGTCATCAGGCTGCGCAACGATGCGGACCTACGGGCGGGTCTCAAGTACATCAGCGTCGAGGAACATCTGCGCCCTGGCCTGCCGCAGCAGCGCACCGAGGGCGAGACCGTGCACGGGGAGATCACCGCGACCCGGATGTTCAAGAGGGCCGCGGACGAGCCGTCGCCCGCGCCGACCGAGAGCCACGGTGGGATGCCGAAAGAGACGGGGACCGCGCCCCCGCCGGGTGCCGCGCCGGGGTCAGCGAGGCAGGCAGCCGATCCTGACGGCGCCGGCACCGACTCCCGGCCGGGGGCCGTCTCGCCCGAACCTCCCGTTCGTCGCGAGGAGGCGTAGCCCGCACCGGCCCCGAGGAGCCGGACGGACCAGCGGGGGCCGTGCTGCCGAGGCTCCCGGTCCGGGTACACCCGGACCGGGAATCCGCCGGACCCCTGAAGCCCTCAGGCCTGGGACAGCCTGCCCGCACCCCTTCGCCGTATCCGCGCGGACTCCCGCGCCTCCGTGCGGACGATCCGTCGTGCCTTCCGCCGCTCACGCCGCAGTTCCCGCGCCGTGCTGCTCGGCACCGACACCACGCCGTGCCGCTGGTTCCACACCTGGCGCGTCACCCACACGTCCAGCACCGCCCAGGTCGCACCGACCGTGCTCGCCACACTGCTCAGGACCGTGGGGAAGGCCAGCCACGACCCCGTCACCGAGAAGAAGAAGGCCATCAACGCCTGCGTCATCGTCACTGCCGTCACGATCACGGCCCGCACGGCCGCCGTGCGCACCGGGTCGGGCAGCCGCCGTCGTCCCACCGGCTCCTCGACCCAGAGCCGCCGCGGTACCACCGTCTCATCCGCCGTCGCCATGGTCTGCGCTCACTCCCCACGAATGTCCGACTGCAGGGTTGGCTACCCGCTCCCGGTTCGTGCACGCTCCGGCGCGGTCCGTCGGTCGGCCCGTGGGCCGATTCCCCCGCAACTCCTGTTCCCCGTACACAAAGACGCACGTAAGCCACGGAAGATTCCCGCTGGAGCAAAGATATCCGGCCATACGTCCATGAAGGGTTTATGACGTCCGGCCAGGTGTCATCGGCCACAGTGCCGAGTGGCAAGTCCGCGAATACCAGGACAACCCCTGATCAACGACTCGACGCCCGGCCGAAAAACGTCCGGACGAGCCTTCGAGTTGTCACTCCGTCAGTAGTAGGCTCGCGCCGTTTGTTGGCGCAGGAAGAGCAACTCCTGGCACAACTCGGCACCACTCACGACAGACACCGGCACCACACGCCAAGCGGACATCACCACCCGCGCCGTCCGCGCGGGTCGAGCTGGGGGAGGCCATGCGCTTTCGCGGGAAGTCCATCCGCCGGAAGATCGTGGCGTTGCTGCTTGTGCCGCTCGTCTCCCTGACCGGGCTGTGGGGGTTCGCGACCGCACTGACCGGCCGTGAGGCGAAGCAACTGCTGGATGCCGGGTACATCTTCGAGAAGGTCGGCCTGCCCCTCGAGGACACGGTCCGAGTCATCCAGGAGGAACGCCGCCAGACCCTCGTCCACCTCGCGGACCCCCGCGCCGCCGACTCCCTGACCGCCCTGCGCGGACAGCGGTCGCAGACGGACAGGGCCGTGGCCGAGATCCGTGCCGGCGCACGGGACTCCGGAGTCAGGGACTCCCTGAGTCCGGACGCCTCCCGGCGCCTCGACCGGCTCGTCGACGCACTCGACGGCCTGGGCTCCCTGCGGCGGAGCGTCGAACAGAGCGCCATCACCCGCGCCCAGGCCATGGAGTTCTACAACCGCCTCGTGGACCCCTGCTACGGCTTCCTCACCTCCCTCAACGGCCTTCAGAGCGTCGAACTGGAGAAGCAGGGCCGTGCCCTCGTCGGCATCGTGCGCGCACGCGAACTGCTCGCCCGCGAGGACGCGCTCGTGACCTCGTCGCTGGTCGCCGGCAAGATCACGGCCGCGGAGATCCGCGCCGTCACCGATCTCGCCGCCAACCGCAAGCTGCTGTACGAGATCAACCTCGAGGTCCTGCCGGCCTCCGAGCGTGAGATCGTCCAGCGTTACTGGGGCAGTCCCGACACCCAGCCCCTGCGCGAGACCGAGGAGAGACTGCTCGCCGCCGGCCCCACCGACCAGCCTCGCGTCGTGGACGCCGAGCGGTGGCAGCAGCTCGCCGGCCCCGTGCTGGACGACCTGGCCCGCCAGTCCAGCGAAGCGGGCGACCGCTACCGGGACCGCGTGGAGCCGGCCGCCTACGGCGTGCTCGTCAAGGCCGGGATCGCCGGCGTCCTCGGCTTCCTCGCCCTCCTGGTGTCCCTCGTCGTCTCCGTGCGCATCGGCCGCGACCTCGCGCGTGCGCTGTCCCGGCTGCGCAAGGAGGCCCACGAAGTGTCCGGCGTCCGCCTCCCCAGCGTGATGCGCCGGCTCGCCGCGGGCGAGAACGTCGACGTGGAGACCGAGGCGCCCCACCTCGAGTACGGCAAGGACGAGATCGGCCAGGTCGGCCAGGCGCTCAACACCCTCCAGCGGGCAGCCGTCGAGGCCGCCGTCAAGCAGGCCGACATGCGCCGCGGTGTCTCGGAGGTCTTCGTGAACCTCGCCCGCCGCAACCAGGTCCTCCTCCACCGCCAGCTCACCCTTCTCGACACGATGGAGCGCCGCACCGAGGACGCGGAGGAGCTGGCGGACCTGTTCCGGCTGGACCATCTCACCACCCGTATGCGCCGGCACGCGGAGGGCCTGGTGATCCTCTCCGGCGCGTCCCCCTCCCGTCAGTGGCGCAAGCCGATCCAGCTCATGGACGTCGTGCGGGCAGCCGTCGCCGAGGTCGAGGACTACGAGCGGATCGAGGTCCGCAGGCTGGCCCGCGTCGGCGTGGCAGGACCCGCCGTCTCCGACCTCACCCACCTCATCGCCGAGCTGCTGGAGAACGCCACGGTGTTCTCGCCCCCGCACACCGGTGTGCAGGTGCACGGCGAGCGCGTCGCCAACGGCTTCACCCTGGAGATCCACGACCGGGGCCTCGGGATGACCCCCGAGGCATTGCTCGACGCCAACCTCCGGCTGGCGGAGACGCCCGAGTTCGAGCTCTCCGACACCGACCGGCTCGGCCTGTTCGTCGTCAGCCGGCTCGCCCAGCGGCAGAACGTGCGCGTCTCCCTGCAGCAGTCGCCGTACGGAGGGACCACCGCGGTCGTCTTCGTCCCGGCGGCGCTGCTCACCGACGCCCCCGACACCGAGGGCACCGGCTTCCGCCTCGACCGCAAGAACTCCCCGGGCGGGCGCGACGGTTCCGCCCGCCGCTCCGAGGCCGGCCGTCTCGCGGCCCTCGCCCAGGTCCCCGCGGGGCTCACGGGTCCCGCCGTCCTCGACGGCCCCGTGGAACTCGAGGCGCCTGTCGGAAGTCTGGGCTTCGACGACCGGCAGACCCCTGGCGCCCGGACGAACCGCATCGACACGGCCGAGCCGATCAACACCGTGCCCGACCCCGCGGCGGACATCGAGGACGCCGAGAGCGAGCGCGGCGGACTGTTCCGGGCCCGGGACTTCCTGCGCACCCCCGACGAGCAGCACCAGCAGGCCTCCGACCAGGCGCCGGAGCGCCCGGGGAAGGGCCCGCGCCGGGCGTCCCGGAGCCCCGTCCCCCTTCCTCGCCGCAAGCCGCCGACCCTGGTCGCCGACAACGGCCGCCGGATCGCCGAGCGGGGACGCCCGCACCCACTGCCCGGACCCGGCAGGGACGAGCCGGAGACCCCCGGCGCGCGCCGGGACTCCGACTCCGCCAGCCCGGCGTCGGGCCGTCCGCCCTCCGCTCCGGTGCCGCTGCCACTGCGGGGCAGGTCGTCTCGCGGCACCGGCGGCACCGAGCGTTCCGGCGGTGCCGCGCGGGTGGACGGTCCGGGGAGCGGCGCCGCCCGCCCGGCGCGCGGCTCCTCGGGACCGACGGCCGGCGGGCTGCCCCGCCGGGTGCGCCAGGCCAGCCTCGCGCCGCAGTTGCGCGAGACCTCCGGCGCCCGTGCCACGCCCACCGAGGCGGAGGACGCCCAGGACTTCGAACGCGACGCGGAACAAGTACGCGACCGCATGGCCTCGCTGCAACGCGGCTGGCAGCGCGGACGTCGCCAGAACGCCGAGGATGCCACCGGCCCCGGCGAGACAGCACCAGGAACGACACCGGAGGGGGACGGTCGATGACCGCACCGAACGCCGCAGCAACCGACACGACCAAGAACGGCGAGCTCAACTGGCTCCTCGACGAACTGGTCGGGCGGGTCGGTTCCATTCGCAAGGCCCTCGTCCTCTCCGGCGACGGTCTCGCCACCGGCTCCTCGAAGGACCTCACCCGTGAGGACGGCGAGCATCTCGCGGCCGTGGCCTCCGGGTTCCACAGCCTCGCCAAGGGCGTGGGCCGCCACTTCGACGCGGGCCGGGTGCGCCAGACCGTCGTCGAGCTCGAGGACGCCTTCCTCTTCGTCACCGCCGCCGGGGACGGCAGCTGTCTCGCCGTCCTGTCCGACGCCGACTCCGACGTCGGCCTCGTCGCCTACGAGATGACGTTGATGGTGAAGCGCGTCGGAGCCCACCTCGCGACGGCACCCCGGACCGGGCTCTCCGCCGGAGGGTGAGTGGACCGGCGATGACTGACGGCAGACAGCAGGTCCGGCACGCCCCCCGCTGGTACGACGACGACGCGGGTCCGGTGGTCCGTCCGTACGCGATGACCCGCGGCCGGACCACGAGTACCGCGGAGCACCGGCTCGACCTGATCGCGCTCGTCGTGCCGGAACCGGCCGCCCAGGACCCCGGCCGGGACCAGACGCTCTCCCCGGAGCACGTGGAGATCGTCGAACGCTGCTGCACCACCCCGCAGTCGATCGCCGAGCTCGCCGCGGGCCTGGACCTCCCCGTCGGGGTGATCCGGGTCCTCGTGGGCGATCTCGTCGACGGCGCCCTGGTCCACGTGACCCGTCCCGTTCCGCCGGCCGAGCTGCCGGACGTCAGCATTCTCCGCGAGGTGATCAATGGTCTTCGGGCGCTCTAGCCGACGGGAGACGCCGGTGGAGCCGGTGACACTGAAGATTCTTGTGGCCGGTGGCTTCGGGGTCGGCAAGACCACCCTCGTGGGGGCGGTCAGCGAGATCAAGCCGCTCCGTACCGAGGAGACCCTGAGCGAGGCCGGCCGGCCCGTGGACGACCTCGACGGGGTGGAGTCCAAGAGCACGACGACCGTGGCGATGGACTTCGGCCGGATCACGCTCCGGGAGGACCTCGTCCTCTACCTCTTCGGCACCCCCGGTCAGGACCGGTTCTGGTTCCTCTGGGACGAGCTGGCCCAGGGCGCTCTCGGCGCGGTCGTGCTCGCCGACACCCGCCGCCTGGAGGACTCCTTCGCGGCGATCGACTACTTCGAGCGGCGCGGCATCCCGTTCACCGTGGGGGTCAACTGCTTCGAGGGCGCCGACCAGTACCCGGAGGAGACCGTGCGGGCCGCTCTCGACCTCGACCCCGAGGTACCGCTGATCACCTGCGACGCCCGGGAGCGGGAGTCGGTGAAGTCGGTGCTGGTGGCGGTCGTGGAGCACGCCCTGGTGCGGTCCACCCGCGAGCGGGAGCCCGCGGCGACCTGACGCACACACCGGGGCGACGACGACGCGACGTGGCAACGACACGGCCCGTACCCCCACCGACAGGGGTACGGGCCGTGGTCCACGGGTGGCGGGCGGCTACGCGCCGTCCTCCTTCTGCCAGCCGAAGCTCCGCTCCACGGCCCGGCGCCAGTTGTCGTACTCGCGATCCCGTACGTCCGCCGGCATCCGCGGCGACCACTCGACGTCGCGCCGCCAGTGCGCCTTCAGCTCGTCCAGCCCGCCCCAGACCCCAGTGGCGAGGCCCGCCGCGTACGCGGCGCCCAGGCACGTCGTCTCGGACACCTTCGGCCGGATCACCGGCACCCCCAGCACATCGGCCTGGTGCTGCATCAGCAGTCCGTTCGCGGTCATGCCGCCGTCCACCTTCAGCGCGGTGATCGGCACTCCCGAGTCCTGGTACATCGCGTCGACCACCTCACGCGTCTGCCAGCTCGTCGCCTCGAGCACGGCCCGGGCCAGATGCGCCTTGGTCACGTACCGGGTGAGTCCGGTCATCACTCCCCGGGCGTCGGAGCGCCAGTAGGGCGCGTACAGCCCGGAGAAGGCCGGCACGATGTACGCCCCTCCGTTGTCCTCGACGCTCGCGGCCAGGGTCTCGATCTCGTCCGCGGAGCGGATTATCCCCAGCTGGTCGCGGAACCACTGGACCAGGGCGCCCGTGATCGCGATGGAGCCCTCGAGGCAGTAGACGGGGTCGGCGTCTCCGATCTTGTAGCCGAGAGTCGTGATGAGCCCGTTCTTGGAGGGCACCGGCCGGCCGCCCGTGTTGAGCAGCAGGAAACTGCCGGTCCCGTAGGTGTTCTTCGCCGTTCCCGTGTCGTAGCAGGCCTGTCCGAAGACGGCGGCCTGCTGGTCCCCGAGCGCGGAGGCGACCGGCACTCCGTCCAACTGGCCGACGGCGGTCCCGTAGACTTCCGCCGAGGAACGGATCTCGGGCAGGACCGCCTCCGGGATGTTCATCGCGGAGAGGACCGAGGCGTCCCACCGGAGGGTCTCCAGATTCATCAGCATGGTGCGCGAGGCGTTGGTGACGTCCGTGACGTGGACGCCGCCGTCCGTCCCGCCGGTCAGGTTCCAGATCAGCCATGAGTCGATGGTGCCGAAGGCGATCTCGCCCCGCTCCGCGCGCCCGCGCAGTCCCGGCACCCGGTCCAGCAGCCAGGCCGCCTTCGGGCCCGAGAAGTAGCTCGCCAGCGGCAGACCGGTGGTGTCGCGGAAACGGTCCTGCCCGTCCGCGCCGCCGAGTTCGGTGCAGAGCGCCGAGGTGCGGGTGTCCTGCCAGACGACGGCGTTGTGCACGGGCCTGCCCGTCGACCGGTCCCAGAGCACCGTGGTCTCGCGCTGGTTGGTGATGCCGAGGGCGCTGAGCTGCCCCGCGCGCAGTCCCGCCCGGGCGAGCGCTCCGGCGACGACCGCCTGCACCTTGGACCAGATCTCGGTGGCGTCGTGCTCGACCCAGCCCGGCCTGGGGAAGATCTGACGGTGCTCCCGCTGGTCGACGGCGACGATCGCGCCGTTCCGGTCGAAGATGATGCAGCGGCTGGACGTGGTGCCCTGGTCGATGGCGGCGACGTATTTCTGGGAGGTGTCCGTCATGACGTCCTCTTGTCGGATGGCGCTGCCCTGAGGCTGCGGTGGGAAGGGTGCTGTCCGGTCGGCGCTCCCGGAGCACGCCGTGCGGCGGATCAGAAGACGATGTCGAAGATCAGGCCCGAGAGAAGTCCGCCGATGAGGGGCCCGACCACCGGCACCCAGGCGTAACCCCAGTCGGACGTCCCCTTGTTGGGGATCGGCAGCACCGAGTGCGCCAGCCGGGGGCCCAGGTCACGGGCGGGGTTGATGGCGTATCCGGTCGGGCCGCCGAGCGACAGCCCGATGCCGACGACGAGCAGCGACACCAGCAGGACCGAGATCCCGGAGCCGTAGATCCCCGCGGCCTCGCCCGGGACCTGGCCGATGCCGATGCCGGCGTTCCGCCCGAAGGCCAGGATCGGCAGCACCAGCCCGACGGTGGCGATGGTCTCGGTGACCAGGTTGGCGGCCGGACTGCGGATCTCCGGGGCGGTCGAGAAGATCCCCAGCGTGGGCCGGGCGTTCGCGGGGTCGGCGTTCGCCCGGAACTGGGCGTGGTAGGCGAGCCAGGCCAGCACGGCCCCGAGGAGCGCCCCGACCAGCTGGGACAGGACGTACAGCGGCACCTTGCCCCACTCGCCGGTGTCGACGGCGATGCCCACGGTCACGGCCGGGTTGAGGTGGCCGCCGGACAGCGGAGCCGCCGTGTACGCACCCGCCAGTACGCCGAAGCCCCAGCCGAAGGCGATGACGATCCAGCCGGACGCCCTGGCCTTGGAGTGGTTGAGGGTCACCGCCGCACAGACGCCGGCGCCGAAGAGGATCAGTATCGCCGTGCCGATGACCTCGCCGAGGAAGATGTCTGCGTTGCTCATGGCGGCTCCAGGCTGGGTGTGGTTCCCATGGCTACGGAGCGCGGAGGCAGGGCGGAGTGCGGGCCGTGCCGTGCGCGGTCTCCGTGACGAGCGTGGTGAGCATGCCGGAACGCCGTACTGCCGCGGGCAGCGGCGCCGACGAAGAGGCAGTTTTCCCGGGGGTCACCGCCCCGTCAAGGTCGCCTGCTCGACACCTGATCCACACCTGCTCCCGGCAGTGACTTCGGCCTTGCGCACGCGAACGGGCCCTTTGGTGAACGGGGTTGCTCAGCGGACGGCGACGACCGCCGAGCCGTGACCGAACAGCCCCTGGTTGGCGGTGATACCGGCGCGGGCCCCGGCCACCTGGCGTTCGCCCGCGGTTCCGCGGAGCTGCCAGGTCAGTTCGCACACCTGGGCGATGGCCTGCGCGGGGACGGCCTCCCCGAAGGAGGCCAGGCCACCGCTCGCGTTGACCGGGATCCGGCCGCCCAGGGCGGTCGCGCCCTCGCGCAGCAGCCCCGCTCCCTCACCGGTCCCGCACAGCCCCAGGTCCTCGTACCACTCCAACTCCAGCGCGGTGGAGAGGTCGTACACCTCGGCCAGCGACAGGTCCTCCGGTCCGAGCGCGGCTTCCTCGTAGGCGGCACGGGCGATCGACTCCCGGAATCCCGTCGACGGTGGCTCGACGGCTGCCGCCGAGTCCGTCGCGATGTCCGGGAGGTCGAGCACGGTCCGGGGATAGGTGGGTGTCACCGTCGAGACCGCGCGGATGCGGACCGGGTTCCCGGCGCCGTGCCCGCGGGCGTACTCCATGCTGGACAGCACCAGCGCGGCGCCGCCGTCGGACGTGGCGCAGATGTCGAGGAGCCGCAGGGGATCCGCGACGACGGCGGAGGAGGCGACCTGCCCGGCGCTCACGGCCTTTCGGTAGCGGGCGTACGGGTTGAGCGCACCGGCCGCCGCGTTCTTGACCTTGACCTGGGCGAAGTCGTCCAGGGTGTCGCCGTGGAGGGCCATGCGCCGGCGCGCGTACAGGGCGAAGTACGCCGGGTTCGTGGCGCCCAGCAGCCGGAAGCGCAGCCAGTCCGGGTCGTCGGGCCGGTCGCCGCCGGCGGGGGCGAAGAACCCCTTGGGCGCGGAGTCGGCGCCCACGACCAGGACCACCTCGGCCAGACCCGCCAGGATCTGGGCCCGCGCGGAGTCGATGGCCTGGGCTCCTGACGCGCAGGCCGCGTACACGCTCGTGACGCGTGCGCCCTGCCAGCCCAGGGCCCGGGCGAAGGTCGCGCCCGCGACATGACCGGGGTAGCCGCCGCGGACCGTGTCGGCGCCGACGACCGACCGGACGTCCTGCCAGCCGATCCCGGCGTCGGCGAGCGCGGCCCGGGCGGCGGCCGTGCCGTACTCGACGAAACTGCGGCCCCACTTGCCCCACGGGTGCATGCCCGCGCCGAGTACCGCGACGTCGTTCACCGAGCCTCCTCCACCGGGCGCCAGTACCAGGTCGTCCACGTCGTGTCGGCGTCCTCGGAGAGGACCCCCGCCACCACCTCGACCTCCGTGCCGACGCCCAGATCCGCGGCCGTGACCCCCGGAACCGCCTGGCCGAGCACCACCATTCGCTCGGCCGCGAGTTCCACGGCGACGAGGGTGTACGGCTCCCATGCGTCCGCCGGATCGGAGACGTAGGGCGCCGGCGGACGGTACCGGCCGACCGTGTACGACCACACGCGTCCCCGCTTCGACAACGGCACCTCGGCCAGATCGCCGCCCGCGCACGCGGGGTTGCGGCAGAACGAGTCCTCGCGGGGGAAGAAGACGGCGGAGCAGGCGCCGCAGCGGGTGCCGAGCAGCCGGAACTCCCGGTCGTCGCCGCCCTCGGTGAACCAACGCGCCACCACCGGTCTGCGCACACGCGTCAAGGCCCCTCCCCGGTCGTCCGCACGGCCCTCACGGAACTGACGATCCGTCAGAACAGTGACAGTGTGCCACGCCCGGGACGCGGACACGACCCCGCGCGGAACACCACTGCCGGAAGAGGCCGACAGATCCGTGAACCGATCCGCCGAACACCAGAACCGCGCAGGCCCGTTCGGCGTCCGGTACCAGTGAACGGGTGGCCGGAATCCACGGGGGTGGTTCCGGCCACCCGTTGCTGATAGACGGTGCGCATGATGCGCACGAGAGGACCCGCGACGGCCCGCCGGATGCTGACCGCCCTTGCCGCCGCGGTCGCCGTCTGCTGCCGCCCCCGAACCTGAGGCCCCCGGGAAGTTCGTCGCCCGCCGCTCCGTGGCCCCGACGACACCCTCGCCGGCGTCGGTTTCGTCAACCTGCCCGAGGAGTGGTGGCACTTCACCCATCGACCCGAACCGTTCCCCGGCACCTACTTCGACTTCCCGGTGCCGCAGCGGTCCCTGACCCGCTCGTGAGGACCGCGGGGTCCGGCGTCGCGTACAGTCCGCGTGTGACCGAGCCCCGCGAACCCACGCCCGAAACCGGCACCGCCAAGACGCCCCCCGCGCCCGCGCCCCGGACGCCCGTGCGGGACTCGCACTGCTCCAGCTGCGGTGCCCCCCGCAGCGGCCCCGCGGGCTGGCCCAGGACCTGCGCCGCATGCGGTGACATCGCCTACCGCAACCCCCTGCCCGTGGCCGTCGCCCTCCTCCCCGTCACCGGCCCGCACCCCACCGGACTCGTCGTCATCACCCGCACCATCGAGCCCCAGCGTGGCCGGATCGCACTCCCCGGCGGGTTCATCGACCACGCCGAGGACTGGAGGCACGCAGTCGTCCGCGAGCTGAAGGAGGAGACCGGTATCGACGCCGCGCATCAGGACGTCCGGCTCGCCGACGCCCTCAGCTCGCCCGGGGGACACCTCCTGATCTTCGGCCTGCTCCCGCAGCGCCCGGCGGACACACTCCCGGCATCGGTGCCGACCGACGAGACGGAGGGCTGGCACGTCCTGCACGAACCCGCCGAACTCGCCTTCCCGCTGCACAGCACGGCGGTGCGCAACTGGTTCGCCGGCCGCTACGGCTGAGAGCCGCGGGGCGGCCGCGCCTCCGTCCCGCCGCGCACCCGCAGCGGACGCCCCGGCCGCGCGGCACCGGCGTCCGACACCCGCTCCACGACCACCCCGCCGTCCACCAGCCGTGACGCATAGCGCTCCACCGCCGGCCGGGCGCCAGGGGCGGCGCGGTCCTCGACGACCAGACCGCTGCCGGTGCGGCCCGCGGCCGGCGCCCACACCTCCAGCTCCGTCCCGCCGTCCTCGCCGCGCACCGGAACCACCGAACCCGCCCGGGCCAGCACCGGGATCCGCGACAGCGGTGCTTCCAGCAGGACCTGGCCCGGACCCTCGAACGCCTCACCGGTCACCGTGTCGTACCAGCGCCCCCGCGGCAGCCGCACCGCACGCCGGTCCGCCCCCGGCTCCAGTACCGGCGCCACCAGCAGCGCGTCGCCCAGCAGGAAGGCGTCCTCGCAGTCGCGCAGCGCCCGGTCGGTCGGCGCGTTCCACCACAGCGGCCGCACGTACGGCGCCCCGGTCAGCCGGGCCAGCTGCGCCAGGGTCACGAAGTACGGGCGCAGGCGTTCCCGTTCCAGCAGCGCGGCCCTGGCGTGCCCGAGGACCCGCGGGCCGAACTCCCACGGCTCCCTGCGCCCAGCCCCGATCGCCGCGTGCGTACGGAACAGCGGCAGGAACGACCCCAACTGGAACCAGCGCAGGAACAGCTCGGGCGACGGGCTCCCGTCGAAGCCGCCCACGTCCGGACCCGAGTAGGGCACCCCGCACAGACCGAGGCCCATCACCAGCGACAGCGACGCCCTCAGCCCCGGCCAGCCGGTCGCCACGTCACCGGACCAGGTCCCGCCGTACCGCTGCATGCCCACCCAGCCCGAGCGCGAGAACAGGAACGGCCGCTCCTGCGGACGCAGCCTCCGCAGTGCCTCGTGGCCCGCCCGCGCCATCGCCAGGCCGTACACGTTGTGGGCCTCACGGTGGTCCCCGCCCCGGCCCTCCAGCCGGTGCCGGGCCGAGCGCGGCAGGGTCATGTCGCCGAAGGGCGTGAACGACACCGGCTCGTTCATGTCGTGCCACACCCCCGAGAAGCCCTGCGCCAGCCGCTCCTCGTACAGACCGCCCCACCACGCGCGGACCTCCGGATCGGTGAAGTCCGGGTACACGCACTCGCCGGGCCACACCTCCCCGCGCACCTCACGGCCACGCCCGTCCCGGACGAACGCGCCGGCCGCCGCGCCCGCGTCGTACACCTCGTTGCCGGGCTCCGCCTTCACCGCCGGGTCGACGATCGACACGAGCCGTACCCCGTCGGCCCGGAGGTCCTTCGCCAGCCGCGGAAGGTCGGGGAAACGCTCCGTGTCCACGGTGAAGACCCGGTGGCCGTCGTAGTGATCGATGTCCAGGTGCAACGCCGACAGCGGCAGGCCCCGATCCCGGTAGCCCGCCACCACCCGGCGCACCTCGCGCTCGCTGCCGAACCCCCAGCGCGCGTGCTGCGGACCCAGAGCCCACGGCGGCGGCGGCGCGGGCGCGCCCGTGAGCCCCGTCCACTTCCGCAGCACCCGGGCGGGTGTGCCGACGACGACCCAGCAGCGCAGCGGCCCGCCGCCCATCCGGACCTCGCTGGTGCCCGGACGGTCGTGCCCCGACCCCGCGCCCTCCTCACCCTCGCGCAGGGTGACCTGCCCCTCCCAGGAGTTGTCGAGGAACGCCAGATGCGTGCCCGCGTCCGCGACCACCAGCTGCACGGGCATCGTGATGTACAGCGGGTCGTCGTCCGGTCCGAAGCTCCCGCGCGGATCGGTGTTCCACAGCCGGTACGTGCCGTCCCTCAGCCGCGGCCCCGACGCACGGCCGCCGAGGCCGAAGAACCGTGCGTCCGCGGCCACTTCACTGCGCTGGAGCCAGCGGCCCGGCCCGCCGCCGGCCGGTTCCCACCAGCGCGGCGGCAGCTCCCTGCGCAGGACCACCCCGCCCGGTGTCCGGATCTCGACCCCGCCCTGCCGGGAGACCGCCACCGTGACCCGCTGCGAGACGATCCGCCAGCCGCCGTCCTTGTCCGGCTCCAGCTCGGCCCGGGGGTCGGGCCGCGGAGGCGTTCCGTCCAGCGCGTACGACGGTTCGGGCTCCGCACCGTCCCAGCCCCAGAAGACGACGCCCGAGGCAGCCACCCGCACCCGCAGCTCCGAACGCGCGAACCGGACGATCCCGCCGCCCGGCGAGGGCTCCGCCCCGGTCACCGGTCCCGGCACCCGCGCCCGCTCCGCACCCCGCGGCGGCAGCCCCTGTGCGTCCGTACGCCTCCGGCGCCACGCCGAACGCGTCGCGCGCAGCCCGCGCACCGTCCCGAATGCCAGCACCGCACGCACCAGATCACGACCGTCCATGCTGCTCACCCTGTCATCCGCGCAGGCCGGGGCGGGGTTCGTTCAACTGCCGTTCACCCGAGGTGCGAGCCCCCGCCCACCGCGGCCCGAAACCCGTCACCCGTGGTCGGAGCACACAATCAGCCACCCCGCCATGGGTGGGGAACCCTGGTGCAGAAGACGATCACATGGCATCGTCCCTGTCAGCCGCGCGAAGGCACACCCACGCCCCGCCGGACACACACGTAGACCACGTGCCGACCGAGTGCCCACCACGCACAGAGCCGCACAGCCGCCCGGGAGCCGCCCCATGACCTCAGCAGCGAACCCTGCCCCCCTCTGGCAGCCGGACGCCGACCGCATCGCGGCGGCCCGGATCACCCGCTTCCAGGCATGGGCCGCCGAGCGCCACGGGGCGCCCGCCGAAGGCGGCTACCCGGCTCTGCACCGCTGGTCGGTCGACCGCCTCGACATCTTCTGGCAGGCGGTCGCCGAATGGTTCGACGTGCGGTTCTCCACCCCCGGCGAGTGCGTCCTCGCCGACCGCGGCATGCCCGGCGCCCGATGGTTCCCCGGCGCCACCCTCAACTACGCCGAACACGCCCTGCGCACCGCCGAAGACCCCGCTCGCGCCCATGAACCGGCTCTTATCCATATGGACGAAACACATGAGCCGACCCATATCAGCTGGGCCGAACTGCGCCGCCAAGTCGGATCACTCGCCGCCGGACTCCGCGCTCTCGGCGTCCGCCCCGGCGACCGGGTCAGCGGCTATCTGCCGAACGTTCCGCAGGCCGTGACCGCTCTCCTCGCCACCGCCGCCGTCGGAGCCACCTGGACCTCCTGCGCCCCCGACTTCGGCGCCCGCAGCGTCCTCGACCGCTTCCAGCAGGTCGAGCCGGTGGTCCTGTTCACCGTCGACGGGTACCGCTACGGCGGCAAGGAACACGACCGCGCCGACACCGTCGCCGAACTCCGCCGGGAACTGCCCACCCTGCGGGCCGTCGTCCACATCCCCCTGCTCGGCACCCCCGCCCCCGAAGGCGCGCTCGAATGGTCCGCCCTCACCGCGGACGACACCGAGCCCGTCTTCGAGCAGGTCCCCTTCGACCACCCGCTGTGGGTCCTCTACTCCTCCGGCACCACCGGGCTGCCCAAGGCGATCGTCCAGTCCCAGGGCGGCATCCTGCTGGAACACTTCAAGCAGCTCGGACTGCACTGCGACCTCGGTCCCGGAGACCGCTTCTTCTGGTACACCTCCACCGGCTGGATGATGTGGAACTTCCTCGTCTCCGGCCTGCTCACCGGCACCACCGTCGTGCTGTACGACGGCAGCCCCGGCCACCCGGACACCGGCGCCCAGTGGGCGATCGCCGAACGCACCGGGACGACCCTCTTCGGTACCTCCGCCGCCTACGTCATGGCCTGCCGCAAGGCGGGCGTGCACCCCTCGCGCGACCACGACCTCTCAACGGTCCAGTGCGTCGCCACCACCGGCTCACCGCTGCCGCCCGACGGCTTCCGCTGGCTCCACGACGAGGTCCGCGAGGACCTGTGGATCGCGTCCGTCAGCGGCGGCACGGACGTCTGCAGCTGCTTCGCGGGCGCAGTCCCGACCCTGCCCGTCCACATCGGCGAGCTCCAGGCCGCCTGCCTCGGCACCGACCTGCAGTCCTGGGACCCGCACGGCAAGCCCGTCGTCGGTGAGGTGGGCGAGCTCGTCGTCACCAACCCCATGCCGTCCATGCCGATCCGCTTCTGGAACGACCCCGACGGCAGCCGCTACCGCGAGAGCTACTTCGAGATGTTCCCGGGCGTCTGGCGGCACGGCGACTGGATCACGATCACCGACCACGGCTCCGTCGTCATCCACGGCAGGTCCGACTCCACTCTGAACCGCCAGGGAGTCCGCATGGGCTCCGCCGACATCTACGAAGCGGTGGAACGGCTCCCCGAGATCAGGGAATCCCTCGTCATCGGCCTGGAGGAACCGGACGGCGGTTACTGGATGCCGCTCTTCGTCCACCTCGCCCCCGGCGCCGCCCTCGACGACGACCTGCGTTCCCGGATCAAGCGGACCATCCGCGAACAGCTCTCCCCGCGCCACGTCCCGGACGACATCATCGAGGTCCCCGGCGTCCCGCACACCCTCACCGGCAAGCGCATCGAGGTTCCGGTCAAGCGCCTGCTGCAGGGAACCGACCTGACGAAGGCGGTGAACCCCGGCTCGGTGGACGACCTCGAGCTGCTGCGCTTCTACGAGGAACTGGCGCGCGAGCGCGGCGCCGAGCGGGAATGAACCGGGACCTCCCCAAGCCCACGAGGCCACGACGCCGCGTTGTCAGTGGCCACGGTTACGGTGAGTGAGCACTGGGCAACAGTGCTCACTCGACCAGGGGGACCCATGCAGCACCGCAAGCACGACGCAACGGCCCGGACCACGGCCCACGGCACGGAGGGCGCACACCGCAGGCACGACGGCCAGGACCGCACCAACTCGGACACCCGCTCCGGGCAGCGCGTCCGCCCCGGCGCGCACGCCCGTGCCCGCGACTCCCGCCGAGCCCGCCACCGGTCGCTGCGACGCGACGTACCCGCAACCGTCGGACTCCTCGTCGACGACCAGGACTTCGCGGCCATGCGCCGTTACCCCACGTTCGCCTTCGACGACCATCCGGACTACCTGCGCCACGCGGAGGGCCTGCTCAAAGCACTCTCCGCCCAGGGCGGGCACACCACCGTCGCCCTCTTCGACCCGGAGGAGTTCGCGGACTACTGCAGGGAGACCGGGCTCGACCCCGACTCCTCGGCCAGCCGCAGCCGGTACACCGCGGAGGTCGCCTCCACCGGCGCGACGGTCGCGTACACCGGACAGCCGCTCGACGAACTCGTACCGCTGCTCCTCAACCGCACGGCCCGGCAGACCACATGGGAGTACGCCACCTCCCTGCTCGCCGACCTCGGCACCTGCTCGGACTGCGGGGAGGACACCGGCCGGTCCGCCTTCGACCGGGCCTCACGGCTGCTGATCGACCTGCTCGACGGCGCTGGCCCCGGCACGCACCACCTCGTCTGCAGCGTCCCGGCGGAGAAGGGGCGGCAACTCCTGGCGGTCCTCCACGCCACACACGCCGCCGACGCCCCGGCCGTGCTCGACCCCTCCGAAGCCGCCGAGTTCGCGACGGTCCTGGCGGTCGGAATCGCCCTCGACACTCCCGGCGGAGTCGTCCTCAGGACGTCCACGGCCGAGGCCCCCGACCGGCTTCACGGCTGGCGTCTCCACGGTGGCCGGCTCGTCGCGCTCACCGAGGCCGAGGTCTTCAGCGCCTACTGCACGGACGCCGACACCGGAGAGCCCCTCTCCCCGGAACCGGGTGTCGAGTACCGCGCGGGCTTCGGCCTCGGCGACGCACATCCGTAGCGGACGGACGCACGGGGGAGCCCTCCGCATGCGCAACCCCGCTCAAGGAAGAGGGGCTCCCCGCCGCACGGCGGGAAGCCCCTCCACACCCGGGCCGTCACTCCCCGGACAGCACCGCCTGCGCGGCCCGCCGCGCCTCGTCGGCGGAGTCCGCGGCGCGTGCCGCAGCGGCGGCACGCTCGCACTGGGCGAGCGTGTACTTCGCCAGCGTCGCCCGGACATACGGGATCGACGCCGCACCCATCGACAGCGAGGTGACACCCAGACCCGTCAGCACACACGCGAGCAGCGGATCCGACGCCGCCTCACCGCACACGCCACAGCTCTTGCCCTCGGCCTTCGCCGCCTCGGCGGACAGCGCCACCAGGTCCAGCAGCGCGGGCTGCCAGGGGTCCTGCAGCCGGGAGACCGCACCCACCTGACGGTCGGCGGCGAAGGTGTACTGCGCCAGGTCGTTCGTGCCCAGCGAGAGGAACTCGACCTCCTGCAGGACCGACCGCGACCGCAGAGCCGCGGACGGGATCTCGACCATCGCGCCGCACTTCGCGTCGAGTCCGGCCTCTCGGCACGCGTCCGCGAACGCCTTGGCGTCCGAGCGGTCGGCCACCATCGGCGCCATGACCTCGAGGTACACGGGCAGTCCCTCGGCGGCCCTCGACAGCGCGGTCAGCTGCGTCCGCAGCACCTCAGGGTGATCGAGCAGCGACCGGAGCCCCCGGACGCCCAGTGCCGGATTCGGCTCGTCGGCCGGAGTCAGGAAGTCCAGCGGCTTGTCCGCGCCGGCGTCCAGGACCCGCACGACCACCCGTCCCTCGGGGAACGCCTCCAGCACCTGCCGGTACGCCTCGACCTGCTTGGCCTCCGACGGCGCCTGCCTGCTGTCGTCGAGGAACAGGAACTCGGTGCGGAACAGTCCCACGCCCTCCGCACCGGCCGCCAGCGCGGCCGGGACGTCACCGGGACCGCCGACGTTCGCCAGCAGCGGCACCTTGTGGCCGTCCGACGTCGCACCCGGACCGGTGGAAGCCGCCAGCGCGGCCTTCCGCTCGGCCGCGGCCTCGGCCAGCCGCGCGCGCCGCTCCTCGCCCGGCGTCACGAACACCTCGCCCGTGCTGCCGTCCACAGCGACCACCGTGCCCTCGGCCAGTTCGCATGCACCCGGGAGCGCGACCACGGCCGGCACTCCGAGCGCCCGCGCCAGGATCGCGCTGTGGCTCGTGGGGCCGCCCTCCTCGGTGACGAATCCGAGTACCAGCGCGGGGTCGAGCAGCGCCGTGTCTGCGGGGGCGAGGTCCCGGGCGATCAGGACGTACGGCTCGTCGCTGTCCGGCACGCCCGGCATCGGAACCCCGAGCAGCCGCGCCACGATGCGGTTGCGAACGTCGTCGAGGTCGGCCACCCGCCCGGCCAGGTACTCACCGGCACCGGCCAGCAGCGCACGGTACGCGGCGAAGGCGTCGTAGACGGCTCGCTCGGCCGTGCTGCCGACGGCGATCCGCCGCTCTACGTCCGCCATCAGCTCGGGGTCCTGCGCCATCATGGCCTGTGCCTCGAGCACGTGCTGCGCCTCGCCGCCGGCCAGGTTGCCGCGTGCGACGAGATCGGCGGCCACGGCGTCCACGGCGTGCCGGGCGCGCCCCTGTTCGCGCTCGGCGTCCTCCACCGGTATCTGCTTGGCCGGCGGCTCCAGCACCGCCGTGCCCATGTGCCGAACCTCGCCGACGGCCACACCGTGGCTGACACCGACGCCCTGCAGCGTTGTCTCCATTTCACCCGTCTCCGATAGTGCGGCGGTCCCAGCCGCCGCGGTGGATGTACGACCGGCCCTCCGAGCAGGGCGGGGTCACTGCCAGCTGAACAGCTCGTCGCCGGTCTTGACGTCGCCGTCCTGGCGGAGCCCGCCCAGTGAGTCGGCGGAGGCCTCGAGGGCAACCACGGGGCAGATCGGAGACTTGCCGGCCTCTTCGACGGCGACCGGGTTCCAGCGCACGATGCCCTGGCCCCGGGTCACGGTGTCGCCCTTGTTGATGAGGAGCTCGAAGCCCTCGCCGTTGAGCTGCACCGTGTCGATGCCGAGATGGGTCAGCACTCCGTGCCCCTCGGAATCGACGACGACGAAGGCGTGCGGGTGAAGGGAGACAACGATGCCGTCCACGGGGGAGACCGCCTCGGACGGTTCCCGCACCGGGTCGATCGCGGTACCGGGACCGACCATCGCACCGGAGAACACCGGGTCGGGCACTGCGGCGAGCCCGATGGCTCGCCCGGCCAGAGGCGACGTCACGGTTGTCATGGGGGCCTCCCAGGGTGGAGATTCACGTGCCGCCGCCACTGCCTGTACCGGGCGGCGTACTGTTCAGAGCGTATGTCATGGGTAGTCCAGGTTCCGTCTGTGACTTACCAGTTGGCGGCCCTGGAGGGCTCCGGAAACGATTTGCCTCGTCTGCCGGTGAGATGTAACGTCGTACCCCTGCCTGGCCACGACGCGTCTCTGAGTCGCAGTTCGGCAGCACCTGTCGAGCCGACATCCTAACTGGTCTACACCACTGTGTGGGTTCTGGTGGGCGTGGCCAGGGGGACGGGAAAAGGCTGGTAGGGTTTTGGACGCCGGAAAGGGAATTCGCGAAAGCGGAAGAACGGCCCGGCAGCCCACTCCAGCGGGTGGCGGAAACGGAAATCGGATCTGCTAGGCTGGAAACACCGAAGGGAAGCGCCC
>NZ_JBFAMM010000037.1:13282-55565 GCF_040656535.1 Streptomyces sp. NPDC049887 | reverse complement strand
GCGGCAGGCGTGCACGCCTGCCGCGAGCCGTCCGCCGGCCGCACACGCCGGAGGGCGCGGTCCCGCGATCGCTCGCGGGGCCGCGCCCTCCGTCCCGTGCGTACCGCCTCAGCGGCGTCAGGCCTCGAAGACCTCGTTGACCAGCTGCTGCTGCTCCGCCTGGTGCCGCTTCGCCGAGCCCACCGCCGGGGACGACGAGTGGGGGCGGGAGATGCGGCGCAGGCGCTCGCCGTGCGGGATGTCCGCGCCGACCGCCAGGTCCAGGTGGTCGATCAGGTTGAGGGCGATGAACGGCCAGGCACCCTGGTTCGCCGGCTCCTCCTGGACCCACAGGTACTTCTCGGTGTTCGGGAACTTGGCGATCTCGGCCTGCAGTTCCGCACCCGGCAGCGGGTAGAGACGCTCGAGGCGGATGATCGCCGTGTCCGTGGCACCGCGCTTCTGCCGCTCGGCCTCGAGGTCGTAGTAGACCTTGCCGGAGCAGAAGACGACCTTGCGGACGTCGGCCGCGTTCACCACTCCCGAATCGACCGCCGTGTCCCCGATGACCGGGCGGAAGCCGCCGGTGGTGAACTCCTCCACCTTGGACGCTGCGGCCTTCAGACGCAGCATCGACTTCGGGGTGAAGACGATGAGCGGCTTGTGGTGCGGGTTGTGGACCTGCCAGCGCAGCAGGTGGAAGTAGTTCGACGGCAGGGTCGGCATGGCGACCGTCATGTTGTTCTGCGCACACAGCTGGAGGAAGCGCTCCGGGCGGGCGGAGCTGTGGTCCGGTCCCTGGCCCTCGTAGCCGTGAGGCAGGAGCAGCGTGACGCCGGAGGTCTGGCCCCACTTCTGCTCTGCGGAGGAGATGAACTCGTCGACGACGGTCTGGGCGCCGTTGACGAAGTCACCGAACTGGGCCTCCCACATGACCAGCGACTCCGGGCGGGCCAGCGAGTAGCCGTACTCGAAGCCCATCGCCGCGTACTCGCTGAGCAGCGAGTCGTAGACGTTGTAGCGGGCCTGGTCCTCGGACAGGTAGAGCAGCGGGGTGTAGTCCTCGTTGGTCTCCTGGTCCACCAGCACCGCGTGGCGCTGGCCGAAGGTGCCCCGGCGGGTGTCCTGGCCGGCGAGCCGGACCGGGGTGCCCTCCATCAGCAGCGAGCCGATGGCGAGGGTCTCGCCCATGCCCCAGTCGATCGTGCCGTCCTCGACCGAGGCCGCGCGGCGCTGCAGCTGCGGCAGCAGACGCGGGTGGACGGTGATGTTGTCGGGGACGTTGACCTGGGACTCGGCGATCCGCTTGACGACCTCCTGGGAGATCCCCGTGGTGACGGACACCGGGAACTCGGCCTGGGCGTCCGGGACATGGGCCGGCGCCGGGTGGCTGGTGGCCTCGCGGACCTCCGCGAAGACCTTCTCCAGCTGGCCCTGGAAGTCCTGCAGCGCCTGTTCGGCCTCTTCCAGGGTGATGTCGCCGCGGCCGATGAGCGACTCGGTGTAGAGCTTGCGCACCGAGCGCTTCTTGTCGATCAGGTTCACCATCTGCGGGTTGGTGAACTGCGGGTTGTCGCCCTCGTTGTGACCGCGGCGGCGGTAGCAGATGAGGTCGATCACGACGTCCTTGTTGAACGTCTGGCGGAACTCGAAGGCGAGCCGCGCCACACGGACGCACGCCTCCGGGTCGTCGCCGTTCACGTGGAAGATCGGCGCCTCGATCATGCGGGCCACGTCGGTCGCGTACATCGACGAACGCGACGACTCCGGGGCGGCGGTGAAGCCGACCTGGTTGTTGATGACGATGTGGACCGTGCCGCCGGTGCGGTAGCCGCGCAGCTGCGACATGTTCAGGGTCTCGGCGACGACGCCCTGGCCGGCGAAGGCCGCGTCGCCGTGCAGGGCGACCGGCAGGACGGTGAAGTCCGTGCCGCCCTTGTTGATGATGTCCTGCTTGGCGCGCACGACGCCCTCGAGGACCGGGTCGACGGCCTCCAGGTGCGACGGGTTGGCGACCAGCGACACCTTGATCTGCTCGCCGTCGAGGCCGGTGAAGGTGCCCTCGGCGCCCAGGTGGTACTTCACGTCGCCGGAGCCGTGCATCGACTTCGGGTCGAGGTTGCCCTCGAACTCGCGGAAGATCTGCGCGTACGACTTGCCGACGATGTTCGCCAGGACGTTCAGCCGGCCGCGGTGGGCCATGCCGATGACGACCTCGTCGAGGCGGGACTCGGCAGCCGAGTCGATGACCGCGTCGAGCAGCGGGATGACGGACTCGCCGCCCTCCAGCGAGAAGCGCTTCTGGCCGACGTACTTGGTCTGCAGGAAGGTCTCGAAGGCCTCCGCCGCGTTCAGCCGGCGCAGGATGCGCAGCTGCTCCTCGCGCTCCGGCTTGGCGTGCGGGCGCTCCACCCGGTCCTGGATCCACTTGCGCTGCTTCGGGTCCTGGATGTGCATGAACTCGATGCCGGTGGTGCGGCAGTACGAGTCGCGCAGGACGCCGAGGATGTCGCGCAGCTTCATCATCGACTTGCCGCCGAAGCCGCCGACCGCGAACTCGCGCTCCAGGTCCCACAGGGTGAGCCCGTGCTCGGTGATGTCCAGGTCGGGGTGCTTGCGCTGGCGGTACTCCAGCGGGTCGGTGTCGGCCATGACGTGGCCGCGGACCCGGTAGGAGTGGATCAGTTCGAAGACCCGGGCGGCCTTGGTGACGTCGTCGTCGTGCGAGGCGTCGATGTCCTTGAGCCAGCGGACCGGCTCGTAGGGGATGCGCAGCGCCTCGAAGACGTCGTCGTAGAAGCCTTCCTCGCCGAGGAGGAGATTGGCGACGATCCGCAGGAACTCGCCGGACGCGGCGCCCTGGATGACCCGGTGGTCGTACGTCGAGGTCAGGGTCATGACTTTGGAGACGCCCAGCTTGTTCAGGGTGTCCTGGGAGGTGCCCTGGAACTCGGCCGGGTAGTCCATCGAGCCGACGCCCATGATCACCGACTGTCCGGGCATCAGCCGGGGCACGGAGTGGACGGTGCCGAGGCCGCCGGGGTTGGTCAGCGAGACGGTGACGCCGCTGAAGTCGTCCATCGTCAGCTTGTTGCTGCGGGCGCGGCGGACGATGTCCTCGTAGGCCTGCCAGAACTCGAAGAAGTTCATGGTCTCGGCCTTCTTGATGGCCGCGACGACGAGCTGCCGGTCGCCGTTCGGCTTCACCAGGTCGATGGCGAGGCCGAGGTTCACGTGCGCGGGCTTGACCAGGACAGGCTTGCCGTCCTTCTCGCCGTAGGACCAGTTCATCGACGGCATGGCCTTGATCGCCTGCACCATCGCGTACCCGATGATGTGCGTGAAGGAGATCTTCCCGCCACGGGCGCGCTTCAGGTGGTTGTTGATGACGATCCGGTTGTCGAAGAGCAGCTTCACCGGGACGGCGCGGACGGATGTGGCCGTCGGCAGCTCCAGCGAGGCGTTCATGTTCTTCGCGACCGCGGCGGAGGGGCCGCGCAGCGGCAGCATCTCCGGGCCGTCGGGCGCCCCGGCCGCCGGAGCGGCCTTGGCGGCGGGCTTCGCCGGAGCGGCGGCGGGCTTCGCGGGAGCGGCGGGCTTCGAAGGGGCCGGTGCCGCGGCGGCGGGCTTCGCGGGCGCGGCCGGCGCCTGGGACTGCGCGGCGGGGGCCGCGGGAGCCGGAGCCTGTGCGGTGCCCGGCGTCTCCGTGGCCGTCGCGGCCGGCGCCGCCGGGGCGGCCTCGCCGGCGGCCCCGCCGCCCGGCTTGTAGTCGGCGAAGAAGTCCCACCAGGCGCGGTCGACCGAATTCGGGTCCTGGAGGTACTGCTGGTAGATCTCGTCGACGAGCCACTCATTGGCCCCGAACGCGGCGGCGGGGTTCTTCCCCTGCCCGTCGGGGTCGGTCGAAGTACTCGAGTTACTGGGGGACTGAGACGACACGGCGGCAACCGCCCTCTTCCGCTTCACAAGGTGATGGACAGCGGAAATAAAGGCTACGCCTACGCGGCAGGGAGGTGCAGGCCGGGCGTGGTCATCGTCGCCTAAGTCACACCTGACAACCGGTTTCGGCGTAGGAAATGGCGGGAAACAAGCGTGGTTCCCCTACGGACTGGGTACGGCGGAACGCGGCTGCGGCCCCGCGGGCCGCACCCTTGTCCTGCTCCCCGGACACATGGACGCAGGACGCGCCTGTCCGGTTCGCCACGGGCTTCGCTCCTCTTCGAACCCTACGTCAACCGCGCGCCACGGGGTTTCCCGGAAGGGTGACCCGGATGCGGCAGCCCCGTGTCGATTCGGCCACGCCGATGCGGCCGCCGTGCAACTCCACCGCCCAGCGCGCGATGGCCAGGCCCAGACCCGTGCCCCCGTCGCTGCCCGAGCCCTGCTTCGACGGGGTGTTGCCCCGGTTGAAGCGTTCGAAGACCTTGTGCCATTCGGACTCGGGGATCCCGGGACCTTCGTCCTGGACCTCGAGGTCCAGGGACTCGGCCTGGAAGCCCCTGCGGGCACGGACCGTGACCCTGCCGTGCGGAGGTGAGTGCTTGACCGCGTTGTCGATGAGATTCGCCACGACCTGGTGCAGCCGCTCGGCGTCCGCGTGCGCGGTCAGTTCGGGCGGGAAGACGTCCAGGTGCAGATGGACGTCCTTGCGGGTGTGGCTGCCCGATCCGGAGGACAGCCTGCGCTGCCCGGCGGCCAGGTTGGCCTCCTTCAGCACTCCGGACAGATAGGGCCAGACCTCGAAGCGCCGGGCCTTGAGCGTCACGACGCCGTTGTCCAGCCGGGAGAGGTCGAGCAACGTCTCGACCAGCCGGGACAGCCTCTCCGTCTGCTTCAGCGCGGTACGCATCGTCTCGGGGTCGGCCGCCGAGACGCCGTCCACGACGTTCTCCAGCACCGCGCGCAACGCCGCGATGGGCGTGCGCAGCTCGTGCGAGACATTGGCGACCAGCTCCTTGCGGTGCTGGTCCACGGCCTCCAGGTCGTCCGCCATGCGGTTGATGGTGGAGGCGAGGTCCCCCAGCTCGTCGCGGCGGCCGTCGCCCCGTACCCGGCGGGTGAAGTCGCCGTGGGAGATCGACTTCGCGACGGTGTTCATCTCGTCCAGCGGAGCGGTCAGTCCGTGGGCCACGAACTGGGTGATCAGCAGCGTGGTGATCATGGCGAAGACCGTGATGTAGCGCAGTTCCGCCCCGGTGCGGAAGGCGACCAGCGCCAGCCCGGTCGTGATCAGCACGGCCGCGACGACCAGCGCACCGAGTTTGGTCTTGATCGAGATCTCCACCGCCCCCAGCCGGGACCCGAGCCGGCTCCGCCGGATCACGGCGCCGGGGTCTCCAGGGCGTACCCGACACCGTGCACGGTACGGATCCGCTCGGCACCGATCTTGCGGCGCAGCGCCTTGATGTGGCTGTCGACCGTGCGGGTGCCGGAGGCGTCCGCCCAGTCCCAGACCTCGGCGAGCAGCTGCTCGCGGGAGAGGACCGCACGCGGGGTGCTGGCCAGGCACACGAGCAGGTCGAACTCGGTCGGAGTGAGGTGCACGTCCTCGTTCCGGACGCGGACGCGGCGCTGGGCGTGGTCGATCTCCAGCTCGCCGAGGCGCAGGATGCCGCTGCGGGGCGTCACGGCGGCCAGCGCGGCGCGCTCCACCCGCCGCAGCAGGACGTGCACCCGGGCGGCCAGTTCGCGCATGGAGAACGGCTTGGTCATGTAGTCGTCGGCGCCCACGCCGAGTCCGACCAGCATGTCGGTCTCGTCGTCGCGGGCGGTGAGCATCAGCACGGGGACGGGCCGCTGGGCCTGCACCCGGCGGCACACCTCGAGGCCGTCGAAGCCGGGCAGCATCACGTCGAGGATCATCAGGTCCGGCTGCCAGGCCTCGGCCGCGTCGACGGCCGCGGGGCCGTCGGTCGCGGTCTGGACGAGGAAGCCCTCGGCGCGCAGACGGGCCGAGACGGCGTCGACGATGGTGGTGTCGTCCTCGACGACCAGCACCCGGCGCTGGGCACTTCCGGTCGGCTGTGCCGCCGCGCCGTTGCTGCTGGTGTGTGTCTGCTCCATCGCCCCGCCCCTGTCGCGCACTGCGAGCTGCGTGTAGATCGGTGTGTCAGGTAGGCAGCGTAAAGGCACCGACCAGGTCCCGGCTACGCAGGGCGAACTGCCAGGTGGACCACGTCAGGTACGCCTCGGGCAACCGGGATCTCTTCGGTTCTTACCCCGCTGAATCCGGCATTCCGCAATGAGTCCTCGAAAATCCGGGAAGGCTGCGCCGACCAGACGGCGAGGACTCCTCCGGGGCTCAAACACCGTGCGCAGGCGGCCAGTCCGACCGGCGAGTAGAGACTGCCGTTGCCCTCGGTGACGGTCCAGTCCGGGCCGTTGTCGATGTCGAGGCAGAGCGCGTCATACGTGTCCGAAGTGTTATGGAGATACCCCACGAGGTCCGTGTGCAGGACGCTCGTGCGTGGATCTGCCAGTGCCGCGGCGGAGATGCGCTCCAGCGGGCCCGACGAGTGCCAGTCGATGATCGCCTGTTCCCGCTCGGCGACCGCGATCCGGGACCAGCCGGGCTCGGCTGCCGCACGGGCGAGGGAGAAGCCGACTCCCAGTCCGCCGATCAGTACGGACGGGTCCGGCCGTCCGTCGAGGGCCGCGTACGCGACGTCCATGAGGAGCCGCTCGGAGCGGCCGTCCGATGTGTCCATCAGGAAGCAGCCATTGGCGATGATCTCGTGGATCTCCCCGTCGGGGCCGCCTCGTTCCCGCAGGACCACCTCGCCGTACGGTCCAGCGCGCCGGTCGAGGGTCCGTGGGGCGGCGGCGTGGCGGAGAGGCTCCATGGGCCCTCAGGCTAGCGCCGTGCCGGGGGCTGTCCGCCCGTCACGAGGGGGAACCTCGGCCGGCGCGGCACCAGTGCTGCGACCGGGCGGCCGAATGGCGCAGGTCGTGGACGGGTGCGGAATGATCGCGCTGCCCGGGCGGGCCGGCGCACCGGCCGGTCGCCATGGCGCGACCGAGGGCGAGGGCGGCCGGGACGCGGGAGTCTTCGTGCGACGCTTCCGGGCGCCGGAATCGGCTCGGGAGACCGCACCATCCAGCCGTCCGCCCAGACCCGAATGGCTTGTGTAAGAGATGCATCCGCAATGCGCTCATTACGCTCGGTGGACCGGTGAATGCGGCAGGCGGTATCGCTCACGGCGAACACCCCCGGGGGAACATCGGCGGCCGCCTTTGCATTGAGTCCGTGTAACTCAACTTGACTGCCGAAGGGGAGATCATGGCTTCGACGCCCACACCGCTCACCCTGCCTGTGCTGCCACTCGACGACGAGGTCGTGCTGCCGGGGATGGTGGTACCGCTCGACCTGTCCGACAACGACGTACGGGCCGCGGTGGAAGCCGCCCAGGCGGCAGCCGGAGCGGCGCCCGGGAAGCCGAAGGTGCTGCTCGTCCCCAGGATCGACGGCACCTACGCCGCGACCGGTGTGCTCGGCACCGTCGAGCAGGTGGGACGGCTCTCCGACGGAGACCCCGGCGCCCTGATCAGGGGCCACAGCCGGGTGCGCGTCGGAGCCGGCACGACCGGCCCCGGTGCCGCCCTCTGGATCCACGGCACCCTCATCGACGAGACCCTGCCCGACCCGCTGCCGGGCTCGGTCACGGAGCTCGTCAAGGAGTACAAGGCCCTCGCCACCAGCTGGCTGCGCAAGCGCGGAGCCTGGCAGGTCGTGGACCGGGTCCAGCAGATCGACGACGTTCCCGCGCTCGCCGACAACGCCGGATACTCGCCCTTCCTGAGCACGGCTCAGAAGGTCGAGCTGCTGGAGACCGGTGATCCGGTCGCCCGCCTCAGGCTGGCCACCGAGCAGCTCCGCGAGCACCTCGCCGAGCAGGACGTGGCCGAGTCCATCGCCAAGGACGTCCAGGAGGGCGTCGACAAGCAGCAGCGCGAGTTCCTGCTGCGCCGCCAGCTGGACGCCGTGCGCAAGGAACTGCGGGAACTGGGCGGCGAGTCCGCCGACGACGAGTCCGACGACTACCGTGCCCGCGTCGAGGCCGCCGAACTCCCGGAGAACGTCCGAGAGGCCGCCCTCAAGGAGGTCGGGAAGCTCGAGCGCTCCAGCGACCAGAGCCCGGAGGGCTCCTGGATCCGCACCTGGCTCGACACCGTCCTCGAACTGCCGTGGAACGAACGCACGGAGGACTCGTACGACATCCGGGGCGCCAAGGCCGTCCTGGACGCCGAGCACGCGGGCCTGGACGACGTGAAGGAACGGATCACCGAGTACCTGGCGGTCCGCAAGCGGCGCTCCGACCGCGGGCTCGGCGTGGTCGGCGGCCGGCGCGGCGGCGCGGTCCTCGCGCTCGTCGGCCCGCCCGGCGTCGGCAAGACCTCGCTCGGCGAGTCCGTCGCCCATGCGATGGGACGCGAGTTCGTCCGCGTCGCGCTCGGCGGCGTGCGGGACGAGGCCGAGATCCGCGGTCACCGGCGCACCTACGTCGGCGCGCTGCCCGGCCGGATCGTCCGTGCCGTCAAGGAGGCCGGGTCCATGAACCCGGTGGTCCTCCTGGACGAGATCGACAAGGTGGGCTCCGACTTCCGCGGCGACCCGGCGGCGGCGCTGCTCGAGGTCCTGGACCCGGCGCAGAACCACACGTTCCGCGACCACTACCTGGAGGTCGAGCTCGATCTGTCGGACGTGGTCTTCCTGGCCACGGCCAACGTCCTGGAGGCCATCCCGGAGGCGCTGCTCGACCGGATGGAGCTGGTCAGGCTCGACGGTTACACCGAGGACGAGAAGGTCGTCATCGCCCGGGACCACCTGCTCCCGCGCCAGCTGGAGCGGGCCGGTCTGGAACCGGGCGAGGTGACCCTGGACGAGTCCGCGCTGCGCAGGCTGGCGGGCGAGTACACCCGCGAGGCGGGCGTGCGGAACCTCGAGCGCGCGGTGGCCAGGCTGCTGCGGAAGGTCGCGGCCCAGCACGAACTGGGCGAGCGCGCACTGCCGTTCACGGTCACCGACGGCGATCTGCGCGCGCTGATCGGCCGCCCGCACCACGTGCCCGAGTCCGCCCAGGACCCGGCCGAGCGCCGCACCGCGGTGCCGGGCGTGGCCACGGGACTGGCGGTCACCGGAGCCGGGGGGGACGTCCTGTACGTCGAGGCGTCGCTGGCCGACCCGGAGACCGGCGCCTCCGGACTGACCCTGACCGGTCAGCTCGGCGACGTCATGAAGGAGTCCGCACAGATCGCGCTGAGCTTCCTCCGCTCGCACGGCGCGGAACTGGAGCTGCCCGTGGGCGATCTGAAGGACCGCGGGGTGCACATCCACTTCCCGGCGGGTGCGGTCCCGAAGGACGGGCCGAGCGCGGGCATCACGATGACGACCGCGCTGGCGTCGCTGCTCTCCGGCCGGCTGGTCCGCACGGATGTGGCCATGACGGGTGAGGTGTCGCTGACCGGACGGGTGCTGCCCATCGGCGGCGTGAAGCAGAAGCTGCTCGCCGCCCACCGCGCCGGGATCACCACCGTGGTGATCCCCAAGCGCAACGAGGCCGATCTGGACGACGTCCCCGCCGAGGTCCTGGAGAAACTGGAGGTCCACCCCGTGACGGACGTCCGCCAGGTCCTGGAGCTCGCCCTGTCCCCCGCCGAGGTGCCGGTGCCGGCCGCGGCATGAGCCGTGGGGCACGGCCCTGCACGAGGTCGCCGTACGCCGGCCCGCTCCACGCGGGCCCGGGTACGGCGACCTCCGTTTCCGGGCCCGCGTGGAGCGCGCCGGGCGGGACGCGCCGGGCGTGAGGTGTCGGACACGGGCCGGGGACCGGCGCGGTACTCCGGCCGGGCGGAACCCGCCGTCGGCCGGACCCCGGACGAGTTCTCACCACCCCGGGCCGCGTTTCTTCACGAGCTGTCAAGCCAGCCCCGCAGGGTCGCCCGCGCCCCGGCCTGGAAGCGGGTCTCGGCGCCGAGCGACTCCAGCAGTCTGCTGATCCGCCGCCGCGCGGTGTGCACATGGACGCCCAGCCTGCGTGCGATCGCCTCGTCCTTGAGCCCGGCCGCCAGCAGGGCGAGCAGTTCCTTCTGCTCGGCGGGCAGCGCCCCGCCCGGCGGCGGAGGCTCCGGGGGCAGCGCCCCGCCCGGCGGGGCCGCCCGGTCCCACACCGTCTCGAAGAGCGGCAAGAGCGCGTGGCGCAGCAGCGCGTCCCCGACCACCAGCGCGGAAGCCCTGGGGTCCGCCGCGTCCCCCGGAGGCAGCAGGGCGGTCCGCCGGTCGACGGCGATCAGCCGGGTCGGTACGGCCGGGGCCACCCGGGCCCGAAGCCCCCGCTCCACCAGCGCTTTGAGCGTCCGGATGCGCTCCGGCGCGGCGAGGCCGTCCCGGTCCAGCACGGCCCGCACGCTCACTCCCCGGTCGAGCAGTGCCTCGATGCCGGGTCCCGGCATGTGGAAGGTTCCGTATCCCGGTCGGCCCTTGACGTACGGCGGGCGGTCCAGGACGACCACTTCGCGCTCCGCGGACGTGAGCAGGTCGTCGGCGCGCTCCCCGATCGCGCGCTGCCCCGTGATCACTTCGATGCCGCTTCCCGGAACGGCCGGTGCTCCCGCCGTCAGTCGTCCCGCGAGCTGATCGGCGGTCATCCGTAATCGCTCCAGTTCGGCCGATTTCATGTGCAGTTCGGCCTGGCGGCGGTGGATGAGGGTGCGGATCGCGGCGGCCGGTGCGGCCGGGCGGGGCAACGTCCCGCCTCCGCGCGGCGGCAGTGCGAGCCCGTGCTCCACCAGCCGGTCGAGCGCCGCGTCCACCTCGTCCCTCGGCAACCGGAGGTGCAGGGCCAGGTCCTCGGCCCCCTCCGCCCGTTCCTCCAGCAGGGCTTCGTACGCGCGCTCCTCGGTCGCCCCCAAACCGAGGTAGTGCAACTCCGCCTCGATCATGCGGGGATTCTCACTCCGCCTTCACAGGACACACAAGTGGGCATGTCCACTTCTCAACGCACCCGCCGCATTGATCGGTTGACGCCTCACGGGTTGCATGGCCATGACCACCTGAACCGGCTTACCAGCACGTGGGAGGGGTACGTACTGTGCGCAAGCCCAGGCACAACCAGGGAAGACCGGCATCCGGCATCACCAGGGGGACAGGGGCCGCGGCGCTCCTGGCCGCTGCCGGTCTCCTGATCACCGCGGTCCCGGCCCAGGCGGCGACCCCGCCGCCGGCACCGCCCGTCGAGGTCGTCCCCGGGGAGGACACCGCGACACCCGCTCTCGTCGAAGGGCTGCACGAGCCCGTGGACGCCAAGGCCGCCCCGGCGGACGCGGCCCGCGGGCACCTCGAGGCCAAGGAGAGCCGCTACCGCATCGCCGAACCGCGACGGGACCTCGCACCCGTCCGCACGCTGAAGCGGGGCGCCGACGAGACCGTACGGCTCCAGCAGAAGCACCGGGGGATACCGGTCCTCGGCGGCCAGTACGTGGTGCGGATGGAGACCTCCGGCGGCAAGCGCGTCGTCACCGGCACCTCCGGCAAGTACTTCACGGGGCTGACCACCGGCACCGAAGCCACGGTCGCCGAGGACGTGGCGGTGCGCCGCGCCGTGAGCGCCACCGCGGCCCGGCTCGGCAACTCCCGGCTCACCGAGGCCGACGCCATCCGCAAGGAGGGCGAGAAGTCGCAGAAGGCGCAGGCGCTCACCGGCACCGCGGGCGGCCTCGTCGTCATCCCGAGGGGCGACGGAGTCCTGGCCCGCCATGTGACGGTGCGCGGCACGAACCCGGTGACCGGCGAGCCGGTGCTGGAGGAGGTGTACGTCGACGCGCGGTCCGGCTTCCCGGTGCTGCAGTACAGCGGCATCAAGTCCGTCACCGGGCCGATGGCCGCGTCCGCCCGGCCGGCCCGGGCAGGCACCGCGCAGGCGGGCGCCGCGGCCGACGAGCCCGCCGCCCCCTCCGCCAAGGGCAGCGGACTGCGCCTGGACGGCGGGAAGGTGGACCTGGAGCTCAGCTTCGACGCGGTGACCGGCCGGTACGGCATGACCGACCACGCCCGCATGGCCGACACCAGCAAGAACACACTCAGCACCTGGGACGCCTCCAGCCAGGACGTCGGCGACGTCGCGGGCCAGTGGCCCAGCGGCATCAAGGTGTTCGAGTCCCCGACCGCCGAGTTCGGCAAGGCGGCCACCGAAGCGGGTGCCGTCGACGCCCATTGGGCGGCAGGCCAGGTCTACGACTACTACAAGAAGCAGCACGGCCGTAACGGACTCGACGGTCGGGGTTCCACCGTGAACTCGCTGGTCGGCGTGACCCTCTTCGGAGGCTCGTACGTCAACGCCTTCTGGGACGGTCAGAAGATGGTGTACGGCTCGGGCGACGATGAGTTCAAACCGCTCTCCGCCGATCTGGACGTCGTGGGCCACGAGATGACCCACGGAGTCGTGGAGAACACGGCCAACCTCGTCTACGCCGGGCAGTCCGGCGCGCTGAACGAGGCCGTCGCCGACTACTTCGGCAACGCCATCGACGTCACCGCCTCCGGCCTGTCGATGGACGACCCGGACGCGGGCCTCATCGGCGAGGACCTGTGCCGAACCAAGGGCCCGCGGGACTGTGCCCTGCGCGACCTCGACGACGGCGCCACCACCTCGAAGAACTTCCTCGGGGTGACGTTCGGCACCGACAACGGCGGCGTCCACCTCAACTCCACCATCTTCTCCGGCGCGCTGTGGGACATGCGCCAGGACCTGGGCGGGGAGATCGCGGACCGGATCGTGTACAAGGCGCTGTCCGAGTACATGACGCCGCTCGACGGCTTCACAGAGGGCCGCAACGCGGTGCTGGCCGCGGCGAAGGACCTCGGCGTCACCGCGAAGCAGCAGAACGTGGTGAAACGATCCTTCAGTGCCCACGGCATCGTGCCGGGCTGGGAGGACGCGCTCGGCGTCGACACCGACCAGCTCCTCGGCAAGCTGAACATCAGCGGCACGGGAGTCCAGGCGGGCGGCGGCTGGTGGACGGCGTCGCAGTCGAACGACGACGGCTCCGAGCCGTACTCGGTCTACGCGGGCAGGGCGGACGGCTCCGGCCACCCGAAGCTGATCAGCCCGAACGACGGACGCTTCCACGTGTACCCGGCGACGGACGGCAAGAACGTCGTCTGGGCGGCCTACGGCGCCACGAGCCTGGACATCCTCTCCCGTCCGCTCGCCGGCGGACCCATCAAGAAGCTGTACACCTCGACCAGCGACATCTCGGGGCTGCGGGTCGAGAACGGCGTCGTGGTCTTCGAGAGCTTCGGCTTCTTCGGCGACCGCCACGTCGCCTACCTCCGTCCCGGCGACACCCGGCCCACCTACGCCGACGGCGGCAGCTTCTTCCTGGCCACGGCGCTCCCGTCGATCTCGCAGGGCAGGATCGCCTACGCCAAGCTCTACCCGGGCGAGACCCGCTACCTGCTCGGCGTCGAGGTGCTGGACCTCAAGACCGGCACCAAGACGCTGACCGGGCAGCTCGGCGAGCCGCAGAGCCTCGGCCAGACCGGCATCAACGGCAAGCACGTCTTCTGGCTGACCGACGAGAACCTCAACGACACCGGCCAGACGGGTGTGCGCCGTGCGGATCTCGACGGCCGCAACGTCTTCGACATCGCCCCCGAGGCGAAGCCGCGGGCGCTGCACGGCGTCGACCTGACCGCGTCCGAGGACGCCGTCACCGTCAGCAGCCAGACGCCCGACAACCAGTGGCGCAACGAGACGCTGTCGAAGCTGTGGCAGCTGACCACGGACGGCAGCCGGCTGGAGCGCGTCTCCTGCAACCGCGGTGAGCAGATCTCCCCCGCCGCGGTGTCCGGCAGGCAGGTCGTGTGGCTGGACGGCACGACCGGCTTCACGGACCTGGTCACCCGCACCCGTCCCGCGGGCCGCTGCGGCTGATCGACCCCGTTCGACCGGAGCCCCGGTGCGGCACTGCCGCACCGGGGCTCCGCGCACGGACCGCTGCGGCCCGGCTCCGGGGCGGCGGCCGTCGGCGAGCGACGCGGTCCGGCGCTCGTGTGCTGCGGGGACCGCGGGTGAGGGGCGGACACGTCACGATGCGGACGGGCCGGAGATGGGCACCAGGTGTCGGGGACGGCAGGGGACGGCAGCGGACGGGGAGGCGGTGCCCGCCGTTGGCACCCGCCTGCGAAATACTGGTCGAGCTGCGGCGACGGCGGCCGCCGAAGGAACTTCTCATCGCCGGGAAAGCGCACGAAGGGTGCTGACGTGCACGGAAGCGGTACGGGGAGTGGACCCGAGCCGAGGGGAGGGAGCGGCATGGACCAGGAGGTCTCGGAATTCCTGGCTCTGGAGAGGGAGTTGGCCGTCTTCCTGCGCCGGGCCCGGGCGAGCTCCGGCGAGATGGCCCGCGAGGTCCATCCCGAACTGGAGCCCGCCGCGTACGGACTGCTTGTACGGCTGGAGGAGTCCGGAGCCCAGCGCGCCACCGATCTCGCCGGCTATTTCGGGGTCGGCAAGGCCACCATGAGCCGGCAGCTCCGCGCACTGGATGAGCTGGGGCTGGTCACCCGCGAGCCCGATCCTGCCGACGGGCGTGCCTCGCTCGTCGCGCTGACCGAGGAGGGGCTGACCAGGTTCCGGGCGGTGCGGAAGGCCCGGCGCGACCGGTACGTGCGCAAGCTGGCCGGCTGGGACCGCGGGGAGGTGGCCGAACTGGCCCGTCTGCTGCACCAGCTCAACACCCGAGCCGAGGAGGGCTGACCGTACCGAGCCGGGGCGATGTCCCCGGCCGGTCGGCGGTCCGCCCGCGTGTGGTCAGGCCCGCGGGCCTTCGGTGACCGGGCCCTGAAGCTCCGCGTACACCGCCGTCGCGTCGTCGTGGGTTTTCCAGCGCGTTGCCCCGCCCCGCAGCGAGTCCGCAACCTCCAGCGCCCGCACCCGTTCGACCAGCCCGTTCGGTCCCTCCGTGCGCAGCAGCGCCATGAGGTCCGCCCAGCTCCCCTCCTCGAAGAGGTCGGTCCAGCGGGACGCGCCGTCGGTGAGTGCCGCCACCGCCCGCACCCGCCCGCGCGGGGTCGTGCCCGTGACCGCGCGCACCGCCACCTCCGGGTCCGCGGCCGCGGTGAAGAAGCCGCCGTCCTGGTTGCGCAGGGCGTCCGTCGCGCTGAGCGAGCGGAGGACCTCCCGCGGGATGCGGTCCAGGCGGTCGTCCAGCACGGCGTGCACGCGTCCGTCCGGCGATTCCATCAGCAGTGTCGAGTCCGACAGGACCAGATGCTCGACCGCTTCCGTGCCCCAGCGCACGACGACGACGGTTGCTTGGGGCGTGCGGACGTGAGAAAGGTCACATGTGCCGCGGTGGGTGTCGGCGGTGCGCCGAATGGAGAGGGCCAGGACCTCGGTCAGGGGCATATCCCTCCGCGAACCGGACAGTTCGAGCAGTGCTCCGCCCAGGTGCGAGGTGAACCAGGGGACGCCGTGCACACAACCGTCGCCGCCACGGGGCGGCGTCACCCCGTCCAGTACGACCAGCGATCCGCCCTGGCCCGAAGCAGGGAGGGCGAGTGACGCCCAGTCCTCGTTCGGGCGTTCGGCAGCGCCGGGCGCGGAGGCGAGTTCGAAGCGCATGATCCCAGTCTGCATGAGCCGACACGATTCCTTCACGAAGCCTGCCAGGGCCTCCAATTGGTCTCCACCACCGGTTCGACCTGGGGCTTCTCCGTGGAAAGAACTACCCGTCGAGCTGCGGGCGGGCATCTTGCCAAAGCCTGGGCCGAAGGTCCAACCGACCCTCCGCGCGGACGGAAAGTGCAATCGCGAATGAGTTGTTTGCCAACTCCGGAGTGATGTTCACTCGTTCGTGTGGCGGAGTGGCCGATGCGCGTCCCCCTCTTGAAGCCGCTGGAATGGTCGTGGATCGTGCCAGGGGTGGGGGACTCTCATGATGACCGGCCGTCACCTCTGCTTCATGGGCGGACGAGTCAGGAATGCGAGCACCGGTGCAGAAGAAGCGGCCTCGGGGCAAGGGCAGCATGGGCAGTACGGCCTCTTCGGGGCCCGTGGCACCTCAGGTGCCACCGGCGCCCGCGATCCCCTCGTCGACCCCGGACGGCCACACGAACCCCGTGCCTCCGGCGTACACCGAGCCGTCGGCCCAGGCCCGCGCGGCCTCCGACCCCACGCTCCTCCCCGGCGGGCGGCCCGTGCGCGTGCGCCGCCGGCTGGTCGCGGGCGTGGCCGCGGTCACCCTCACGGTCGCGGCGGCCGGTGCTCCGGCGATCCTCCTGGCCTCCAACGACCTCACCGAGTCCCAGCGGCTCGTCACCCTCGCCGAGCTCAACCGGCAGGCCGTGACCCTGGCCCACTCCCTCGCCGACGAGCGCGACGAGGTCACCGCGTACATCGCGGCCGGCCGCGATGACCAGCAGGGCGAAAAGAAGGACCGCCGCGAGGTCTCCGCCAACCGCAGCGCCCGCGTCGACCGGCAGATAGACGAGATCCGCGGCAACGTCCCGGCCGCGCACGCGGACCTGCGCCGCGACCTCGGCGCCGTGAACTCCGTCCGGCGCACGGCGCTCACCGGCAAGGGCACCGCGCTCGAGGCGCACAAGGCGTACACCGACATCGTCGAGGGGCTGCACGCGCTGGCCGACGAGCTCGCCCAGAAGACCCCGGCCCGCGCCGCCGAAGCCACCCGCGCGCCCGCGGCCCTCGGCCTGGCCGTCGAGCAGGCGTCCGCCACCCGCGGTCTGCTGCTCGCCGCCCTCTCCGTGCCCGGCCCCGCGAGTGACGGCCCCTCCTTCGATCCGGTCACGGGGCTGCCCGTGGAGGCCGAGGACGACGCCGGGTCCGAGGCCGCCCGGACCGTCCTCAGCTCCGCCGCCCAGCAGGCCCGCGTCCGCGAGCTCGCCGCACTCGCCGACTTCGACCAGGCCGCGAGCGCCGCGGCCCGCGGACGACTCACCGGCACCGTCACCGGCCCCGACGTCAAGACGGCCGAGGCCTATCTCGCGCGGCTCACCGACCAGCCTGAGCTCTCGGAGAAGGACCGCAGGTCCAACCGCGCGAAGCTCGACTCATCGCTGTCCGCCAGGATCGAGCAGATGCGCGGCGTCGAGTCGGCACTCGCCTCCGCCCAGGTCGAGCGTCTGGAGCAGCTCCGCGACGACGACGTCACCGCCCTGGAACTGCGCATCGCCCTGCTCGGCGGCTGCCTCCTCGTCGTGGTCGGCATCTCCGCGGCCGTCGCCCGCACCCTCACGCGGCCGCTCGCCGTGCTCCGTATCGGCGCCGCCCGCCTCGCCGGCGCGCCCGAGGGCGAGGAGCCGATCCGCTTCACCGGCCGCAACGACGAGTTCGCCCAGGTCGTACGGTCCCTCAACACCCTGCACGGCAGACTGGTGGACCTCGCCGCCCGCGGCCGGCACCTGGACGCAGAGCGTGGGGAACTGGCGGCCGTACGGGAGGAGTTCGCCGCCCAGCGAGCGGAACTCCAGGAGCGCACCGCCGAGGTCACCGAGCAGCTGGACAAGCTGCGCCGCACCGTGGGCCACACCTTCGTCAACCTCTCCCTGCGCACCCTCGGTCTCGTCGAGCGCCAACTGGGCGTCATCGAGAGCCTGGAGGAGCGCGAACAGGACCCGGACCGGCTCGCCACCCTCTTCAAGCTCGACCACATGGCCACGGTGATGCGCCGGCACAGCGAGAACCTGCTGGTCCTCGCCGGAGCCGAGCACGGCCACAGCCACCCCGGCCCGGTGCCGCTCGTCGACGTCATGCGGGCCGCGGTCAGCGAGATCGAACGGTACGAGCGCGTCACCATCCAGTCGCTGCCGCCGCACGCCCATGTCGCGGGGTTCGCCGCCGACGACCTGAGCCACCTGGTGGCGGAACTGCTGGAGAACGCCACCTCCTTCTCGCCCCCGGACGCCCAGGTCCAGCTCTCCGGATGGCTGCTGGAGAGCGGCGAGATCATGCTCTCCGTCCAGGACGAGGGCATAGGAATGGCCCCCGACCGGCTCGACGAGCTCAACGCGCGGCTGGCGTCCGCCGAGCGGGCCGACGACCTCGATCCCGGTGAGGGCGGCGAGGGGCTGGGCCTGAAGGTGGCCGGTCTGCTCGCGCGCCGCCACGGTGTGCGCGTCCAGCTGCGCGAGCAGAAGGGGGGCGGTATCGCCGCCGTCGTGGTCCTCCCGCAGGGTCTGCTGCCCGAGGGCGCGGCGACCGCCACGAGGCAGACGGCCCCGGTGCCGGGAGCCGGTTCGGCGGTGAACCTCCCGGGCTCGGTCGCGGAGGCCAACTCCAACGCACTGCCCGGCCGTCGCACCGCCGCCGGCGGCGATCCGCTGGTCGCCGCCGCGGAGAAGGCCGTCCAGGACGCCGGTGCCGGCGAGCCGGCGACCGCGCCCGTCGTACCGCAGGCCGCGCCCGTCGTGCCGGGCCCCCGGCAGTCGCCGGAGGCGGAGACCGGGACGGGCACCGGCGCCGGGGCCACGTCCGGCACCGGGACGACCACGTCCGGAACCGGGGCCTTCGAGCCGCAGCCCGGGGCCTCGCCGGTGGGCGGCGCCGCCGAGGCCGCGCCCGGGCGCTCGCCCTTCGCCCCCGAGGCGGGCACCGGTGCGCATGTGCCCGGCGCCTCCGGGGCCGACCATCCGTCCGGCCCCGAGGGCTTCACGGCTCCCTCCGGCGAGGGCGCCTCCGCCCCCGAAGCCCGTGGTGCCGCGCCCGGGCGCTCGCCCTTCGCCCCCGGGCCCGCGGACGCCCCGAGCGGCTTCCGACCCGAGGCCGGTTCCGGTTCGGCCGACGAGGACGACCGCACCCACGAACACGTCGCCTCCACCCCGGAGACCACCCTGCAGGTCCGGCTGCCCCACCCCGTGCCGGAGCCCGACGCCCACGAGCGCGACGAGACGGGGGAGGCCCCCGGCCGCAGGCACGGCGGGAGCGCCGCCGACGGCTCGGACGCCGCCGCACACGGGACGCCCGGGACCGGTGCCGTCGCGGAGACCGCCGACCCCGCCGAGCCCGTCACCGACAAGGGGCTGCCCAAGCGGACTCCCAAGGTCGTGGCCCCGCTCGGTGTCCAGAAGGAGCGCCGCAGGTCCGTCGACGCCGAGGAACTGCGCCGTCGGCTCGGCGGATTCCACCAGGGCGCCAAGGACGGCCGCCGCGACGTGGAGGCGGAGTTCGCCGACACCACCCGGACGCACGGCACGGAACAGCAGTCGCAGAGCGAGGAATCGGGGGACACCGTCGAGGAGGCACACAGTTGACCGCGACAGGAACCTTCGGGCTGAGCAGCGAAGCCCGTAACCTTCACTGGCTGTTGGGCAACTTCGTCGAGGAGGTGCCGGGAGTACGCTCCGTCGCCGTCGTCTCGTCCGACGGGCTTCTCCTGCTCTCCTCGGACCCGGCCCACAACGCCGCCCCCACCGCGGCATCCCGTCAGGACGGCCCGCGCGGTTCGAGCGCCGACCTCGCCACCATCGTCTCGGGCATCGGCAGCCTCACCATCGGCGCGGCCAAGCTCATGGACGGCGGCGGTGTCAAGCAGACCATGGTCGCGATGGAGGAGGGCAGCCTCTTCGTGATGTCGATCAGCGACGGCTCGCTGCTCGGCGTGGACGCCACCGCGGACTGCGACATGAGCGTCGTCGCGTACCACATGGCGCTCTTCGTGGGCCGCGCAGGACACGTACTCACCCCCGAAGTCCGCAGTGAGCTGCGCAAATCGTTGGAGAGCGCCAAGTGACGTCCGCCGCCCAACCGGCCCCCAGGCTTCCTGTGCGGGGTGAGGGCAAACGCCCCGCCCGCGTCCGCCCGTACTCGCTCACCGGAGGCCGCACCCGCTTCGGCCACGTGCTCCTCGTCGAGACGTTCGTCGCGGCCCTGGAGGCGGGCGACGAATGGGGTCTCCCCGCCGGAGGCAGGGGAAGCAAGGAGCTGACGAACGGCAACCTCACGTCCCGTGTCATGCCGGAGATGCGGGCCATCGTCGAACTCTGCCGCCGGATGCGGACGGTCGCCGAGATCTCCGCGCTGCTGAAGATGCCCCTGGGCGTGGTCCGGGTGCTGCTCAGCGACCTCGCGGACCAAGGAAGAATACGCGTGTACGGCACCGGGCACGGCGACGGCCGCCCGGACCGCGCGCTGCTCGAAAGGGTGCTGAGTGGACTCCGCCGTCTCTGACCTCCCCACCGCCGCGGAGGACGAGAACGTACAGGCCTGGCAGAACGACCACACCCGTGCACCGATCGCCACCAAGATCGTTGTCGCGGGGGGCTTCGGCGTGGGCAAGACGACCTTCGTCGGCTCGGTCTCCGAGATCACGCCCCTGCAGACCGAGGCGCTGATGACGCGGGCGAGCGAGGAGACCGACGATCTCACCGCCACGCCCGAGAAGCTCACCACGACCGTCGCGATGGACTTCGGACGGATCACGCTCGACGACGACCTCGTGCTGTACCTCTTCGGCACCCCGGGCCAGCAGCGGTTCTGGTTCATGTGGGACGACCTGGTCCGCGGTGCGATCGGCGCGATCGTGATGGCCGACACCCGGCGGCTGAAGGACTGCTTCCCGGCCCTGGACTACTTCGAGAGCTGCGGGATCCCGTACGTCGTCGCCGTCAACCACTTCGAGGGGACTCCGTCCTACGAGGCCGAGGACGTACGGGAGGCCCTGACGGTACCCCCGCACGTCCCGGTTGTGATCATGGACGCACGCAACCGGATCACGGTGATCGAGTCACTGCTCGCACTCGTGGGACACGCGCTCGACGTCACTCCCGAATAGCTCCCCGTCGTCCCCCCCCCATTCCCGTACGTCTCCATCCCCGTACGTCCAGAAAGAGACGCGCCATGCGGAAGATCCTCATAGTCGGCGCCGGTCAGTCCGGACTCCAGCTCGCCCTCGGCCTCCAGTCCCAGGGCTACGAAGTGACCCTGATGTCCAACCGCACGGCGGACGAGATCCGGTCCGGCCGGGTCATGTCCACGCAGTGCATGTTCCACACCGCGCTCCAGCACGAGCGCGATCTGCAGATCAACTTCTGGGAGTCGCAGGCCCCGCGGATCGAGGGTCTCGGAGTCTCCGTGGCCGGTCCCGAGTCCCAGCGGCTGATCGACTGGGTCGGCAAGCTCGACGGCTACGCCCAGTCCGTCGACCAGCGGCTGAAGATGGCCGGCTGGATGGAGACCTTCGCCCAGCGCGGCGGCCAGCTCGTGATCCACGGCGCGGCCGTCTCCGACCTCGACTACTTCGCCCGCACCTACGACCTGGTGCTCGTCTCGGCGGGCAAGGGCGAACTCGTCTCCATGTTCGGCCGCGACGCCTCGCGCTCCCCGTACAGCGAGCCCCAGCGCGCCCTGGCCGTCTCCTACGTCCACGGTCTCGGACCGCGCCCCGAGCACCCCGAGTTCGACGCGGTCCGCTGCAACCTGGTCCCGGGTGTGGGCGAGCTGTTCATCATGCCGACACTGACCCTCTCAGGACGGGCCGACATCCTGTTCTGGGAAGGCATCCCCGGCGGCCCGCTCGATGTCTTCCAGGGCGTGAAGGACCCCGCCGAGCACCTCTCCCTCACGCTGGAGCTGATGGAGAAGTACACGCCGTGGGAGTACGCCCGCGCGACGAAGGTGGAACTGACGGACGCCAACGGCACGCTGGCCGGCCGCTACGCCCCGACGGTGCGCAACCCGATCGGCCGGCTGCCCGGCGGCGGCCTGGTGCTCGGCGTCGCGGACGTCGTCGTCGCGAACGACCCGATCACCGGCCAGGGCTCCAACTCGGCCTCGAAGTGCGCCGCTTCCTACCTCGACTCGATCGTGGAGCGCGGCGACGAGCCGTTCGACGAGGACTGGATGCGGACGACGTTCGACCGCTACTGGGAGACGGCTCAGCACGTCACCAAGTGGACCAACGCGATGCTGGGCGTCCCGCCGGAGCACGTACTCGACCTGATCGGCGCGGCGGGGCAGCTCCAGCCGGTCGCCGACCGCTTCGCGAACGGCTTCAACGACCCGTCGGACTTCGAGAACTTCTTCTTCGACCCGGAGAAGACCTCGGCGTACCTGGCCTCGGTCGGCGGCGCGACGGCCTGATGCCCGACGGCTCCGCCCCGGTCCCGGACACCCGGGACCGGGGCGGAGCCCGTCCGCGGGCCACCATGGCCTCCCGGCGGTTCTCCGGAGCCGGTGGCGCTCCGGCCGTGAGGGCCGGAGCGCCCGGTTCGGCGCCGGCCGGGTCGGGCCGGTGCCCGGTCCGCCGCGGCCCGTGTCCGTCTCTCGGCGGTTCCCCGCGAGCACGCCCCGCACGGCGGAGCCGGTGCCGACGGATCGGCCGGCCACCAGGTGCGGACTCCGTGGTGGGCTAAGGCGTTCCGCTGTAGGGCCGGGACGCGCTCGGTGAACCGGGCGGCGCCGCAGTGACCGGCGCGGGCGTCGTTGCCGGGCGGTCCGGTGCAGCCAGGACGGAGAGTTCCTCCGGCGAGAGCGAGGCCAGCACCTCCTCCACGTCGTTCAGGCGGTCCCGCAGCGCGTCCCGTTGTGCGCGCTGCCGCTCGGCTAGGGCGCGATGCTCGTCGAAGGCCCGTCGGGAGGCCGCAGCCAGGGTGTCCGCCCGGCGCGCTCGCCTCTCCAGCCGCGCGATCGTCGCGCGACTGCCGTCCGCCGCGCGCGACAGGAGACGGCCCTGCTCCAGGGCGCTCCGGGGGTCGCGGGCGAGCAGGAGCCGGAGGTACGGGGACAGTTCCGTCCTGCCCTGGTACTGGCGGCGTGCCAGCCTCCCCGCCTCGTCCCGGCTGCGGGCGAGGGCGCCGCGCGCATCGGCCAGGGCGGTGCTGAGCCGTCTGGTCTCGGCGGCCTGTTCGACGAGCATGTCCCTGGAGGCGCTGTACGCCTCGCTCGCCTCCGCCGCCTGCCGGAAGAGACCCTGCAGCCGGGTGAGGGCCTGGGAGACCCTTGCGGGTACCGCACCGACCACCGGCCCGATCGCCGGCCTCCCCGGTGCCGATGCGGGCTCTCCGGGTACCGCGGCCGGTCCTCCAGGTGCCCGGGCGGGGTTCCCTGGTGCCCCTGGCAGGGGTGCGGTGCCGCCGGGCTGCGTGCCTTCGTCGTCCTGACCCGTGTCCCGTGCCGCACCCGGTCCCGCGGACGGCCCCGGTGCGGACGGCCTCCAGGACGGCTCCGGTACGGCGGCGGGTGCCGCGGCCGCACCTCCCGGGAACGCTTCCCCGGCGGCCGTCGGTCCGGCGGCCGCCGGACCGGGTGGGGCCGGCCCGAGTCCCGTGGCACCGAGCGCCGCCACCGCGACCAGTGCCGTCACGCGGAGAGCTCGCAGCGTGCTGTCTGACACCTCATCACCTCCGGTTGTCCACGGACTCCTCGGCGATGATGCGGCGCGGCCGGTACAAGGGCCGCCCGAGTGGCCGGACCGGACCAACACCGTCACCCGCTGCGGGCGGTCCCGTCCGCAGCGCGGCGTGTCGGCTGGCCGCCCCGCCCGGTCCTCAACGACCGAGGGGCAGTCCGTAGAAGGCCCGGTCGCGCCACACGACGGCGGTGCCACCGGCCACCACCCCCTGGTAGTCGGTCACCGGATCAGCGCCGCCCGCGTCCTGGAACTTCCACAACCGGGTGCCGTCGGTCGTGGAGAACGCCGTGACCTGCGTGGACTCCAGCACCAGCGCGGTACGCCCGCCCGCGGACAGCAGCACACGCGGCCGGGCGCCCCCGCCGCCGGCCTCCGTGGACCGCGTCCACCGCGTGGCGCCGGACGCCGCGTCGAGTGCGAACAGCCGGTGCCCGACCGTCGGGACGAAGAGGGTGCCGTCGTGGGCGTTCCCCTCGCCCGCCGCGCCGGCGGCCCGCCACAGTTGCCTGCCGCTGAGGGTGTCGTAGGCGTGCAGATCCGGCCCCACCAGTGCGAACAGCCGGCCCGCGGGGTCGCCGAACACGGGTGCGTTCTGGGGGACGGTGCCGAAGTACCTGCCCCACAGGCGCTTGCCGGCGGTTCTGTCGTAGAGGGCGAACAGCCCGCGCCCCTTGTTCGCCTTCTGCTGCTGCGGGGTGAGCGAGCCGGCGTCCTGCCGGACGAGGAGCCCGTCGGGACGGACCGCGACGCCCTGGTACCGGGGTACGGCGTTCCGGCCGCGGCCGTTCGGGACCTGGGCCCGCCACAGCTCCTTCCGGGCGACGGCGTCGTAGGCGACGAGGAACGTCCCGGCGCCCGCCGTGCCCGTGAACCAGACCACCGGTCCCTCGGTGGCCGTCACTGTGCTGACGTGGGCGGGCGCCGCGATCCGATGGCGGACCGTGCCGTCCTGCGGCGACAGCCAGAGGAAGTGCGTCGCACCGACGACGAAGAGGCCGTCGCCCGCGACCACGGGCCGGTGTCCCGCGCTCGCGGCGGCGGGCTGGGTCCACAACCGGCGGCCCGTGCGCAGATCCACACCCGTGCAGCCCTTGCCGTCGGACACGACCAGCACCCGGTCGCGCCAGGCGGTGACCTGTGCCGAGCCGGCGCCCGCATGGCGGTACACCCACAGCGGCGTCGGCGGCACACCGGGCAGCGGTTTCGCCGCCGGCGCCGGCCCGGGCCGGGAGACCGGGGCCTTCTCGTCCCCGCCCGCGAGTGCCGCGCCGACGCCACCCCCGACCAGCAGCCCGACGGCGCCCGCGGCGGCTCCGAGAACCAGCGCCCGCCGCTCCGCGCCGGCCTTGGCCGCGAGCACCGACGCGGTGAGGGCGGACTTGGGAGCGTCGCCGCCGTCCGGCGTGGCAGGCGCCGTGTCCGGGAGCCGGAGCGCCCATCCGGCATGCGCCCCCGGTGCCGGAGGAGCCGGTGCAGGGAGAGCACTCCGCTCGGCGGCGACCGGCTCGATGCCGTGGGCCGATGGGGCATCCGGCACGGTGGTGGTCGCGGGACGGGGCTCGCCGACCGGCAAGGCACCCGGCGCGACCGAGCCCGCCCGGCCGGCCGCGGCATCCTCCGGGGCGCTCCGGCCACGGGGGACGGCCGGCGCCGCCGTCACGCTGCCGACGCGGCGCACATCGGCGGGGGAGAGGGTCGGGTTGTTCCGGCCGCGGTCGTCTTCGGGCCCCGCGCCCGGGGAGTCCTGCGAGTCAGGGCTGGCGCCGGTCGCGTCGCCGGACGGGGCGGCGGGCAGCGCGCGGCCGCTCCCGCCCGCGTCCGGCTCGGGAGGCGCGGCGCCGGTGGTGCCGTGGGGTGTCGTGGCGGACGCCCACTCGTTTGTGCCGGGGTCCCGCTGGGAAGCCCTCGTGCCCTCCGTGTCGCCGGGCGGCACCGCGTGCTCGACGGCTGTGTCCGGCTCGGGAGGCGCGGCGCCGCCCCGGGCGAGCCGGTTCACCGCCTCGGCCTGACCGGCCAGGGCCGTGAGCACCGGCTCCGGCAGCCAGCCCTCCTTCGCCTGCGCGGCCGCGCCCTCCGGGGCGAGCGTCGCCGCGGCGCTGTCCGCGGTCGGCCGGTCGGCGGGGGACTTGGCGAGGCAGGACGCCACCACGTCGCGCAACCCTTCGGGAACGCCGCCCAGTTCGGGTGCCGCGTCGGCGATGGCCCGGCCGTCCGGGAACGGCGTGGTCCCGGTGGTGGCGTAGGCGAGGAGGAGGCCGAGGACGAAGATGTCGGAGGCCGTGCCGGGCGGCTCGCCGGCGAGTTGCTCGGGGGTGAGGTAGCCCAGCCGTACGGACAGCCCGCCGCCGGGGGCCGGCTCCGCGTGCGCGGCCGCGCCCAGGGCTCCGAAGGCCGACAGCCGGGGCCCGTCGGAGGCCAGCAGGACGGTCTCCGGGGTGAGACCGTGCAGCACCGCGCCCGTCGCGTGGACGCGGGACAGGGTCTCGGCGAGCGCCGCGCCCAGCGTCCGTACGGCACGCTCCGGGAGCGGCCCGGCGAGGACGATCGCCTCGTCGAGTGTCACTGCGGGCTCGTACGCGTATGCGGTCCACAGCTCGGCGTCCGTGGACGCGTCGAGGGGGGCGGTGACCCATCCTCCCGCCAGGCGCTCCGCCGTGCGCGCCTCCGCCGAGAATCGCGAGCGGAACACCGGCAGCGCGGCGAGCTCCGGGCGGGCGAGGGAGAGGACCACCGGTTCACCGCCTGCCGTCTCGTCGCGCCCCAGGTACTGGACGGCGATCGCGGTCGTGCGGCACCGCGCCAGCGTCGTGTACGGGCCGATTCGGCGTGGATCCCCGTCCTGCAGCGCCTCCCGCAGTGCCTCCATCGGCGAAGCTCCCCCCGTGGTCGTCGAACGCCGTTGATCCTATTCGGCCCGCTTCGGCTTCGACCAGGGCCAGTTGAGCCTGCGGCGCTCCCGCCCTTCCGGGGCGTACTCGTACTTCCAGCCGCGCGGCAGTCCGAGCCGCCTGGAGTGCCCGGCGGCGACCCGGCGGTAGGCGTGCACGGTGCGCGGGCCGCCGTCCTCGTCCGGCACCGGTACCTCGTACCAGAGGGGTGGGTTGCCGGTGGGACCGACCAGGACGGGCAGGACCCGCCCGTCGAGCGGGCCGCCGACGAAGGGGGTGTTCTCGCTTCTCACCCGTCCAGTCTCGCGCAGGGGCGACGTCCCGTCCCTTCCGGGGCGGGGCCCGGGCCCCGTGCCGGACCGGTCCCGGACCTGCGCCGGACGTGTCGGGAACCCGCGCAGGAGGGGTCGGGACACCAGTGCCGGGTGCACAGCCGCGCGACGCCCCGCCCGGCGCCTCACTGCGTTGCGGCCACCCGGGCAGCCCCTCAGGAGGGCGATCCTCCGCCACGCGACACCGGCTTCCGCGACGCTCCCGGCAACCCCCGCCTGGCCGGGACGACTGGAGCGGGCGGCCCGCTAGAGCAAATGACCCGCGCCGCCCGCGAGGGGCAGTACACGCCGGGCGAGCGTCCCCACCGGGCCGGACGGGGTCTCCAGGGCGAGCAGTTCCCGGACGACGCCCGCGGTCTCCTCGTCCGTGGCCGCGGTCGCCGCGAGCAGGGCGACGAGATGGTCGACGAGCCAGTCCCGGAGCTCCCCGGCGGACGGGCGCTTGTCCTCGTCCAGCCAGATCAGCGAGGCCGCCTCCACCGCGGCGATCCAGGTGCGCACCATCATGCGCACGCGCGCGCCGGGTTGCGGTACGCCGAGGTGGACCAGGATCTGCTCGGCGGCCGCGCGGCGCACCTCGTCCACGATCGCGCTGGTCCGGGACGTCTCGGCGACGCTCCCGCCGCGCATCAGCGCGCTGAACCCGGTGTCGTGCTCGTCGACGAAGTCGAGGTAGCGGTCCAGTACCCGGCCCAGCCGTTCGGTCGGCGGCCCGGTGGGCGGTTCCGCGAAGCACAGCACGAGCGCGTCGGCGGAGCTGCGCAGCGCGGCCTCGTACAACTGCTGCTTGCCGCCGGGGAAGTACCGGTACACGAGCGGCCGGGACACCCCGGCGGTCTCGGCCACGTCGTCGAGCGACACGTCCTCCGGCGCCCGGTGTGCGAACAGCGTGAGGGCGGCGCGGAGGAGCTGGCCGCGCCGCTCCTCCACACTCAGGCGCCGGTACGCGCGCGTCGCGGGAGCACTGGAGGTCATACGGGCAGCCTAACCGCCGGTTCCCGGAGCCGGGGTGCCGTCCGGACCGGTGGCCGGAGTCCGGACGGGTGTGGCCGGGGAGGGCCGCTTGCGCCGGACGGGCGTGCCGGTCCCGGGCGAGGGAGCGTGCGCCGGGGGCACAACCCGCCCCGCCCCGCTCCCCGGCCGCCCTCAGGCGAGGAGACCCGAGCTCTTCCACAGCCGGCGGCCCGGACCCCGGAGGACGCCGATGTCGTCGAGGAAGTCGGTGAGCCGCCTGGCGCCGGACTGCATCACCTCGCGGCGGTGTCCGCTCGCCTTCACCTGGGCGACGGCCTCGCGGCGGTCCAGGCCGACGTTCTCGTAGACCTCGGGGTTGATGAAGCACACGGAGAAGACCCGGGCCGCCTCGCCGCAGCTGAGCCGGGTGAACTCCTGCTCCCAGCGCGGCGCGGTCACCATCTGGCGGCGCAGTTCCTCACGCGCGTACCGCACGTGCCGCGCCTCCTCCACCACATGGATCCGCGTCACTCCGCGGACCAGGGTCTGGACGCGCTCGTCCGGGAAGGTCAGGCGCTGCATCCAGTCGAGGATCTCCTCGCCGAGCAGCGTGGCCGCGAAGGAGCCCGGGGTCGTGGAGACGGTCTTCAGGACGCGGGCGAGGTTGTGGTAGACCCGCGGTACCGGGTAGGCGGGGGCCCCGCCCTTCTGGATCATCTTCGCGAACATCATCGAGTGGCGGCACTCGTCCGCTATCTCGGTGAGGGCGTAGCGCACGTGATTGCTGGTCACGGGCTTGTCGTAGATGTGCCGCACCAGCAGTTGCATCAGGATGATCTCGAACCAGATGCCGAGCGAGGCGAGGGACGCCGCCTCGTGCCGGGCCAGGTCCATCCGCTGCTCCTCCGGCATCCGCCGCCACAGCGGGGTGTCGTAGAGGGACACCAGCTCCGGCGGCCAGAACCACTTGCCCTCCTCGATCGGGGCGTCCCAGTCGAGCTCCTCATCGGGGTCGAAGGAGTGCTTGGCCGAGGACTCGAGCAGGCGCGCGGCGACCTGTTCGCGGTCCCGCAGGGGCCCGAGGGCGTCGCGGAGGAGCGTGAGATCGCGTTCGGTCACAGTCGTCATGGCAATTATGAGACTGCGTGTCAGTAAGCCCGTCAATCCCCTGCGCGGGACTTGTTGACTGCTCGTCTACCAACGTGTGAGTCTGCCGACAGACCGTCAGTTCGTCAGTGCGAGGCGAGGGAGCCTTTCGTGTCGACGTATGACCACTACACCAGCCCGCCCCAGCAACCCGTCTGGTCCGTCCCGGCCACCGGTGCCGCCCGCTTCAGCTGGGAGTACGGCTCCGGCCGAGACCGACTGCTCGCCCTCTACCAGAAGGGCAAGGACAAGCAGTGGGACGGCGCCAAGCGCATCGACTGGGATCTCGAGGTCGACCCCTACGACCCCCTCGGCACCCCCGACGAGGCCCTCAGCCTCTACGGAACGCGCCACTGGGCCAGGATGACCGAGAAGGACAAGGGCGATCTGCGCCGGCACTACTCCTCCTGGCAGTTCAGCCAGTTCCTGCACGGCGAGCAGGGCGCGATGGTGTGCGCGGCGCGGATCGTCGAGTCCGTTCCCGACCTCGACGCCAAGTTCTACTCGGCCACGCAGGTCATGGACGAGGCCCGGCACGCCGAGATCTACGGCCGCTTCCTCCACGAGAAGATCGGGATGCTGTACCCGATCAACGACAACCTCCAGGGCCTGCTCGGCGACACCCTCCGCGACTCCCGCTGGGACATGCCGTACCTCGGCATGCAGGTGCTCATCGAGGGCCTGGCGCTCGCCGCGTTCGGCATGATCCGCGACACCACCGACAAGCCGCTTCCCCAGCAGATCCTCGCCTATGTGATGCAGGACGAGGCCCGGCACGTCGCCTTCGGGCGCATGGCTCTGCGCGACTACTACAAGCAGCTCACGGACGCGGAGCTGCGCGAGCGCGAGGAGTTCGTCATCGAGGGCTGCTACCTCATGCGGGACCGGATCCGCGGGCTGGAGGTCCTGGAGGACTTCGGCATCCCGCGCCGGGAGGCCGAGGAGTACACCGAGCAGTCCGAGTTCCTGCACCTCTTCCGCAAGCTGCTCTTCAGCCGGATCGTGCCCTGCGTCAAGGACATCGGTCTCTGGGGCGAACGGCTCCAGAAGGCGTACGTCGACATGGGCGTCTTCGAACTCGGCGACTCCAACCTCGATCTGCTGATGACCCAGGACGAGGAGCTCGCGGAGCGCCTGGACCGGGAGCGCTTCGCGGCGGAGGAGGCGGAGCGGGTGGCCGAGGTGGAGGGGGCGATCGCGGACGGGGCGGACTGAGCGCGGCCGCTCGTGCCACGGCCGTCGATCACCCGCTCGGACGATGCTCCGGGAAACCGCCTGGGCACGCCGGTCGTACCAGGCGGACTCCGCCGCATGGGAGCGATCATGAGCGCCGCACGCGAGTACGGGCTGGACGACCAGTACGAGTGGGCCCGCCCGCCGGCGGACGGCTGGACGGCGGACGACCTGGACAGGCTTCCCGACCTTCCTCCGCACACGGAGTTGATCGACGGGAGCCTCGTCTCCCTGAGTCCGCGGACCCGATTCCATTCGCGCGCCGTGCGTCTTCTGGAGAACGCGCTCATGGACCAGGCACCGGACCACCTGGAGGCCCTCCGGGAGATGACGATCAAACTGGACCGGCGGAACCGGCCGGAGCCGGATGTCCTCGTGGTTCCGGTCGAGGCGGACAGCGGTCCCGGCCAGACGTGGTTCACGCCCGAGGACGTCGTCCTCGCCGTCGAGGTCGGCTCGGCCGACTCGCTGGAGCGCGATCGTGAGGTCAAGCCCCGCAAGTACGCCCAGGCCCGCGTTCCGCATTCCTGGCGCGTCGAGCAGAGCGACGGACTGCCCGTGGTGTACGTGTACGAACTCGACCCGGCCACCGCGGCGTATGTGCCGGTCGACATCTTCTACCAGACACTCAAGGTCGATCGTCCTTTTCCCATCGAGATCGACCTGACCGCGATCAACCAACGGGGGCCCCGCGCCTGAGCGGCCCCGCACCGGTCAGGGCCGCCGGGCCCGTCGCTCAGGGCTTCGCCGCCTTCAGCGCCTCGACCATCACCGCCCGCGCGATCGGTGCCGCGTCGCCGCCGCCGCTGATCTCGCCGCCCGCGGCCTCCGGGTCCTCGACGACCACCGCGACCGCCACGGCGGGCCGCGGCGCGTCAGGGTGCTGCGCCCAGGCGATGAACCAGGCGTACGGCGTACCCGCGTTGCCGACGCCGTGCTGCGCCGTGCCGGTCTTGCCGCCCACGGTCACCCCGTCGATGAGGGCCCGGGTCCCCGTGCCCCGCTCCGCCGCCTCGACCATCATCCGCCGCAGTTCCAGCGCGGTCGCCGGGAACATCGCGCGACGGTAGGACCGGCGCGGTGTCTCCCTGACCGTGTCCCCGTCCCAGGTGGTCGTGCGCTCCACCAGGTACGGGTGGGCCAGTTCGCCGCCGTTGGCGACGGCCGCGGCCACCAGCGCCATCTGCAGGGGTGTGGCCGTGGTGTCGAACTGGCCGATGGACGAGAGCGCCAGCTGGTCGACGCTCATGCGGCGGTCGAAGTTGGACGCCGCCACGCCGGACGGGATCCGCAGCGAATCGTCGTTGAAGCCGAAGCGGCCCGCCGCCTCCAGCATCCCCTTCAGCCCCACCTTCGCGCCCAGGTTGGCCATCACCGTGTTGCACGACCACTTGATCGCGTACACCAGGGACGCCTTGCGGCAGCCCGGCACTGGGTTGGGCAGCGTCGTCCTGGTGCCGGGGATGACGAACGGGTCGGGTGTGTCCGTGGGGGCGTCCGAGTCCGTGACCACCCGCGCCTCCAGCGCCGCCGCGGCCGTCACGATCTTGAACGTGGAGCCGGGCGGATACGTCTGCCGGATGGCCCGGTTGAGCATCGGATGGCTCTCCGCCCCGTTGAGCCGCCGCCACGCCGCGGTGACCTCGGCGCTGTTGCCGGACAGCAGCCCGGGGTCGTACGAGGGGCTGCTGACCAGCGCCAGGATCCTCCCCGTCGACGGCTCGATCGCCGCGACCGCCCCGCGCCTGCCGTCGAGCCCCCGGTACGCGGCCTGCTGCATGGTGGGACGGATGGTGGTGAGGACCTTGCCACCGGGCCGCTCGGAGCGGGTGAACTCGTTCCAGAACGGCAGCGGGGCCAGCATCGGGTCGGTGCCGGACAGCACCCCGTCCTCCGCGTGCTCGAGCAGGGTAGTGCCGTACGTCTGCGAGGAGTAGCCGGTGACCGGCGCGTACAGGGGGCCGTCCAGATAGGTGCGTTCGTAGCGCAGTTGCTCGCCGGTGTCCTTCGAACCCGTGACCGGCCGGCCGCCGACGACGATGTTCCCGCGCGGTTCGTCGTAGCGCGCGATGGCCGGGCGGCGGTTCGCGGGGCTGCCGTTGAGGCCGTCGGCCTGCAGCACCTGGACGCGCACGGCGTTCACGAACAGCGCGGCGAGCAGGAACAGGCTCAGCGCCGCCGCGCGCCGGATGTACCGCGTCATCGCGCGCCCTCCGCGGCAGGTTCCGGCGGATCCGTCCGTGCCGTCGCCTCCGCCGCCCCCGCCGCCTCCGCCTCTGTTCCTGCCGAACACTCCGGCCCAGGCGGCCCCGGCGGACCCGCCGGGGCCGCGGTGGCTGCGATCACCCCGGCCTCCACCGGCTCCGGGTGCGGCTCACGGGCCGAGTCGCTCAGCCGGATCAGCAGCGCCACGATCATCCAGTTGGTGACGACGGACGAACCTCCCTGTGCCAGGAACGGCATGGCCATACCGGTCAGCGGGATGAGGCCCGTCACCCCGCCCGCGATGACGAAGACCTGTACGGCGACGATCGCGGCGAGGCCCACGGCGAGGAGTTTGCCGAAGGGGTCGCGCAGGTCGAGCCCGGCGCGGTAGCCCCGCGCCACCAGCAGCGTGTAGAGCAGGAAGAGGGCCGTCAGCCCGGCCAGCCCCAGTTCCTCGCCGGCCGTCGCCAGGATGAAGTCGGACTTGGCGGCGAAGCCGATCAGGATCGAGTGCCCCGCGCCGAGACCGGTGCCCAGGACCCCTCCCGAGGCGAAGGCGAACAGCGACTGGGCGAGCTGACTCGGCCCGTCGCCCGCCGCGATGGACGCGTACGGATCGATCCAGGACTCGACCCGGCTGTGCACGTGCGGCTCCAGGGTGCCGACGGCGAACGCCCCGACGCCCGCGAGCAGCAGCCCCACCACGATCCAGCCGGTCCGGCCGGTGGCGACGTAGAGCATGACCACGAAGAGCCCGAAGAACAGCAGCGAGGTGCCGAGGTCGCGCTCCAGCACCAGTACGACCACACTGATCAACCAGATGGCCACGACCGGACCGAGCACCCGGCCGGCGGGCAGTCGCACGGGCCCGATCCGGCGGCCCGTGTGGGCGAGTGCATGGCGGTTCGCGGCCAGGTACGCCGCGAAGAACACCGCCAGCAGGATCTTGGCGAACTCGCCCGGCTGGAACGAGAGACCTTCGATCCGGATCCAGATCCGGGCGCCGTTCACCGCGGGGAAGAGAATCGGCACGATCATCAGGGCGAGCGCGGTGACGACGGAGAGGTACGCGTAGCGCTGCAGCACGCGGTGGTCCCGCAGCAGTACGACGACCGCGATGAACAGCGCGACGCCCAGGGTGGACCAGATCAGCTGGGCCGGGGCGGCGCGGTCGGCCGGGGTCTCCAGGTCGAGGCGGTAGATGAGGACGAGTCCGACCCCGTTGAGCAGGACCGCGATCGGCAGCAGCAGCGGGTCCGCGTAGGGCGCCCGCAGTCGCACGGCGAGGTGGGCGAGCAGCGCGAGCAGACCGAGCCCCGCACCGTAGGCGAGGGCGTCCGGCGGAACGGCTCCGCTCCTGGCCAGGCCCACCTCGGCGTAGCCGTGGACGGAGATGAGGACGGCGCACACGAGGAGCGAGAGCTCGACGCCCCGCCGTCGCGCCGGACGGGGTCGTTCGGGCGGGGGAGCCTCCGCTGCCGTTGCGGTCATGCGACGCAACGTAGCAAGCAGGGGTCTTATGTCCGCTTATCCATGGACTTCGAGTGCTGCATGTCGATGCCCGGGGCGGCGTCCGTGCCGGGCACCGCCGGGGATTCGCCGTCCGTGTCGGGCGCGGCCCGCGACCCGGCGTCCGGATGGCCGGCCAGATGCACGTACTCGGGCAGCGTCAGCCGGGCGAGCGCCCCGCCCCCCGGAGCGTTCAGGAACTCCAGCCGCGCCCCCGTCACCGCCGCCTGCCCCACCGCGATCGTCAGACCGAGACCGTGGCCCTTGCCGCCCGACTCGGTACGGAACCGCTGCGGCCCGTGCTCCAGCAGGTACTCCGGATATCCCGTGCCGTGGTCCCGGACCGACACCACCGGCCCGTCCACGGTCACCACCACCGGTCCCGCGCCGTGCTTGTGGGCGTTGGTGATCAGGTTGCCGAGCACCCGTTCCAGCCGCCGCTTGTCCGTCTCGACTCTCGCGCCGCGGACGACCAGCAGATCCGTCTCCGAGCCGGTGGAGCGCGCCATCCGCACCACCCGCTCGGTCAGCGGCGCCAGTTCGTGGATGTCGAGGTCGACCTTCTCCCGGCCGGCGTCGAGCCGCGATATCTCCAGCAGGTCCTCCGTCAGCGCCCGCATCCTGCGCACCCGGTCCTGCACCAGCTCCGACGGGCGCCCAGGCGGCAGCAGCTCGGCCGCGGCGGACAGGCCGGTCAGGGGGGTGCGCAGCTCGTGTGCCACGTCGGCGGTGAAGCGCTGTTCGCTCAGCAGCTTGCCCTGGAGGGTGGATGCCATGGCGTCCAGCGCGCCGGAGACCGTGGCCACCTCGTCCTCGCAGCGCGCGGGGTCCCTCGTACGGGGGTCGTTGACGCGCGCGTCGAGATCACCCGTGCTGATCCGCCGCGCCACCTGTGCGGTCAGATGCAGCCGGCGGGTCACCCGGGTCACCGAGAAGGCTCCCGCCAGCAGTGTCACGCCGATGGCCAGCGCGGAGGAGCCGACGATGGCCCGGTCGAGGCCCATGATGGTCTGGGCGCTCAGCGTGTAGTCGATCCGCACCGCCAGGGCACGGCCGTCCGCCGGGCCCGCGGCCCACATCGTCGGCCGGCCGTCGACGTTCGAGACCACGGTGCCGCGCTGCCCGCGCAGCGCCAGCGCCCGCAGTCCGGACGGCAGTCCCTGCGGGTCGAGGGCGCCGTACCGCCCCATCGGCTCGCCCGCCTCGTACGCCTCGGTCACGTCCTCCAGCCTCGACAGCGCCTTCTCGCGCGCCTGGTCGACGGTCTGGCGGGTCACCGACACATGCACCAGCGCACCGAGCAGAGCCGCCAGCGCGCAGCACATCACCGTGATGAAGACTGCGGCCTTCCAGGTGAGCGTGGCGGTCCAGGCGGGCCTGCGCAGCCTCGGGCGGCGCCGCGGCCGTCCGCGGCGGACCGGCGTGGTGTCGGTCATCGTGCGTCCGCCGACGACTCGGTCGCGGGCCGGGGCGGCTTGATCCGGACGATCTCGTCGCGCGCGGGGAGCATCGCCCGCTGCTGCTCGTCCCAGGACCATGCCGTGCGGTACTCGTAGCCGGGAATGCCCGCGGACACGGCCCGCAGGATCAGGTCCCGGCCGGCGAGCTCGACGCCGACGATCGCCTCCGCGTCGGACATGATGCGCGTCAGCCCGCCCTTCTCCGGCATGTACACCCGGATCGCCGTCTGCTGCTCGGGCATCGAGATGCCGACGATCAGCTCGTCCTTCCCGTCGCCGGTGAGATCGCGGTAGTACGGCTTCAGCACCGGGCACTTCGACGGCTTCGTCCGGCACTCGCGGATCTGCCGAGCCGTCTGCTCGTAGAGCCCCTCGGGGCCGCTGACCCGGCCCGGGTGGGCGGCCACCTCCGCCTGGACGACGGCGATCGGGTCCACGGCGTGCACGTCACCGCCGGGAACGGCGATTCCGGGGACGTGTTCGGTGTCGCTCTCGCCGTAGTCGACCGGCGGTGCCGATATCTCCGGCAGTTCCGGCCACAGCCGCACCGGTCCGACGGCGGTCGGCGTCGCCCCGGCGCTCTCCAGTCCGCCCGCGTCGTCGCAGCCGGCGAGCAGCAGCGCGGTGGCTGCGGCGACGGCGGCGAGCGCGGGGCGGGGGGTGCGACGGCGTGGCAACAGGAGTCCTGGGAGAAGTCGGTTCGAATACGGCCGTCCCCCAGGGTACGGAAGTCCTTTTTGCGCCTTGCGGGTGGCCTCAGGTTGTTTTGGGGTGACGCGTCCGTCCGGGCCGGACGCTCCGGGCCCGCTCAGGACCTCCGAAACGCGCCCCAAGGCCCGCGACGCCGTACGCCGGACCTGCCGCGTGCCCGGCCCCGCCGTCCTTGCCGCAGGGGCCGGCCGCGATGGTCGGGAGCCCGCACCGCCCCCGGCGGCGGTCTCGATCACGGCTAACCCCACACGGGCCGGGACCTCGGCCGCGGGAGCTCCGCACAGACGTACGGCGCCAGGCACCACCGGCGGGGCTGCCGGGGCGCGGCGTCACGCGCGAGGGCGCAGCGCCGCGCGGCAGAGGGTGAGCAGGCGTTCGTCCTGCTCGATGTCGTGGCTCCCGGATCCCCCGTCCAGCACGTTGTGCCGCCGAGGCCGCGCGAGCTCCGCACGCAGCAGGGGCGCGGCCGGCCCCGCCGAGGGCCCCATCTCGGCGAGGCACTCGGCGATCTCGACCCGCCCGTAGCGGTTCTCCTCCCATGCGGTCCGCAGCACCGGCAGGGATTCCCGGGCCTCGCCGGTGACCCGCCACAGCGCGATCGCCGCGTCCATCCGGAGCCAGCGTTCCGGCGAGGCGAGCAGGGCCCTGAGCGCGGGCGCCGCGTCGGCCGCCGGGCGGCCGACCGCGCCGAGCGCCGCGGCGGCGGCGCGTCGCTCGTCCGGACCGTCCGCCGTGAGCAGCTCGCGGAGCACCGGCAGTACCGCGGCCGCGTCCCCCGTCGCCGCCCACAGCGCCCGCGCCGCGGCCGCGACGACGGACGACGACGGGGGCGAGGACGCGCCGCCGAGCAGTGCGCGGAGCTCCGGCGCGGCCGGAAGGGCGGCGGTCCCGAAGGCCGTGAGGGCCCGCAGTGCCGCCTCGGTCACCCACTCGCCGCCCCGCGCCGGCGCGCCGCGCAGCACCCGCAGCACCTCGGGCAGCGCCTCGGCCGCCCGCACACCGGCGAGTCCGGTCAGCAGTGGTGCCGCCCGGTCGTAGAGCTGCTCGTCCAGGGCCACCTCGCCGAGCCGTCGCCGCAGTACCGGCACGAGAGGCGCGGCCCGTGCGCCGAGGTACGGCACGGCGAACGCCGCGTCGCGCGGCGGATCCGGCTGTTCCAGTGCGCGGGCGAGCGCCGGGACGGCGCGCGCGTCACCGAGCCGGGCGAGGGCGACGAGGGCGCGGCGGTCCGCCGGCCGTTCCGCGCCGGTGGACCTCACCCGCTCCGCGAGCGCGTCGGCCGCGGGCAGCGCCAGCCCGAAGAGGCTCTCCAGGAGGCTGGCCGCCGCGCCGTGCAACAGCGGATCCGGGTCGTCGAGCTGCGCGCCGACGAGCCGTACCACTTCGTCGTACGGCCCGCGCCAGGCCCGGATCAGCCCGTGGCACATCCACACGGCGTCCGTGCGCTGGTCGGGATCGGCGCTGGTCAGCTGGCCGGTGAGCAGCGCGATCCGGTCGTCGACGCGGTCACCGAGCGCGGAGTGGAGCGTCCGCAGCAGGTCGTCCGCCCAGGGCGCGCCCGGCCCGCCGGCACCCCCCGCCGCCTCCGCCCCGGATCCGGCCCGCGCCCCGGCGCCGGAGCCTGCCGCGGCCTCGTCCGTGGCCCGCAGCAGCGCGGTCGCCGTCGACGCCACGTCGTCGGGCAGGAGGCCGGGCGCGCAGCGTGCCAGCTGGGTCAGCGCGGACAGCCGCAATCCGGGCGGCCGGCCCGGGGTGAGCAGTGTGGTCAGCCAGTTCACCGACTCGGCCCGCAGCGCCTCGTGGCGCAGCGCGATCCGCCCGACGGCCTCGACGAGCGCGAGCCGTACCTCGGTGTCCCGTTCCCCTTCCAGCCGGTCCCTCAGGAGGGCCAGCACCCGTGCCGGGTCGCCGTGGAGCATCGCGAGGGCGCACGGCGCCGCGAGCCGGACCCCGGCGTCCGGGTCGCCCAGCAGCCCGACGAAGACGTCGGCCCCCGCGGCCACCGCGGCGGCGGCCATCGCGTAGTTCGCCGCGTCCTCGAACTCCTCGTCCTCCGGGTCGAGTTCGTCGTCGTCGAGGTCGATGCCGCCGATGCTGGTCAGCAACTCCACGATGGCGCCGCGGTCCTGCACCTCGGGGCTGGCGACGAGTTCCAGGAGGAAGGGGATACAGGCCAGCGTGGAGTCGTACACGTCGCCCTGGTGGTGCACCGCGGTGTACATCCCGTCGAGCGCGGTCTCCCGCTCGGCCGGATCCGCGGAGGCGAGCGCCCTCAGCAGTCCCGGTACGTCGTCAGCCGGACCGTACGCATGCCCCATCGAGGCCCAGTCGACCTCGTCCATCCCCGTGAACACGCCGTTCCCTTCCGTGAGCCGGATGCCTGGGGAGAGTGTGCACCAGGACGGCGGTAACCCACCCCGCGCAAGTGAGCCGGATGAACACGTTCGTCGGACGGGCAGCGGGGAGGGTCGGACCCGCCGGGCATCGCCGGTCGACGGTGACCGGCGAGGTGAGCGGGCGGGTGGCCGGTGGAGTGGGGCGGGGCGCGGGTGGGTGTGGTGCCGGCGGGACGATCGGACCGCGCGTCACACCGAAGGGTGCGTACGGGCGTTCACGCCCCCTCGTCCTTCTGCCGGCAGCCCGGCGGGTGCCGAACTCCGGGGCGCGTGGGGCCCGCGGCCGCGCGCGGGTGAGAGGAGTGCGCCCCGTCCGCACCCGGCCGCACGAGCGCACCCCCAGCCGGTGATGCGGCTGCGGGTGCGGCCGTGCGGTGCGTGCGTGACGGCTCAGCGCAGGTTGTCACCCCAGCCGCTCTGCAGCATGGTCTGGAAGGCCCACCGTCCGTCCCGCTTGATCAGGACGTCCGCGTACCGCAGCTGCTGGGTCGTGCCCCCCGCGGTCATGGCGGAGTCGGTGAAGACGACCACCATCGCCGGGCCGAGGAAGACGGGCGTGCGCACCGACTCGAAGGCGATGTCCTCCGATCCGTCCCCCATGACCCGGGTCATGGTCCGGACGAACTGCTCGCGGTCCCACTGGGCGGAGGCACCGCTGCCCGAGGAGTCGTCGCTGACCAGATTGAGCGGGAAGACGGCCATGTCCGCCATCCGCTCGATGTCGCGACGTGCTGCCGCCGCGTCGTACTCGGTGAACCACGCCCGGATCGCGGCGAGTTCGTCGGGGGTCGGGAGATAACCGGTGTCGGGAAGCTGGGGCACACACGCTCCTTCGCGCAGGGACGACAGGCTAGTCAAGCTTGACTAGTGGATACGGTATCCCCGGTGGCGCCTTTAGTCAAACTTGATTAATGAGATCGTCCCGGAGCCGGTGGACCGTGACGACGGTGTGCCGGGTGGTGCCCCGCTCGACCTCGGCCACCAGCCCGGGCTCCACCGCGCGGTACGGCACCTCGCCGATACCGATCGCCGTCGCCGTTCGGGGCTCCCCCTCCCCTTGCTCCGCCGCACGCCCCGCGAGCAGTCGTCCCGCGTGGGAGCGCAGGGCCGGGGGCAGCGGGCTGGACACCACCGGGGTGTCGTCGTCGGGGAGCACCAGGACCAGTGCGGCCGGGCGGGCCGGGGGGCCGGTGAAGCCGGTCACCGCCGCGTCGTGCACCTCCGTGTGGCGGAGCTTGCGCCAGTCGCGGGCACCGGCCCGGTACGGCCGACCCAGGTGCTTCACCACCAGCCCTTCGATCCCCGCCGCCGGCAGCGTCTCGAACCAGGCCGCGGCGACCTCGGGGTCCGTGGTCATCGGCACCGGCTGGAGGGGTGGCCCGAGGGGGGCGAGCAGAGCGGTCAGCCGCTGCCTGCGCCGCTCGTAGGGAGCGGAGCGCAGATCCTCGCCGGCCTCCCCGAGGAGGTCGAACGCGGCGTAGGAGGCGGGCATCCGGCGGGCGAGTAGCCCGGCCCGCGCCGCGGTGGCGGCCGCCCGGCGCTGCACGGCGGCGAAGTCGATCCGGCCCCCGCTCCAGACGACCACCTCGCCGTCGAGGACGGTCCCGTCCGGCAGGGCGAGCGCGGCCGTCGCGAGATCGGGGAAGGCGGCGGTCACGATGCGTCCCGAGCGGGCCTGGAGCACGGCCGTGCCGTCGATCTTGAAGATCAGCATCCGGTGGCCGTCGAACTTCGGCTCGTACGCCAGCTCCTCACCGCGCGGCAGCGTGGCCACCGGCTCGGCGAGCGCGGGCTTCATCGGGGGCCGCAGTGCCCCCCGGGCGGCGGTCATGGCAGTGCGCCCGCCGCGGCGGGGTCGGCCAGGGGTGCGAGCAGGTCCCCGTACCGGTCGAGCCTCGCCGGGATGTCGCCCAGACGGAGGACCAGGTCGTCGGGCGACCCGCAGCCCTCGACCTCGTCCCAGGTGACGGGCGCGGACACGGTCGGCTCGGTGCGGGCGCGCAGGGTGTAGGGCGTGGCGGTGGTCTTGGCCGCGGCGTTCTGGCTGTGGTCGACGAAGACCTTGCCCGGCCGCAGGGCGCGCGCCATCCGGTGCACGACCAGTTCCCCGAGCTCCGCCTCCGCCTCCACGGCCAGGCCCTTGGCGTACGCGGAGACCTGGCCGGACGGGGTCGGCTCCAGCGGCACCAGAAGGTGCAGGCCCTTGGAGCCGGAGGTCTTGGCGTACGCGTCCAGGCCGTCGGCGGCCAGCCGTTCCCGCAGCCACAGCGCCACGTCGCAGCACTCCACGACGGTGGCGGGAGCCCCGGGGTCGAGGTCCAGGACCATCCGGTCGGCCCAGGCGGGCCGGTCCGCCTTCCACTGGGGCGTGTGGAACTCCACGACCAGGTTGGCCGCCCACATCAGGGACGGCAGGTCCCGGACGACGACCTGCTCGCCTGTATCGCGGGAGGAGCGCGGCACCTCGGTGACCTCCACCCAGTCGGGGGTGCCGGGTGGCGGGTTCTTGGTGAAGAACAACTGGCCGTCCGGGCCGTCGGGATAGCGGAGGAAGGACAGCGGCCGGTCCCGCAGATGAGTGAGGATCGCGTCCGCGATCGTGGCGTAGTAGTGCAGCACCTCGCCCTTGGTGGTCCCGGTGGCCGGATGGAGCACCTTCTCCAGATTGCTGAGGGCCAGACGCCGCCCCTCCACCTCGGTGATGGGCGTCATACGATGAGAATCCCATGAATCCCTATATGTCGGATGAAAGGGATGAAACGTGCGATCCATCTGGAACGGCGCGATCTCCTTCGGGCTGGTCAGCATTCCGATCAAGCTCGTGAACGCCACGGAGAGCCGCTCGGTCTCCTTCCGCCAGATCCACACCCAGGACGGCGGGCGCATCCGGTACCGCAAGGTCTGTGAGCTGGACGACCAGGAAGTGCCGCAGGCGGAGATCGGGAAGGCGTACGAGGACGCGGACGGGACGATGATCCCCATCACCGACGAGGACCTCGCCTCGCTGCCGCTGCCGACCACGAAGACGATCGACATCGTCGCCTTCGTCCCGGCCTCGGAGATCGATCCGCTCCAGATCGACGGCGCGTACTACCTCGCGGCGAACGGCGTGCCCGCGGCCAAGCCGTACACCCTGCTGCGGGAGGCCCTCAAACGGAGCAAGAAGGTCGGACTGGCAAAGTTCGCACTCCGGGGGAGGGAGCGGCTGGGCATGCTCCGGGTCGTCGACGACGTGATCGCGATGCACGGCCTGCTCTGGCCCGACGAGGTCCGCCGGCCGGAGGGGGTCGCGCCCGACACGGACGTCACGATCCGCGACGCGGAACTCGACCTGGCGGACGCGCTGATGGACACGCTCGGCGACGTCGACCTCGACTCGCTGCACGACGACTACCGGCAGGCGGTGGAGGAGCTGATCGCCGCGAAGGCGGAGGGCGTCGAACTGGAGCCCCAGCCCGCTCCGGCGGGCGGCGGCAAGGTCATCGACCTGATGGCCGCACTGGAGAGCAGCGTGCGCGCGGCGAAGGAGGCCCGCGGTGACGAGGCCGCGGAGGTCTCCGCGCCGGTCACGGAGCTGCAGCCGCGCAAGAAGGCCGCGTCGAAGCAGGCGGCGCCGAAGAAGGCCGCGGCGAAGGAGGCTGCGGCGAAGAAGACGGCGGCCGGTCCGGCGTCGAAGAAGACGGCGGCGAAGAGGACGGCCGCGGCCAAGTCGAGGACGGCGTCCTCGAAGTCCTCGGCCAAGAAGACGGCGGCGAAGAAGACCGCCGCCAGGAAGCGCGCGTCCTGAGAGCTCCGTCCCGGACGCTCGCGGCCGGACGCGGCCACCCGGGGCACGGCTTCGGGCCACGCGTGTCGGGGTCCGGCTCGTTCGGGTGGGGGAGAGCGGCACCCGGGCGCGGACACCGCCGGCGAAGGGGTCCCGGGCCCGCGCGCCCGTCGGCGCAGGGCGCACCGGCACGGACGGCCGGCCGAGCCACCTCCCGCGCCCGCCGCGCTCCCGCCCGGCGGTGCGCGGGCGGGGCCCCGCAACCCCCCAGCACGGCCGCGGCCCCCCCCCCCCGCGGGACCGACAGCACCATTACGGCGCACGCCATAAACCCCCA
>NZ_JBFAMM010000037.1:0-13272 GCF_040656535.1 Streptomyces sp. NPDC049887 | reverse complement strand
GCCCGGGGGGGGTGCCCCGGGCGGCGCGCCCCCCCCCCCGCCCACGGCCGCGGCCGCCCCGCCGCGGGGTCCGCACTACGCCTTTCGGCCGATGCCGTAACACCCCCACGCGGAGCAGGCGTTGAGGGAGCATTGACAGCCCAAAACTGCCCGGCTACTTTCGGCCCAGGCCGAAAGTGTCGGGCTCTTCGCTCGTTTCCCCAGGTCCCCAGGGCTTCCGGAGGCCCCCATGAAGACAGGGTTCAAGCGCGCCACCGTTCCTCTCGCACTGCTCACGCTCACCACGCTCACGGTCGCCGGATGCGGCGGCAGCGGCGCCGGGTCCAAGAAGGTCACCGTCTGGATGTACCCGGTGATCATGGATCCGAAGGCCAATGCGGCGTACTGGGACGGGATCGAGAAAGGGTTCGAAGCGAAGGAGAAGGGCGTCGACCTCAGCATCGAGCAGCTGCCCTGGGAGAACCGCGACCAGAAGCTCGCCACCGCCTTCGGCAGCGGCAAGGGCCCGGACGTGGTCCTGCTCGGGCCCGACCAGATTCCCCAGTACCAGGCGAACGGCGCGATCCAGCCGGTCGACCGGGCCATCGAGGAGGCCAGGAGCGCCTTTCGCCCGAACGCCCTGGAGGCCATGAGCCAGGACGGCAAGGTCTACGCCGCCCCGATCTACCACACCGTCACCAGCACCCTCTACAACAAGAAGCTGCTGGAGAAGGCGGGCATCGCTGAGCCGCCCGCCACCTGGGACGCCATCAAAGCAGCGGCCCCGAAGCTGAAGCGGGCCGGCGCCTCCACGCTCGACTACTCCGCGAGCAACGAGGCATCGCTCAACATGAGCTTCTACCCGCTGCTCTGGCAGGCGGGCGGCAAGGTCTTCGACGACGGCGGCAGGAAGGCCGCCTTCAACGGCCCCGAGGGCGTCGAGGCGCTGTCCTTCCTCGTCGACCTCTACAAGAGCGGGGCCGTGCCGAGGTCCGCCATGAACAACGCCAACCTCTTCACCGACCAGGCGCTCGGCAAGCAGCAGGTCGCCATGGGCTACACCAACACGCCCGCCGACGCCGCACTGGCCGAGAAGGCGTGGGGCAAGGGCAACGTGATCGTCGGCCCCGCCCTCACCGGGCCCGGCAAGCAGGTCTGCTTCGGAATGCCCGGCGGGCTCGGCATCAACGCCAAGTCCGGGAACGTGACGGGTGCCGAGAAGTTCATCGCCTACATGGTCGAGCCGGCGCAGATCGAGTCCATGGGCAGGGCCGGCGGCTTCTTCTCCCCGCGGACCGACGTGACGGTCCCGAACGACAGCGCCCACGCCAAGGAGTACCAGGAAGCGCTGAACCACACCTATCCGGGTGAGCCGAATCCGGCGGCGCGTCAGCTGATGGCGCTGATCAGCCCGGAGATCCAGGCCGCGCTGACCGGGAAGAAGAGCCCCAAGGCGGCCCTGGACGCGGCCGCCGCCGAGGCCGACGAGCTGCTGGCGCGTCAGCGTTGAGGAGGACGGTCACCGACGAGATCGCCCCGGACGGGGGTGACCGGCCGCCCGGAGCGAGCGGCCCGCCGCCCGGTGCGAAGGCCACCCGCCCGGAGGACGGGAGCGGCCCCGGCCGCACCGCCCCCGGGGCACGGAGCCGGATCCGGCGGCGCCGCGAGGCACTGGCCGGTCTCGCCTTCGTCGCGCCGATGCTCGTGCTGTTCGTCGTGTTCCGCTTCGGGCCGACGCTGGGGGCGGCGTTCCTCTCCGTCACCGACTACCGGCTCAGCGGGGAATGGACGTTCATCGGGGCCGGGAACTACACCAGGCTCCTCGGCGACGACCTGTTCTGGGAGAGCCTCGGAGTCACCGCCGTCTACACGGTCCTGTACGTGCCGACGACCGTCGCCCTCGCCCTCGGAACCGCCGTCCTGCTCCATCGCACGCTCTGGATGCGCGGTTTCTTCCGAGGGCTGTTCTTCCTCCCGTACGTCACCAGCATCGTGCTGGCCGCCGTCATCTGGAAGTGGATCTACGAGGTCCAGGACGGGCTGCTCAACGCCTCCCTCGGCGCCCTCGGCGTCGGCCCCGTCGACTTCCTCGGCAGCGAGTCCCTGGTCCTGCCGTCCATCGCCGCCGCCTCGGCGTGGAAGGGCTTCGGCTACTCCATGCTCATCCTGCTCGCCGGACTCCAGTCCATCCCGCGCGAGGTCACCGAGGCCGCCACCATCGACGGCGCGAGCGGCTGGCAGCGCTTCCGCCGGGTGACGCTGCCCCTGCTGCGGCCGGTGCTCTTCTTCGTCCTCGTCATCGAGGCGATCCTCGGTTTCCAGGTCTTCGACGCCATGTACGTCATGACGGCGGGCGGCCCGGTCCGCGCCAGCTACTCGCTCGTGTACTTCCTCTACGACTCCGGCTTCAAATTCTTCGACTTCGGTTACGCCAGCGCGGTCGGCCTGGTCCTGTTCCTCGTCGTCCTCGCCTTCTCACTCGTCCAGCGGAGGTTCATCGGAAGGGACCCGGACTGATGGCCACCCCCTCCACATCCGCCGAACGGCACCTGGCACCCGGGCCCTCGGCCGCGCCCCCGGCCGGGACGCCGCGGGCCCCGCGGCCGCCGGTTGCCCGGCTGGGCCTGCCCGTGCTGCTCGTCCTCGTCGCCGTCGTGACCGTCACGCCGTTCGTCGTGATGGTGCTGGTGGCGTTCGCCCCCGCCGGGGGCCGGACCCTCCCGGGCGCCTTCGACGTCACCCGCGCCACGTTCGCGAACTTCACGGACGTCCTGGAGAACGCCGACATCACCCGCTGGGCCGTCAACTCTCTCGTGTACTCGCTGGTGTCGGTGCTGCTCATCCTGCTGTTCTCGTCCATGGCCGGCTACGCGTTCGCCAAGAAGCGCTTCCCCGGCCGGGAGATCCTTTTCTGGTCGTTCCTGGCGACGCTGATGGTGCCGTTCCAGGCCACGCTCATCCCGTACTACATCCTCGTCTCGGAGCTGGGCGGCGTGGACACGTACTGGGGACTGATCGTGCCGACGCTCGCGAACTCGCAGGCCGTCTTCCTGATGCGCCAGTTCATCGTGCAGCTGCCCGACGAGCTGTTCGAGGCGGCGAAGATCGACGGGGCCTCGGAATGGCGCATCTACACGACCGTCGTGGTGCCCCTGATCCGGCCCGTGCTCGCCACGCTGGGCGTGTTCGTCTTCCTGTGGCACTGGAACGACTTCCTCTGGCCGCTGGTCATCGGCCAGTCGGAGGAGATGCGCACCCTCACCGTCGGTCTGGCGACGCTGGAGGGGGAGAACGTGGCGATCAATCAGATCATGGCCGGAGCGACCATCACCGTCATCCCCTGCCTGCTCGTCTTCGGGCTGCTCCAGCGCTATCTCACCGACTCGATCGCCACCTCCGGCCTCAAGTCGTGACCCTCACCGCGCCCCGCTGCCACCGCCGGGACCGCCTCCCGACCCGGTGCCGTCGGCCCACGACTCCCGAGTGACGGCACGTCATCTCATCGGCCCGGCCCGCCCGGTGCGCCGTCGGACGCGGCTCTCCGCCGGCAGGCGCGGCGGCCCGGGTCAGACGCCGAGATCCCCGAACGCCTCGATGGCCCGCAGGGCGTCCGCCTGCGGCATCCCGGGCGGCTGCACGCGCAGGACCAGCCCGTCCGCGCCCATCTCCGCGTAACGGCCGATCCGCTCCCGGCACTCACCGGGTGAGCCGATCACCGAGCGGGCCACGATGTCGTCCCACTGCTGGGCGTAGCGCCCCGCGTCGGCCGACGTGCGCTTCCAGTCGCCGTACGCGTCGTACAGACCACGCAGCGACCGCTCCAGCGCTGCCCGCGCCCGCTGCGTGGTCGCGGCCGCGTACCCCTCGCGGCAGACGATGACCTCGGCGCCCAGGGAGGCCGGCCCCTGCGGGTACGACCGGTAGTCGCGGATCTTCCCGGACAGTTCCCCGTCCGTCTCGTTGAAGGACGTGGTCCAGCCGTCGCACATCCGGGCCGTGCGCTCCAGCGCGGCGGGCACCCGGCAGCCGTTCCAGATCCGGGGCCTCGGGTCCTGCACGGGCCGCGGCGACAGGTACGCCCCCTCGACACGGGTCCAGCGGCCCTCGAACGTCACCTCGTCCTCGGTCCACAGCCGGGTGAGCAGTTCCAGGCACTCCTCGAAGCGCGGCACCCGCTGCTCCGGCCGGATGCCGTACAGCGCGAACTCCTCGGGCCGGTAGCCGAGGACGAACCCGGCGGTGAGCCGGCCGCCCGACAGGACGTCGATGTGCGCCAGCGTCTCGGCGAGCCACACCGGCTGGTGGACCGGTGCGATCAGCCCGGCCGTCGCCAGCCCGATCCGCTCGGTGTGCGCGGCGAGATAGGCCAGGGAGGTGAGCGCCTCGTGGTAGCCGGGCCGGTGCAGATGGCGCTCGCCCAGCACGACCCAGGCGAAGCCGGCCTGTTCGGCGAGGCGGACCTGCTCCACCGCGTCGGCCAGCCGTGGCCGATCGGCCTTGTCGGCATAGAGATTGACGTAGAGGCCGAGGCGCATCGGAGCGGAATCCCTTCCTTTACGGTCCGGACCGTAAAGGCTAGCGTAGCGGCGACGACCGCGACAGACAGGAGAGAACGCCCATGTCCGCGACGGACCTGCTGGTGCGCCGGCTCCGCGGCACCGTGCTGCCCGCGGTCGCAACCCCCATGGACGGGCGGGGAGTCGTCGACTACGCCGCACTGCGGGGCTACGCCGATCACATCGCCGGCCGGCCGGTCGGCGGAGTCGCCGTCTGGGCGCACACCGGCCGCGGGCTGCAGCTCTCCGAGGAGGACCGCCGCCGGGTCCTCGCGGTGTGGCGGTCGGCGGTGGACGGGCCGGTCGTGGCGGGCGCCGGCGTGCCGCGGTCCGTGCGGGCCGGGCGTCCGCGCGAGGCGGTGGACGCCACGGTCGCGATGGCCGTGCAGGCTGCCGAGGGAGGCGCGGACGCCGTCATGGTCTACCCGTCGGCCCTGCTGGCCGGTGACGAGGACGCCGCCGTCGCCCTCCACGAGGAGGTGGCCGCCGCGAGCGGGCTTCCCGTGCTCGGCTTCTTCCTGCACGGCGAGGCAGGCGGATACCCCTATCCGCCGCGACTGGTCGGCAGGCTCCTCGGTCTGCCCTCCGCGGCCGGCCTCAAACTCGCCACCCTGGACCGGGCGATGGCCTGCCAGGACGCGATCCGGGCGGCCCGGCCCACCGGGAAGCTCGTCGTCACCGGTGAGGACCGGATGTTCGGGCCCTCGCTGATGTGGGGCGCCGACTCGGCGCTCGTCGGCATCGCGGCGGCCCGCGTACCGCTGACCACCGCGGTGCTGGACGCCTGGCGCGCGGGTGACCACACGGCGTTCGTCCGGGCCTCGGCGCGGCTCGACGCCTTCGCCGGGGCCACCTTCCTCGACCCCGTCGAGGGCTATGTGCAGCGCATGCTGTGGGCGGCGGTCTGGGAGGGCATCCTCCCCGAGGGGGCGGCGCACGATCCGTACGGTCCGGACCTGCCCGACGCCGAACGTCGGGCCGTGGTCGACTGCCTGGAGGGGCTCGCCAAGGAGCCGGACGTGCTCCGCTGAGTGCGCGGGGCCGCCCGGCGGGCGGGGGATCGCCCGGCCGGGGCGGAGGTTCTTCGGCGGCCGGGGCGGCCAGGGGGAGCGGCCCGGCGGACGGCGGTGGACCGGGACACCGCGGGTCGGGCCCGACGGCGGGACGGGAATCGGGTCCGGGTCCCGACTTCGGGCGCCCGGCTGACTCAGGCGGGGACCTCGAGGCCGAACAGCTCCGCGGCGTTCCGCCACAGCACCCGGTCCAGCTCCGCCGGGGTGAACCCGGCGTCCCGCAGCACGCCCAGCGACCAGCAGGGGTCGATCAGCGTGGCGTCCGTGCCGAACAGCATCCGCTCCACCGGCACCCCGGCCTCGCGAGCGTAGGCGACCCGGCCCGCGTCGGCGGCGGTACGGCAGTGCTCCAGGTACAGCCCCTCGCACGAAGCGGCCGCGTGCGCCGCCTCCCGCCACGCGTCCCCGCCCGCGTGGCCCATGACGACCCGCAGTCCCGGGCGCGCGGCCACCATGTCGGGCAGCTGGGCGACCTCCCGCCCCCAGGTGTGCAGCAGCAGCGGTACGCCCGCCTCGGCGACCACGTCGAAGGCCTCGGCCATCTCCCGCGAGCCGGGCAGCCTCCCCGGATAGTGCGTGTGGATCTTCGCGCCGACGAACCGGCCGGACTCCAGACAGCGGCGCAGGTCCGCGCTGCTCTCCTCGATCCGGTTCGGGTTCACCACGGCGTACCCGTACAGACGCGGCCGGGACGCCAGCTCCTTCATCAGCGCGGCGTTGCCCGCGACCGCGTCGTACACCACCGCCTCGGACGCCGACACCAGTTGGAGGTCGATGCCGTACCGGTCCATCAGACGCAGGTTCTCGTCCGCGTCGCCGCAGGTGAGGTGGAACTGCCAGCGACCCACATGGGCGTGCACGTCGATGATCGGCATCAGCTCAGCAGCTCCTCGATGTTCCTCGTGGCGATCGCGTCGCGCTCGTCGTCGGAGATGTCCGCGTAGCGCAGCCGCAGCGTCAGCGGCGAGATGTCCATGAACGGGGTGCGCGAGCCGAAGACCAGATGGCGCGCCCCCACCGAGTGCACGACCCGCTCCACGGAGTCGGGGCCCGACAGCATCCGGGTCGTCACCCGGAACCCCGGCTCCTCATGTGCCATCAGCAGGAAGTCCGCCAGCAGGTACGCATGCAGGTCCAGGAAGACCACATCGACCCCGCGGTCCATCAGGGGAGGGCCGTAGCGGCGCGGGTCGCCGTCGTGGAGCAGCACCATCCCGCGCGCCAGGGCCAGGTCGACGACACGCCGGTAGCCGGGGAAGCCCGGGTCGGCGGCCTGCTCGACGGTGAACAGCCGCAGGAAGCGCACGCCGGCGGCCGCCAGCTCGTCCAGCCGGTCCTCGGCGGTCATCGCGTCCCGGACGTCGACGGTGCCCACCGGCAGCAGCTCCGGGCAGTCCGCGAGATCGCGCAGCGTCTCCTCGTTGCCCGCCCGGTCGTCGAACAGCGGCCCGCGCGTGGACAGGGCGAGGGCGCCGCACACGGGGGAGCGGTCGAGGCGCCGGCGCACCTCCGTCAGCGTGATGTCCCGATGGTGCCGGGGCCACGGCCCGTACAGCACGTCCACGTCCCAGCCGACCTGCTCCCGTGGCGAGGGTGTCAGCCAGTCGTACGCGGGCGGGCGGTCGTACTCGGCCGTCGTGCTCGTGCTCATCGCGCTCCCACCTCGCCCAGCGCCCGGGCGATCCGGTCGACGTCGTCCTCGGTGTAGGCCTCGTTCCACTGAAGCACCAGCAGCGTACGGTCGATCAGCTCCTCCGCCCGGGGACACGGGCCCGCCGGATGGCCGGACAGTGCCGGATTGGCGTACAGCGGCCGTTCCAGGTAGCCCGGCAGCGCCGGTACGCCCGCGGCCCGCAGGTCCTCCGCCCAGCGGGAGTTGTCGTCCACGAGCAGCGGCATCACCCACCAGGCGTGGCCGGTCCGCCGGGACGGGAGACGGACCTGCGGGGAGGGCACGAGCCCCTCGACGGCCACCGCGAACCGCTCGGCGCGCTCCCGCCGCACCCGCACGACCTCGGCGACCCGGGTCAGCTGGGCCCGGGCGACCGCGGCGACCAGCTCCGTCATCCGGTAGTTCAGCCCCATCGTGCGGTGGATGCGGCCCTCCGTGCGGTCCCAGCCCTTGTCCATGAACAGCCGCATCCTGCGGCCGAGTTCCGGGTCGTCCGTGATGCTCAGGCCGCCGTCGCCCGCGGTGATGTGCTTGTACTGCTGGAGGCTGAAACAGGCGATGTCGCCGACGGTGCCGAGCAGCCGGCCGTTCTCGTCCTCGCCCAGCCACGCCTGCGCGCAGTCCTCGATCAGCGGCAGCCCGTGCCGGTCGCAGATCTCCCGCAGCCGGACCACGTCCGCTGCGCCGCCGAAGAGATGGACCGCCACGACCGCCCGGGTGCGCGGAGTGATCGCCGCCTCCACCGCCTCCGGGTCGAGATTGCCGTCGTCCGCCCGCACGTCCGCGAAGACCACCCTGCCGCCCTGGGCGAGGACCGGCGCGACCGTGCCGAAGTCCGAGATCGGGGTGGTGACGACCTCGTCGCCGGGCCCCACCCCGGCGGCGGCGATCGCGAGATGCAGCGCGGCCGTGCCGGAACTGGACGAGACGGCCTCGGCGCGCCCGTACAGCGCCGCCATCTCCGTCTCCAGCGCCCGGGCCTCCCGGCCGAACGCCCCGCACAGGACCGCCGAGTCGAGCACCCGCAGGACCGCGGCGCGCTCCTCCTCGCCGAAGGTCCTGCCGCGCGGTTCGAGAACTGTGGGCAGTGGCATTTCCCGTTGCGGCATCGGGGGATTATCCTCTCGGCAGCACGCGATTATGGCCTGGGCCGAAACTAGAACCCCCGTGATCGGCCGTCAATCATGTGCGAACCGCCCCCGGAACGCGTCCCCGGCCCCGTCGGTACGTGCGTCACACCCCCGCAGGTCGCCGCCGCGACCTCAGCAGAACGGAGACCGGGCCATGCCGCTCACGGTCGGCGTGATAGGCCCCGAGGACCTGGTCCGCAAGGTGGTCGCCGTCGGCGGCCAGGCGGGCGCGGGCCGGCTGCTGCCGATCCCGTACCGCCACGAGGACGAGGCGACGGACGCCGTCACCGGCGCCGGGTCCGCCGCGGACGCCCTGCTGTTCACCGGGGTCGTCCCGCACAGCCTGGCCGAGGCGGCCGGCGTCCTCGACCGCCCCGCGATGTACGTGCCCTACAGCGGTGCCACCCTGCTGCGGGCGCTCGTCGAACTGCTCCGGCTCGGCCACGACGTCTCCCGTGTCTCCATCGACACCCTGCGCCGCGACGAGGTGCTGGAGACGCTCACGGAGGCGAAGCTCCCCACCGAGCACATACAGGTCCTGCCCCACCGGCCCGGACTCACCTCCCAGGACCTCGTCGACTTCCATCTGGAGGCGCGCGACACCGGGAGGTCGAGGGTCGCGATCACCTGTCTCGGCTCGGCCTTCCACCTCCTGGAGCACCGGACCCACACGGTACGGCTCGCACCCTCGCGGCACTCGATCCTCTCGACCCTCCAGGCCCTCGCCCTCGCCACGGCGGGTCGGCACAGCGGCGACGCCCAGGTCGCCCTCGGGGTGATCGACCTGCCCGGCGCGGACGACCGGCTCGCCGACGACGTGAGGATCCTCGGAGGCAGCCTCGCCGCCCTGCCCGACGGCCGGCGGCTCGTCGTCACCACCCGGGGCGTGCTGGAGAAGGCGACGGACCGGTTCACCCGTATCCCCTTCCTCGACGGGCTCGCCGCCCGGCACGGCACCGCCCACATCGGTTTCGGCCTCGGGCGCACCGCCGCCGAGGCGGAGGCACTGGCGCGCCGTGCGGTGAACCGGGCCCGGTCCGTCGGGGCCGCCGCGGGCGTCGTGTCGATGAGCGACGACGTCGACATCGTCATCGACGGGGCCGCGAGGGACTCCGACGGCGGGACCGCCCCTCCCGGGGAAGCGGCGCTGCTGGCGCGGCGGACCGGCATCAGCCCCCACACCCTGGACCGGCTGCGGGAACTGGCCTCCGCGGACCGCGGAGCGGGGCTCACCGCGCACACGGTCGCCGAGCACCTGTCGGTGCAGCAGCGCACGGCGCGCCGGATACTCAAACGGCTGGAGCGGGCGGGCGTGGCCGTCCCGACCGGGATTCGCCAGGAGGGGCAGACGGGCCGGCCGCCGATCGTGTACCGGGTCCGGCTGTAGGCGGTGGACCGCCGGGCGGGGCGGTGCTTCCGACGGGACGGCGCGGGTCGGAGGCGGTGCGCCGGCGGGCGGTGTTCGGTCACGGCGGCGCCCTCCGCCCGCGTCCGTTTGCGTACGGCCGCCGTGAGGGAAGTTACGGTCCGGACCGAAACGACGCCTGCGAAGGAGCTGAGCCGGCTTGAAGATCGCCTCGTTCCACACCCGAGTGGTCCGCGCCCCCTACCGACGCCCGTTCGCGATCAGCAGCGGCACCAGCCCCGAACTCGTCAGCCTGCTGGTGGAGGTACGCACCAGCGACGGGGCGTCGGGCTTCGGCGAGGCCTCGCCGATGACCGCTTACACCGGGGAGACCCTGGCCGGGCTGCGGGCCGCCCTCACCGAGCACGCCGCGCCCGCCCTCATCGGCCGCGACCCGCGCGACCTGGCCGGGGCGCACGCGGCCATGGACGCCGCGATCCGCGGCCAGCACCTGGCCAAGGCGGCGCTCGACCTCGCCCTCCACGACCTGGCCGCCCGCGCCGCGGGCTGGCCCGCGCACTTCCTCCTGGGCGGGGCGGTCACACATCGTGTGCCCACCACATGGGTCGTCGGACTCGGCAGCGTCGCGGAGAGCGTCGAGGAGGCGGCGCAGTACGCCGAGCGCGGCTTCCCCCACATCAAGCTCAAGGGCGGCGAGGACCCCGATCGGGACGTCGAACTCGTCGCCGCCGTACGGAAGTCCGTCCCCGACTCCGTATCGCTCTCCCTCGACGCCAACGAGGGGTACGCGCCCGGCAGCGCGCTCCGCACGGTCGCCCGTCTCGCCGACGCCGGGCTCGACCTCGTCGAACAGCCCCTGCCCCGATGGGACCTGGCCGGGCTCGCCGCGCTGCGCGCCCAGGGCGGCGCACAAGTGATGGCCGACGAGTCACTCCAGTCGCTCCACGACGCACTGGAGATCGTCCGCCGCGGCGCCGCCGATGTGCTCAACATCAAGATCCTGAAGGTCGGTGGGCTCCACAGGGCGAGGCAGATCGCCGCCGTCGCCGAGGCCGCCGGCCTGTCCGTGAAGATCGGCAGCATGCCGGAGCTGGGCGTCGCCACCCTCGCCGCCGCCCATCTCTCGGCGGCCCTCCCGCACGCCACGGTCCCGCCCGACCTGGTCGGCCCCCTGCTCGTCGAACAGGAGCCCCTCGCCCCGGAGACCTTCGCGGCGACGAACGGTACGGGTCATGTCCAGCTTCCGGACCTGCCCGGACTGGGCCACCGGCTGGCGCCTCTGTGAGCAGGGCCTGCCCACCCGCCCACTGCGCCCACCCACCTCCTCCCTCCCTGCCACCCACCCGTTCCGGCCGAAGCCGGAGGCGGGGTCGCGGCAGCGGGCGGCGGCCGGTCACGTCCTGGTGGCCGCCGGTGGAGCGGTGGGGCCGGGGGCCCGTCGTGACGCCACGTCCGAGGCCGCGGAGCTCACGGTTCCCCGCCGCTCTTGCGCCGGTGGCGCCGGCGTTCCGCGCGGTCGCCCGTGCGCAGGTGCGGACGTCGCCCGCCCGGCGACGGCGCCGGCGGGGGAGGGGTGGGCAGGATCCAGGACTCGGCGTTCGCCAGTTCGGGGTCCAGCACGTCGTCACCGTAGAGACCGTGCAGCCAGTTGGTCTGGTAGACGGTGTCGAGGTAGCGCTCGCCCAGGTCGGGTGCGATGGCCACCGCCGTGCGCCCGTCGCCGCCGTGCTCGGCGAGCCAGCCCATCGCGCCGCTGACGACGGTGCCCGTGGAGCCGCCGAACAGGAACCCCCGGCGGGCCAGCCGGTGGCAGGCCCGGATGGTGTCCCGTTCCTCCACCCGGATGACCTCGTCCACGAAGGACTCGTCGAGCAGCGGGGGACGGATGCTCATCCCCAGGCCCGGGATCATCCTGCGCCCCGCCTCACCGCCGAAGGACACGGAGCCGACGCTGTCCACCGCGATGACCCGCACCGGCCGGTGCCACTCGCGGAAGAAGCGGGCACAGCCCATCAGCGTGCCGGTGGTCCCGGCGCCGACGAACAGCGTGTCCAGTTCGGGGAACCGACGCGCGATCTCGGGTGCCGTCCTGCGGAAGTGCGCCTTCCAGTTGCCCGGGTTGGTGTACTGGCTGAGCCACACGTACCGGCTGTCGGAGGCGCACAGCGCACGGAGGTAGTCGATCCGCGCGCCCAGGAAGCTGCCGTTGGCCTCCTGGCCGGCGATCACGTGCACCTGGCTGCCCAGGGCCTCCATCATCAGCCGGGTCGTCAGGTTGCAGCGGGAGTCGGTGACGCACAGGAACCTGTAGCCCTTGCTCGCCGCGATCATGCTCAGTGCCACGCCCAGGTTGCCCGAGGAGGACTCCACGAGGATCGAATCCGGCGTCAGGACTCCGTCCCTCTCGGCGGCCTCCACCATCTCGATCGCGGCCTTCAGCTTGATCGAACCGGCGAAGTTGAAGCCCTCGCACTTCAGGAAGAGCGAGCGCCCGAATATCGACTCGAGGTCGATGTAGAGATCGTCTTCGTTGAAGTCTTGGGGAACGGATATGACAGGCACGATGGCCTCCTCATCTGCAGCGGGCCCGTCGGGCCCCTGCGTCAGCGGCCGTTGCGTCGTCCGTAGCTGCTACGGAGACCTGACCCTTGATCTCTCCGGGGGACCAGTCCTGCAAGGTGCCTCCTCACTGGCATCCGGGCGGCTCAGCCGAACCGGCGCAGTTCGTGGAAGAAGCCGTCGACGACGTGCAGCCCGCCGGAGCGCGCCACCTCGTCGTACACCCATGCGCCGACCGCGAGGTCCAGCACTCCGAGGCCGAACGGCGAGAAGACCACCGGCCGGTCCGCCGGGAGCGCCACCCGGCCGGCGATCACGTCGTCGAGCGTGCCGTCCAGGAAGGCGCGGTCGCCCGTCAGCCGCTCCGCCAGGTGCGGGGAGGTGTCGGCCCTGAGGCAGTGCTCGACGTCGTCCACGACATTGGCCGAGGCGAGCAGGATCTCCGGGGCGAGGTCGCGCAGGGACACGTGCAGCACCAGCGGGTTGTGCGCGAACCAGGACGGGTCGGTGACGTGCGGCTCGGTGGCGATGGTCGCGAAGACCACGAGGTCGCTGAAGCGGATCAGCTCCTCGGGGTCGTCGTGCACACTGATCCGGCCCGCCGTGCCCGACTGCTCCAGGTAGCAGCGGAACCCGGCCGCGCTCTCCGGCGCCACGTCGTGGACACCGATCTCGTCGAAGGACCAGCCGGTGCCGGCGAGGAAGGTGTGGATGTAGCGGGCGACGAGTCCCGTGCCGAAGAACCCGACCCGCGCCGGGCGCCCGGCCGCCCGTCCCCGGCTGAGCCGGTCCGCCGCCAGCGCCGCCGAGGCGGCCGTCCTGGTCGCGCTGATGATCGAGCCCTCCAGGCAGGCGAAGGGGTAGCCGGTGTCGTGGTCGTTGAGGATCAGCACGGCCGAGGCCCGGGGGATACCGGCCGCCACGTTGTCGGGGAAGC
>NZ_JBFAMM010000036.1:0-57057 GCF_040656535.1 Streptomyces sp. NPDC049887 | reverse complement strand
GGCTGCACACCTACAATCACCACCGCGGACACACCGCGCTGAAAGGCCAACCACCCGCCACCCGCGTCCCCAACCTCACAGGGCAATACAACTAGAGCCCCTTGGTCGTGATCGTGATCGTGCTGCCCTCGGCCGCCTGCTCGCCGCCCTCGACGGACTGGCGCTCGACGGTGTCGCCGAGGAACGGGAAGGCCCGCTCCACCTTGACCTCGAAGCCCGCCTCCTGGAGTTCGCGCCGGGCGTCGTCCAGCGAGTCCCCGGTGACGTCGGGGACCTCGACCATTCGCGGTCCCTTGGAGACCGTGAGGGTGACGGTGTCGCCGCCGGCGGCCTGTGAGCCCTCGGCGGGCGACTGCCGGGCGACGGTCCCCGCCTCCTGGGGGGAGTGGATCCGCTCCGGCGCCACCTGCACCTTCAACCCGGCGTCCTCCAGCGTGCTCGTGGCGTCCCCGACGGAGTCACCGGTGACGTCCGGGACGTCGACCGGGGCGCCCTTGCTGACGACGAGCGCGACCGCGGAGTCCGGACGGCGCTCGGTGCCCGCGGCCGGGTCGGAACCGATCACCGTGCCCTGGGCGGCCTCGTCGCTGAACTCCCTGGTGATCACGCCCGGGGCGAGACCTGCCTTGCGGAGGGTGCTTCTGGCGTCGGCGAGCTTCAGGCCCTCCAGCTCCGGGACCTTGACGATCTCGGGGCCGCGCGAGATGACGAGCGTGACCGAGCCGTTGTGGCGGATGCGCTGCCCGGGGTCGGGGTCCACGTCCATGACGGTGCCCCGGTCGTAGGCGTCGCTGAAGCCCTTTCTGACGGCCTCGACGTCCAGACCGGCGGCGGACAGCCGCTGCTTCGCCGCGGCCTCGCTCTGGCCGAGGACGGTGGGCACGCGGGTGAACTGGCCGGAATTGATGTACCAGACGCCCGCCCCGGCACCGAGGACCAGCAGCACGGCGACGACGGCGGCGAGCAACCCCCGGCGCGGGGCCGCCGGCCGCCGCCCGGCCGGACGGGACGGCGGGGGACCGGCGGGCGGCATCTCCAGCCGGCTCGTCCGGTCGGCGGACTCGCCGGTGGGCAGCGGCCGCGCGATCACGCTCGTCCGGTCCTCGGAACCGGCGGACGACTCCGCGCCCGGCGTCCTTGCCTGCGGCGGTACGGCGTCGAGCTGGTCCTCGCCGAGCCCGGCACGGGCCTCGCGGGTCCGGCCGAGCAGGGCGACGGCGTCGTGGGGACGCGACTCCGGGTCCCGGGCGGTGGCGAGGGCCACCAGGCCGTCCAGTTCCGGGGCGAGCCCGGGGACGGCGGCCGACGGTGGTGGCACGTCCTCGTTGAGGTGCCGGTAGAGCACCTGGGCCGGGGTGTCGCCGGAGTGCGGCTTGCCGCCGGTGAGCATCTCGTAGAGCACGACACCGCAGGCGTACACGTCGGCGCGGGTGTCCGCCGTGCCGGACTCGATCTGCTCCGGCGCGAGGTAGGAGACGGTCCCGAGCAGCGATCCCGTGGTGCTGGTCACCGAGCCCACGGCCCGGACCAGGCCGAAGTCGGCGACCTTGACCCGCCCGTCGTCGCCGATCAGGACGTTCTCGGGCTTCATGTCCCGGTGGACGAACCCGGCCCGGTGCGCGGCGCCCAGCGCGGCCAGCACGGGCTCCAGGATGTCGAGGGCCGCCCGCGGGCGGAGCGCGCCCCGCTCCCGCAGCACGTCGCGGAGCGTGCACCCGGCGACGTACTCCATCGCCAGGTAGACGTACGCGCCCTCGGCTCCCTGGTCGTACACCCCGACGACGTTGGGGTGGGACAGCCGGGCCACCGACTTCGCCTCGCGGATGAAGCGCTCGACGAACGAGGCGTCCGCCGCGAGCGCCGGGTGCATCACCTTGAGGGCGAGCACCCGGTCGAGCCGGGTGTCCACGGCCCGGTAGACCGTGGCCATCCCGCCGACGGCGATACGCGCGTCGACGCGGTAGCGGCCGTCGAGCACCCGCCCGACGAGGGGGTCCTGAAGGGTCGTATCCACGCAGGCGAGTCTACGAGCCCGGACACCCGGCCCCGGCCCCCCGGCCGGGGCTGCAGCGCACCTGTGACGTGCGTCATCGAAGAGAGGGCGTCGTCCGCGGGGCCGGGCGCCGTCACCCGAAGGCAGGGCGCTCCGGATCCAGCGCCGCCCGTCCCTCGACGGGGGACGAGGCCTCGGCGAAGTGCCGCCGCGGGATACGGCCCGCCCGGTGGGCCAGCCTGCCCGCCTCGACCGCGTGCCGCATGGCCTCCGCCATCACGACCGGTTCCTGCGCCCGGGTGACGGCGGAGGCCAGCATCACCGCCGAGCACCCCAGCTCCATCGCCAGTGCCGCGTCCGACGCCGTGCCGGCGCCCGCGTCCAGGATCACCGGCACCCGGGCGCGCTCGGTGATCAGCCGGAAGTTGTGCGGGTTGCGGATGCCCAGCCCGGAGCCGATCGGAGAGCCGAGCGGCATGATCGCCGCGCAGCCCACGTCCTCCAGCCTCCGCGCAAGCACGGGGTCGTCGTTGGTGTAGGGCAGCACGATGAAGCCGTCCTCCACCAGCACCTCCGCCGCGTCGAGCAGCTCGACCGGATCGGGCAGCAGCGTCCGTTCGTCCGCCACCACCTCCAGCTTGATCCAGGACGTGCCGAGCGCCTCCCGGGCGAGCCGTGCGGTGAGCACGGCCTCGCCCGCGGTGAAGCAGCCCGCGGTGTTCGGCAGCACCCGGATGCCCAGGCGGTCCAGCACGGACAACACCGAGCCCTGCACGGTCGGGTCGAGGCGGCGCATCGCGACCGTGGTCATCTCCGTGCCGCTGGCGACCAGCGCGCGCTCCAGCACGTCGAGGCTGGGCGCCCCGCCCGTCCCCATGATCAGCCGGGACGAGAACTCCGTCCCGCCGAGTACGAAGCGGTCGTCGGCCATGCCGTCAGCCTCCCTGAACCGCGGTGAGCACCTCGACGCGATCGCCCTCGTCGAGCAGCGTCCCCGGCCACTCGCCACGGGGGACGACGCTCTCGTTGACGGCGGCCGCGACCCCGGAGGGCGCGACGGTGAGCGTGGCCACCAGCACGTCGAGCGTGGTGCCGGCCGCGACGTCGCGCGGCCGGCCGTTGACGGACACGGTGTGCGTGGGCGCGGTCATGCGGGCACCTCCTGCTGGGCGGGGGAGAAACGGCTTGGGGTGAAGGCCCGTGCCTCGTCCGGCAGTTCACCGGTGAGCAGGGCGTGCGCCATGACGTCGCCGGTCACCGGGGTGAGCAGGACGCCGTTGCGGTAGTGGCCGGTGGCGAGAAGCAGACCCGGCAGCTCCGCGGGACCCAGCACCGGGGCGTTGTCGGGCGAGCCGGGGCGCAGTCCCGCCCGGGTCTCGGTCAGCGGCAGTTCGGTGATGCCGGGCACCAGCTCGTGCGCGTCGCGCAGCAGCTGGTACACGCCGCCCGCCGTGACCGTGGTGTCCCAGCCGAGCTCCTCGCTGGTCGCGCCCACCACCAGCTCGCCGTTCTCGCGCGGCACGAGGTAGACCTGGCTGCCGCGCACCACGGCCCGGACCGTGCGTGACAGAAAGGGGGCGTAGGCGGGCGGCACCGTCAGCCGCAGCACCTGGCCCTTGACCGGGCGCACCGGGGGGAGCGCCGCCGTGGGCACGCCCCGGAGCCGGCCGCTGAGACTGCCCGCGGCCAGTACGACCTGGCCGGCCGGGATCTCGTCGCCGCCGGCCAGCACGGCCCCGGCCGCCCGGCCCCGTACCACCGACAGCCGCTCCGCCCACCGCCGGTGGAACACCACCCCTGCGCGTTCGCAGGCCACCACGAGCGCCCTGGCCAGCCGCCGGGGATCGATCTGGTGGTCGCCGTCCACCCGCAGCCCGCCCCGCAGGCCCGGTGCCAGCATGGGCTCAAGTCGCCGGCACTCCCGGCCGGAGAGCCACTCGGAATCCAGCCCGAAGCGCCGCTGCAACGCGTGCAGTTCGCGCAGATGTGCCCGGTCGTCCGCGTCGAGGGCCACGGCGAGCGTCCCGCAGGAGCGGTACCCGGTGTCCTCGCCGCTCGCCTCCTCGAGCTCCGCCACGAACCGCGGATAGCGTTCCGCGGAGGCGAGGTTCAGCCCGAGCAACGTCTCCTCGCCGTAGTGGAGCTCCGTGACGGCCGCCAGCATGCCCGCCGCGACCTGTGCCGCCCCGCCGCCCGGCTCGGGGTCGGCGAGCGCGGTCCGTAGTCCGCGCTGCGCCGCCCGCCACGCGGTCACGAGGCCGATGACGCCGCCCCCGACGACGAGGACGTCCGTGGTGCGTCCTGGGGAATGTCCTGGTGATTGTCCTGGATGCATGCGCGTCCGGACCCTCCCTTCGCCGGCATGACCCGGATCAGGTTCGTACGGTCGGAGGCCGCCTCAGCCTCCCTCTCAGCCCGGTGCTCCGGGCTCCCGCGAGTAGCAGTACGGTGGCCACCCTAACTCTCGTCGCCAACCCCCGGTAAGGGAGCCGCCGCCGTGGCCCGTTCGCTCGACGGACTCGTCCTCGCCCCGGTCGCCGACCAGTCGCCCGGCCAGGTCGGCACCCGGACCAGGTTCACGTACCACGAGGACGGGGGCCGGATCTGGGCCGAGTACGCCGGCGGCGACGTCGTCCGCGGCCGTCTCGTCGGTACCCGCGAGGGGGACCGCCTGGACTTCCGCTACGTCCAGCTCGGCCAGGACGGGACGACATCCTCCGGGCACTGCGCGTCCACCGTCGTCGACCTCCCCGACGGTCGGGTGCGGCTCGAGGAGACCTGGGAGTGGGAGTCCCGTCAGGGGTGCGGCACGAGCGTCGTGGAGCAGCTGCCTTCCTGACATGTCGTCAGGTGGTTAGGGTGGCCGGGTGACTGAGAGCGAGCAGACGGCGCCGAGCCGCCGAGTCGTCATCGTCGGGGCGGGCATGGCCGGTGTGCAGACCGCCGTGGCCCTGCGCGAACAGGGCTTCACCGGCGGCATCGGACTCATCGGCGCCGAACCGCACCAGCCCTACGACCGGCCCCCGCTGTCCAAGGCCGTGCTGCTCGGGAAGGCCGAGGACTCCGCCTTCGACGTCGACTTCGACGCGCTCGACGTCGAACTCCGGCTGGGCCTGGAGGTCACGGGCCTGCGCCCCGGGGAGCACGAGCTGGACACGCCCGCCGGGCCCGTCCCGTACGACGTCCTCGTCATCGCCACCGGAGCGGAGCCGGTCACCCTCCCCGGCGCGGAGGGCGTCCCCGGGGTCCATCTGCTGCGCACCCTCGACGACGCGGAGCGTCTCCGCCCGGTGCTGGAGCGACGCCACCGCATCGTGGTCGTCGGCGCGGGCTGGATCGGCGCCGAGTTCGCCACCGCAGCGCGCGAGGCGGGCTGCGAGGCCGTCGTCGTCGAGGCCGCCGACCGCCCGCTGCCGGGAGCGCTGCCGGCCGAGGTCACCGCCCCGATGGCCACGTGGTACGCCGAGGCCGGCGCCGAACTGCTCACCGGCGCGCGGGTCGCGGCCGTCGAGCCGGGCACCGTGGTCCTCGAAGGGGGCCGGCGGCTGCCCGCGGACGCCGTCGTCGTCGGCATCGGCGCCCGGCCGGCGACCCGCTGGCTCGCCGGTTCCGGCATCGGCCTGGGCCCCGACGGCTCGGTCACCGCCGACGAGCGGCTGCGCACCTCGCTGCCGGACGTGTACGCGGTCGGGGACTGCGCCTCCTTCCCGTCCGGCCGCTACGGACGGCGCATGCTCGTCCACCACTGGGACAACGCGCTCCAGGGCCCCCGTACGGTCGCGGCCAACATCGTCGGCGCGGACACGGGCGAGGGGACCGAGCCGGGGGAGATCTACGACCCGGTGCCGTACTTCTGGTCGGAGCAGTTCGGCCGGTTCGTCCAGTACGCCGGGCATCACGGCGCGGCCGACGCGCTCGTGCGCCGGGGCGACCCGGGGGGTGACTCCTGGTCGGTGCTGTGGCTGCGGGACGGGGCCCTGGTGGCCCTGCTGACGGTCGGCAGGCCCCGGGACCTGGCCCAGGGGCGCAGACTCATCGAGGTCGGCGCCCGCGTCGACGCCGAGCGCGCCGCCGACCCGGCCGTCCCCCTGAAGGCCGCCGTGCTGTGACCTCCGACCGCCGCTGCCGAGCGGGCGGCGTGCCCCGAGCCCCGGCGGGACGACTCCCGGGCCTCCCGAAGAACTCCCGGGACGACTCCCGGGGCTCCCGAAGCACTCCCGGGGTGGCGGTCAGGTGGCCCGTGTCCCTCTGAAGGCCGCAGCCGGACCGGGCCCGGCTACCGACTGTCGGTCCGGGATGGCACGCTTGGTCACGTGACCGAGATTGACGCAAAGATCGATGCTCTCGTCCCTGCCTGGCTCCACCTGCCCGACGTCGCGGAAAAGCTCGATGTCGAGGTGACGCGCGTACGGCAGCTGGTCAAGGAGGGTCAGCTGATCGCCGTGCGCCGGGGTGAGAACCGGACGCTCCAGGTCCCTGCCGCCTTCATCAAGGGCGGCAAGGTGGTCAAGGGCCTCTCCGGCACCCTGACGCTCCTGAAGGACGACGGCTTCACCGACGAGGAGATGCTGGAGTGGCTCTTCACTCCGGACCCCACCCTGCCGGGGACCCCCGCGGAGGCACTCAGCGAGAATCGCGGCACGGAGGTGAAGCGCCGGGCCCAGGCGCTCGCCGTCTGACGACGTCCCGAGCACGTCGCCGCCTTCCGCCGTACCGATCCTGATGCGGTGCGCGCACCGGACCCGGACCGTCCGGCACCCGGCGCGCACACCGCCGACCCACCCCGGGGGGGTACCACCCATGTCCGCATCCCGAGCCGCGCTGTCCGACGCCCGGCTCTACCTCTGCACGGACGCCCGCAGACGCCAGGGCGACCTGCCGGAGTTCCTGGACGCCGTCCTCTCCTCCGGGGTGGACATCGTGCAACTGCGCGACAAGGGCATGGAGGCCGGCGAGGAGCTGGAGCACCTCGCCGTGTTCGCCGACGCCTGTCGCCGCCACGGGAAGCTGCTCGCGGTCAACGACCGGGCCGATGTCGCCCATGCCGCCGGCTCGGACGTGCTGCACCTCGGCCAGGGCGACCTGCCCGTGCCCGCGGCACGGGCGGTCCTCGGCACCGGGGTGCTGATCGGGCGCTCCACGCACGCCCGGGAGGAGGTCGACGCGGCGGCCGCCGAGCCCGGTGTCGACTATTTCTGCACCGGCCCCTGCTGGCCCACGCCCACCAAGCCGGGCCGACCGGCCCCCGGCCTCGACCTGGTGCGGTACACGGCCTCGCTCGGCCAGGCCCGCCCCTGGTTCGCGATCGGCGGGATCGACTCCGGCAACCTCGACGAGGTGCTGGAGGCGGGCGCCCGCCGGGTCGTCGTCGTCCGGGCGATCACGGAGGCCGACGACCCCGCCGAGGCCGCCGCCCGTCTCGCCGAGCGGATACGGGCCCACGCGCAGCAGGCCGTTTCATGAGCGATAGGTGTCCGATGGGTGGAATCCGGTTGGGAGACCGCTGCCCCGTGGATAACCTGCGACTATGGCCCTCGGCACAGCTTCCACCCGGACCGATCGCGCACGCACCGTGCGCGAGCTGCTCGCCACCGACAAGACCTCGTACTCCTTCGAGTTCTGGGCGCCCAAGACGGAGAAGGGCGAACGGAACCTCTGGAACGCGTTGCGGCGTGTCGAGGCGGTACAGCCCAACTTCGTCTCGGTGACCTACGGAGCAGGGGGATCCACCCGCGCGGGCACGGTCAAGGCGACCCAGCAGATCGCCGCCGACACCACGCTCACCCCGGTCGCGCACCTCACCGCGGTCAACCACTCCGTCGCGGAGCTGCGCAATATGATCGGCCAGTACGCGGACGCCGGGATCAGGAACATCCTGGCCGTCCGCGGCGACCCGCCCGGCGACCCGATGGGCGAGTGGGTCGAGCATCCCAAGGGCGTGCGGTACGCGGCGGAGCTCGTCCGGCTGATCAAGGAGTCGGGCGACTTCTGCGTCGGCGTGGCGGCCTTCCCCGAGATGCACCCCCGCTCCAGCGACTGGGAGACGGACATCGGGCACTTCGTGGACAAGTGCCGCGCCGGCGCGGACTACGCGATCACCCAGATGTTCTTCCGCGTTGAGGACTATCTGCGGCTGCGCGACAGCGTCGCGGAGGCGGGCTGCGAGACCCCGATCATCCCTGAGATCATGCCCGTCACCAGCGTGAAGCAGATCGAACGGTTCGCGCAGCTCAGCAACGCGTCGTTCCCCGCCGAACTCGAACAGAGGATCCGCGCCGTCGCGGACGACCCCGCCGCTGTACGCTCCATCGGTATCGAGTTCGCGACGGAGTTCTGCGCACGGCTGCTCTCGGAGGGCGTCCCCGGGTTGCACTTCATCACGCTCAACAACTCCACCGCGACGCTCGAAATCTACGAGAATCTCGGGCTGCACCAGCAGACGTGAACGGCCGCACCCGCCGCAACCCCGGGCGGAAGGCCGCAGGAGAGGGGCGGGCATGGGCTGGACGGTGCTCTACATCGCGTTCGGCATTGTCGCGCTGTGGCTGCTCGGCGAGGTGCTGCTGCAGTACAAGGCGCGGCTGCGCTGGCGCCTGGTCGCCTTCGTCGGCTTCCTGGGCGTGGTCGTCGGTGTGCTGATGCCGAACGTCATCGTGATCGGCGTCGGTGCGGCGGCCTTCGCGGTCGGCCAGACGTACGTCACGCTCTCCTTCCGGCGCGGCTTCTCCACGGGCTGGGCGCTGGGCGGCAGTCCGGGTTCCAGCCGCCGCCGGAGGTCCGCCGCCCCCGTCGACCGTGACCCCGTGCTGGAGGTGACGGGCATCGACTACGAGGACCCCTACGACGCCGCCGGCCGTCCCCGTCCGTCCGGTCCCGACCAGGACGATTCCCCGTCCGCCGAGACCACAGCCGTCTACGAGCCGCAGCCGCTCCCGGAGGACACCGGGCAGTACGGCGTCTACTCCGACGCGGCCCACACGGCGGACCACACCCAGGCCGGCGAGGAATCCCACTACGGCGGCTACTCCACCGGCTACGCCGACGCCTACGCGCAGGGCCACGAATACCAGCAGCCGGCGGGGACCCATGACGCGTACGCGGGGTCGTACGACTACGACACCGGCGGCGGGCAGCAGCAGTACGCCGCCTGGTCCGACCCTTACGCCGGCGGCGGAACGCAGGGCTACGGCTCGTACGAGAGCTACGGCGGCCAGCAGCAGTACGCCGACCCGTACGCGCCGCAGGGTTACCACGAGACGCCGCCGGGCGGTGTGTGGGTGCCGCTCCAGCGCGACGGGGACCAGGCCCCGCCGCCGGCGGAGCAGCCCTCGCAGTACGGCTACGACCAGGGCCACCAGAACGACCCCAACGGCCAGACCTACCGCTACTGAGACTCCCGCGCCCGCTGGACCACCCGTGTCCCGGGGCAGGTCGGGGAGTGCAGCCGGACCCTGGGAACTCCGGGACGCGGGGCCGGGACCGGTCGCCGGCGCCCCGACCTCCGAGCGCTCCGGCGCGGTGAACGGCCCGGAGCGGGCCGTTCGGGACAGGTGGCGCACGTTCCGCCGCCGCCCGGTCCCCGCCGCGACACGGAACCGCACGGCGGGGCCTTCGACGCCCGCGGTCGCCCCGGAGAGCGCGGCCCTCCGGCGACGCGAGGCCCGGATCAGCTCACTGCGAACCGCGGAAGTCCGCGCCCTCCACGATGAGGCCGGCCACCAGCGCGCCCGACATCCCGCTGTGCGCGAGTCCGCCGCCGGGATGCGACCAGCCGCCCGCGAAGTACACCCCCGGCACCGGTGAGACGTTCGCCGCGGGCAGCAGTGCTCCGCCCGCTCCGGCCAGTGCCGGTCCGGGCACCCGGGGCGTGCCCGTCTCCCGGAGGGTGTCGGCGGGTGTGCGCACCTCGCGCCACAGAAGCCGCTCCCGGAGACCGGGAACGGCCGCCTCCGCGGCCGCCGTCATCCGGTCCGCGAACGCCTCCACGCCCTCGGCGTCCCCGCCCGTGGCGTGCTCGCCCCAGGGGAGGTCCGGCATCCGGTCGCCGGTCCCGGCGGGCACGGTCGCGGTCACCGTGACCGCCTCGTGGTCGCCGGGCCGCAGTCGCTCGTCGTCGGGCCGCAGCACCACGACCGTCGGACGCTCGCACAGCCGTCCCGCGGCCAGCGCCGCCGACTCCCCGGCCCGGTCGGGCGAGTGCACCACCGTCCGGTGCGCCGCGTCCGCAGCACGGGTGCCGCGCAGTGCCAGGCAGACGGTGAACCGGCCGGTCCGCACAGCCGACTGGTGGTGCGGCCACTCGTCCTGGGAGGCCCACGGCAGGATCTGGTCCCGGTACAGCGCGGGCACGGGTGCGCCCACGACCACATGGTCGGCCTCGGCCGTGCCGCCGTCGGCCAGCTCCACGCCGACCGCCCGGCCGTCCTCGATCCGTACCTCCGTCACCTCGGTGCCGAGGACGAACTCCACCCCCCGTGCGAGGCACCGCTCGTGGACCGCGTCCGCGAGGGCCCGCATCCCGCCCCGCACGTACCAAGTGCCGAAGGTCTGCTCCATGTAGGGCAGGACGGCGGCCGCCGCGGGCGCGGTGGCGGGGTCGAAGCCGTACGCCAGGGCGTGGCTCTCCAGCAGCGCCGCCAGCCGCGCATCCCGCAGCTCACGCCGGCCCACCTCGGCCAGGGTGCGAGCCGGGCGGCGCAACAGGCCGCCCTTGAGCGCCGGGTACGGGTCCCGGGCGAAGCGGGAGGTCTCCGCGGGGAGCGGTTCCTCCAGCAGCGGGCGCCGCGAACGGTCCCAGGCATCCCGCGCACGCACCAGGAAATCGCCCCAGCGCTCGCCCGCTCCGCCGCCGAGAGCCCCGTCCAGCGCCGAGACGACACCCGCACGCGAGGCGTTCGGCAGGGTCACGGCCGTGCCGTCCGCGAAGAGATGACGGCTCGCCGGGTCCACCTGGACCAGTTCCACGCACTCCTCCAGCGGCTCCTTGCCGGTCTTCACGAAGAAGTCCCGCCAGACGGCGGGCAGATGGAGCAGACCGGGCCCGGTGTCGAAGGCGAATCCGGCACGCTCGAACCGGCGCACCGCGCCGCCGTACGTGCCCGTCCGCTCGAACACCGTCACCCGGTGGCCCGCCACGGCCAGCCGGGCGGCCGCCGCCATGGCGCCCATCCCGGCGCCCATCACCACAATCCGTGCCATGTCAGGGACTGTATCGGCAGCGTCCGACAGCCACCGGGGCGGCGGTCCCCGCAGGGGACGGCGGACCCGCGAGGCGGGGGACCCACCGGCCCCGGCACGAGCGCGTGCCGTGATGACCGCCGCCACCGGGTGGACCCGGACGCGGTCGTGACCTGCCCGCAACCGGAGCGCCTGGGGATGAGCGCGGGCCTCTGAGTATCCGTACCTAGTGCGGGAGATGAGTAGCCGCGCGGATGGGGCCCGACCGGCGCGGACGGAAGAGTGGAGGCCACGGAGGGGCGCGGCGCCGGCACCGCCGGCACGGGGCGGCGGAACGGCGCGGCGCACCTGCGAACGGGGGTTGCCCGGACCCGGGGGAACAGCGGTACGGGGACGGGGCGACGACGGGGGGATCGCCGGTGCGGCGAAGCTCGGGGGGATCGAGCTTCGCCGCACCGGCACTCGTCGTTCGTGCGCCCGGTGCCCTCGGCGGGCGCTGCGGTCACCGCTGCAGGGAGCGCCCGTGACCGAGTGGGGGCATGAGCGTCAGCAGCCGCCGACCCGCCCGTGGAGCAACCGGGAGAGGGCCGCGTGCACGTCGTCGATCGACCGCTCCCGCTGGAACGCCTGCCAGTCGAGCGCCGCCACCAGCACCATCCCGACCAGCGCGGCCGCGGTCAGCGGAATGTCGATCTCCTCGCTCAGCTCGCCGCGCTCGACGCCTTCCCGGAGGACGGTCTCCACGACGGCGACCGCCTGCTGACGCACCACCATCAGCGTCGACTGCCAGGCGCGGTTGGTGCGCCACAGCTCGGCGACGTACAGCTGGGTGAAGGCCGGGTAGCGGTCGATGAAGACCAGGCCGGCCCGGATCATCCCGTCCAGGGCCTCGATCTTGGTACCGCCCCGCCGCTCCGCCTCGTCGGCGGCCTCCTGCAGCGAGGAGGTCAGCAGACCGACCCCGTACCGCAGCAGTTCCTCGAAGAGCTCGGTCTTGCTCTTGAAGTTGTAGTAGACCGTGCCCTTGGCGACGCCGGCCCGCTCGGCGATCTCGTCGACCGTGGTGGCGGAGAAGCCCTGTTCGGCGATGAGGGTCACCGCCGCCTCGTAGAGCTTGGCGCGGGTGGCCTGTCTCCGGGTGCTGCCGCTGTTCATGGTGCCGATTCTCACAGGTCCGCCCGTCTCACAGGCTCAGCTCGGGGTGAAGACGGTCGAACGTCCACACCTGCTTGCGACGTGCCGACAGGGCGGTGAGGGCGAGCGCCCCGGCGGTGAACGCCGCGAGGACGGCCGCGGCCTGCCACACCGGTCCGACGCCGCCGCCCGTGATGAGCCGGCGCAGCGCCTCGACCACGTACGTCATCGGCAGGAAGGGGTGGACGGCGTTGAAGAACGCCGGGCTCGTCTGGACGGGGTACGTGCCGCCCGCCGAGGTCAGCTGCAGCATCAGCAGCGCGAGCACGAGGATGCGGCCGGCCGCGCCGAAGCGGGCGTTGAGCCACTGGATGATCGCGGCGAAGCAGCACACGACCAGGGCGAGGAAGCCGACCGTCCCCGCGGCGCGGGCCATCCGCAGCCCCGGGCCCCAGTGGAGCACGGCCATCAGCGCGCCGACCTGGAGCAGCCCGATCGCGGCGACCGGCAGCCAGCCGGCGACGGCGATCCGCCAGGCCGAGGCGCCTGCGGCGAGGGCGCGCCGGTTGAGCGGCTGGATCAGCATGTACGCCACCATGGCGCCCACCCAGAGGGAGAGCGGGATGAAGTAGGGGGCGAAGCCCGTGCCGTAGTTGTCCGCCTTGTGCAGGGACTGGGACGCGAGCTGCACCGGATCGGCCATCACGTCCGTGCGGCGGTCGCGCTCCTGCTTGCCGTAGTCGGGGATCTTGCCGACGCCGTCGTTGAGCCCGCCGGCCAGCTCTCCCGAACCGTCGACGAGCTTGAACATGCCGCCGTCGAGGTCGTGCGCACCGCTCTTGAGCCTGCCCACACCGGTGTCGAGGTCGGTGGACCCGGTGCGCGCGCTCCCCAGGCCCTCGTGGAGGTCGCCCGCGCCCTTGGCGACCTTGTGCGCTCCGGAGTTCAGCCGGTTGACGTCCGCGACGGCCTTCTCGACGTCGTCCGCGAGGGTGGGGGAGCGGTCGGCGAGGTCCTTGGCCATCTTCTGGATCCGGACGAGCCGGGCGTCGAGCTGCTCCAGTTCGCCGCTGTTGTCCCGCACCAGCTCGGCGACGTCGTCGGCGACCGCGGCGGAGTCGGCCGTCGCGGTCTTGGCCTTCTCCAGCACGGAGCAGACGGCGGGGTCGGGCAGGACGGCGTCCTCGCAGCGGGACTTGTGCAGCGCGGCCGCCTCGTCGGCGGCGTCGTGCGCCTTGGTCGCGGCGGCGGGGGCGGTCGTCACGAGGAGGTCGAGATGGCTGCGGGCGGCGCGGGCGCCGTTCTCCACGAACCGCGCGTGCTCGCCGATCGTGGCGCCCTTGTCCTTGATGTAGGGCCGGACGTCGGCCGCGATGCCGTTGACCTTGTCGGCCAGCCGCTGGGTGCCTGCGGCGACCTCACGGGCGCCCTTCTCCAGCTTCTCGGCGCCGTTGTCGAGGCGGGTGATGCCGCCGGCGAGCCTGCCGCTGCCGTCCTTGGCGTCCTTCAGGCCGTCGGCGAGTTCCTTGGAGCCCTCCTTCGCCTTGCCGATGCCGCCCTTCAGCTCGTCGGCGCCCTTCGCGGCCTTCTCGGTCGCGTCGTGGATGTCGGAGAACGAGATGAAGATCTTGTCGAGGAAGGAGCGGGATGCGTTCTTGGACGCGGACTTGCGCACCTCGGCGAAGACCGTGCGGGATATCTGCCCGACGATGTAGTTGTTCGCGTCGTTCGTCCGCACCTCAAGCGCCCCGGTCTCCGGAGCGTCGCCGGAGGCGGAGGCGATGCGCTCGCTGAAGTCGGCGGGCATGGTCAGGGACAGGTAGTAGGTACCGTCCTCGACGCCCTCGCGGGCGTCCCGGGCGCTCACCTCGTGCCAGTCGAACACGTCGCTCTCGCGCAGGCCCTCGGTGATCTCGTCGCCCGCGGCGATCTTCTTCCCGGCGGCGGTAGCGCCCCTGTCGTCGTTGACGAGCGCCACGGGGATCCTGTCGAGGCGGCTGTACGGGTCCCAGAACGACCACAGGTACAGAGCGCCGTAGAGGAGCGGGAGCAGGAGTACCGCCACGAGCGCGGCGCGCGGCAGTCTGCCCCTGCCGAATCGCCTCAGCTCAAGCGCGGCCAGTTTCGGCGAGCGCATCGGCCGCCCCCTCCTCGGTGTCGTGCGTGGTCACGTGCGTGGTCCCGGTCCCGCCGTCGTGCGTGCGGGTGCGGCCGGCGGGGTCCGTGGCGGTGACCTCGTCCGCGCCCACGGCCGTAGCTGCTGCGGTGCCGGCGTCCTTCGCGGTGCTCTCGGAGGCGGCCGCCGGCTCCGCTCCGGCCTCCCCGGTCGCCTCGGCGCCGGGGTCCGTCTCCCGGGCCGCCCCGGCGGCGGCCTTCGACGGGTCGCCGTTCCCGGCCGCCGGGGGTCTCGGCAACCCGCCGGCAGCCTCCCCCTGCTCGGCGCCGTCCCCGTTCCCGGTGCCGTTCCCGCTCTGCGTGTCGGTCGTGTCGGTCGTGTCGGTCGCGTGGACTGTGCCGGGTGTGCCGTCCGCCGCGCCGCCGCCCGGCACCCCCTCGGGGGTCGGGCGCGGCGCCCCCGCGCCCGTACGGACCACGACCGCGTCCTGGGGCGCCTCACTGCAGACCGTGAGCACGGTCGTGCCCCCGGCGGTGATGCCGCGCAGGAGGTCCCACGCCTCCGCCCGGTCCTCCTGGGAGAGCTTGAGGTCGGCGTCGTCGACGGCCAGCAGCCGCGGACGGCCGATCAGGGCGAGGGCCACGGAGAGGCGGAGGGTCTCCAGCCGTTCGAGATCCCGTACCGCCGTGCGCCCCGCCTTCGGCAGGGCGTCCACGTCGAGCCCGACGCGGCCCAGCGCCTCTTCGGTCCGCGTTCGGGCCGCCGCGGCCCGTTCCCCCGGTGGCCGCAGCAGCGTCCGGAGCGAACCGTCGAACCGCCGCTGCAGCAGCGCCCGCTCCCGCAGGTGCTCGGCTACGGTGAGCGCCGGGTCGAGGTCGCTCACCCCGGGGACCGGCCCCAGCGCGCTGATCCGCCGGACGGCCGCCATCCTGCGCGGCAGCCGCAGCCCGCCCACCTCCGCGTGCCCCTCCGCCGCCTTCATGCGTCCGGTGAGCGCGAGCAGCAGGCAGGTGCGGCCCGAGCCGGACGGGCCCTCGATCGCGATGAGCGAACCCGGGCCGGCCTCGACGTCCACCTCCCGGAACGCCCAGCCGCGCGGCCCCTTGAGGCCGAAGCCCTCGGCTCGTACGGCTGCCCCGTGTGGGCTGTCCACGCGGCCTCCCCCTTTTGAACTGACTGGTCAGTGCAAAACTTACTCCGTACCCGGGGACGAAGCAAAACAGGAGGGGGTCAGCGGTCGCGCGGTTCGATTCCCGCCACCATCTCCGCGAGCCGGTCGCAGACGCGCCTGATCTCCTCGTGGGTCTGGTTCCGCTCGGTGATCACGGCCGCCATCAGCAGCGCCGTCAGTGCCGTGACCCCGTTGAAGGCCTGCAGCGTGACCATGTTCGCGAACAGGTCGCGCCCGGCGAAGGGGCCCGACTGCCCGGCCGCGGCCGTGATCGCGAGCGTCGACACCAGCAGCGCGCACGGTGCGGCCCCCGCCAGCTGGAACCGGAACGCCGCCCAGATCAGGCAGGGGAAGACCAGGAACAGCAGCGACGAGTTCCGCGTCGAGGTCGCCAACAGCGTCAGTCCGAGCGTGCAGAGCCCGAGCGCCGTAGCCTCCGCCCAGCGGGCCGGTCCGGCGGGGAGCGGCCACCGCGCCCGGCGCAGTACGAGCAGGAACGGAGTGACCACCAGTACGCCCATCGCGTCGCCCGTCCACCAGACCGACCACGCGGGCCAGAAGCCCCCCGGCTCCAGCGCCCCGGCCCGGACGAGGGCCGCCGTGCCGACGGTCGCGCTCACCAGCATCCCGCCCAGCGCCCCGAGGAAGACGAGTGCCAGCACGTCCCGGAGCCGGTCCAGTTCCTGCCGGAACCCGGCGCGGCGCAGCATCAGGTACGCGCAGAGCGGCGCGGCGGTGTTCCCGGCGACGATGGCAGTCACCGCGAAGGCGGTCGGGCCGATGGAGACGTTGACCAGGAAGGCCCCGAGCGCGATGCCGGGCCAGACCCGCGGCCCGAAGAACAGCAGCCCGGCCAGCGCCACGCCCGTCGGCGGCCACAGCGGGGTGACCTGGCCGCGCACCAACTGCTGGAGCAGCCCGAGCCTGGCGGAGCCGTAGTAGACGGCGGCCACAGCGAGGATCCGCAGCGCCGACGAGGCGTAACGCCGGACCTCCTCATTGCGCACGACAGCAGTCTCCTTCGCCGGTGCCGTGGCGGCGAGTCGGCCGTCCGGGAGCAGGGCGGGGCCGCGGCCCGGTCAGCCTGCGGTGCGTCACGGGGTTCTGCTCGCCGGCGACGGTCCCGAGGGGCGGGCACCGGGGTCCTGAGCGACGCCGCAGCCGCTGCCCGACGCGGGCAGGACACCCCCTTCGCCCGGGACAGGCCCAGGTCAGGGCGAATTGTCAGTGGTGCCCCCCACCATGGTTCACGGACGGCCGGAGTGCCGTCACCCGACGACAGGAGGCTCGTCATGGCCAGCTCGTACGCCGCTGCCGCACGCCGGCTCCGCACAGGCGGCCCTGCCCCCTCACCGACCGGTCCCGCGAGCGACGTCCACCCGGTGCCGCGGCGCTCGTCCGCACCCCCCGCCGCACTCGACCTGCTCGCCCAGGCGCGGGCGGGCCTGGCGGAGGCCGCGCGCCTGCAGACGCCCAACGAGCGGTACGCCACCGCCCATCTCGCCGCGCTGCGCACCGCGGCGGCCGTCCTCGCCGCCCGCGGGCGGCCGGAGACCGGCCCGCGCCGGCGCACACGCATACGTTCCGCCTGGGAGGTCCTGCCGGAGATCGCCCCGGAGCTCACCGAGTGGAGCGCGCTCTTCGCCTCCGGCGCCGAGCGCCGGGCCCGGGCCGAGGCGGGCATCAGGGGCGCCGCAGGCAGCCGCGACGCCGACGACCTGCTCCGCGACGTCGCCGTGTTCCTGCGGCTGGTGGAGCGGATGCTGGTGCTCCGGCCGGTGCTGCCGCAGTCCGGCCCCGAGCGGCACCCTCCGGGTGCCCCGGTGGTGTGCCCGGAGGACGCCGCGGGGTGAGAGGACCCGGAGCCGCGGGGCGGCGGTCGGGACGACCAGGTCCTGCCCGCCGTCCGGGGAGTCCGCGGGATGACCGGGGCGCCCGGCCGAGGCAATAGGGTGGAGCCAGCCTGCACCGTTCACGCCCCGTCAGCAGGGGCGGCACCCGCGCCGAGGAGTCAACTGCCGTGTCGGACCAGACGCCCCCCGTTCGGCCTCGCCGTGGGGAGACCCCGTCCCGCGCCTCCCTTCGCACGGCCGTGGTCTGGGAGGTCCTCAGGGACGCCCTGGACCGCCGGGTCAAGGCGACCGGCCGTGACGCCCTGGACGTCCTCGACACCGGCGGCGGCTCCGGCAACTTCGCCGTGCCCGCGGCCCGCCTCGGACACCACGTCACCGTGGTCGACCCCAGCCCCAACGCGCTGTTCGCGCTGGAGCGCCGGGCGGCCGAGGCCGGGGTGGCCGACCGGGTGCGCGGGGTCCAGGGCGATGTCCACGGACTGTTCGACGTCGTGGAGCGCGGCGGCTTCGACGCCGTGCTGTTCCACGGCGTGCTCGAGTACGTCGAGGACCCGGCCGAGGGCGTACGGAACGCAGTGGAGGCGCTGCGCCCCGGAGGCGCCCTCAGCCTGCTCGCCGCCGGGCTCGGCGGTGCCGTGCTCGCCCGGGCCCTGGCCGGACACTTCACCGAGGCCCGGCGGGCGCTCGGCGACCCGGCGGGGCGCTGGGGCGAGGGCGACCCGACGCCGCGCCGTTTCACGGCCGAGCAGCTCACGCGACTCGTCGGCGACTCGGGCCTGGCGATCGGGTCCGTCCACGGCGTCCGCGTCTTCGCCGACCTGGTCCCCGGGGTGCTCGTGGACACCGAGCCCGGGGCGCTGGAGGCCCTGCTGAAGCTGGAGGAGGCCGCTGCCGAGTCGCCCGCGTTCCACGCCGTCGCCACCCAGCTCCACGTCCTCGGCGAGAAGCGCGGCTGACCACCGGCTTCCCGGCACGGCGGCCCCGCCGCTGATCAGCCGCGCAGCTGCAGATGGAGTACGCCACAGGCCACCCGATCGAGGCGCGCGCCCCGTATGATCGGGGGACACGATCCGGCATGACGGACAGGCGGTTGGGGAATCAACGCCTCAGCAGTCGATCCGGCATGGCAGGCCCCTCAGGGCAATCGGGCACTCGGCGGGTTTCCCGGGGGCGATTCCCTGCCTATCCTGAAAGGGCCGCATACCGGTCGCCCCCCGCGACCGACGACTAGGAGGACTCCGTGCCGCTCTCGGAGCACGAGCAGCGAATGCTCGAGCAGATGGAGCGAGCGCTGTACGCCGAAGATCCCAAGTTCGCGACAGCGCTTGAGGGAAGCGGGCTGCGTACGTACACCCGACGACGGGTCTACCAAGCGGTCGCCGGCTTCCTGGTGGGTATCGCGCTCCTCATGGCCGGAATGGTCGCCCAGCAGATCTGGATCAGCGTGGTGGGTTTTCTCGTCATGCTCGGCTGTGCGGTCCTGGCGGTCACCGGCTGGCGCAAGGCGCCGAAGCCGGGTGAGCAAAGCGGCCCCGGGGCCGAGGCCACGCGCCGACAGCCCAGGCAGCGCCGGTCGATGATGGACCGGATCGAGCAGCGGTGGCAGCGCCGCCGCGACGAGCAGGGTCACTGAGCCCCGGCCACGTCCACGCACTCCGACACGGGTGAGGGGTGACCGCAGGGCGGTCACCCCTCACCCGTCTCTCCGCAGGGCGTCCTTCGCTGCGGACACCTCCCGCCGGCCCCGGAATCCTCGCGCTTCCGGATGCGCCACGGTGAGGGCACCCGCCCGCGGGCGTCGCCCCGCCACACGCGGGTACCGCCTTCGCCGACGGGCACGGCGTCCGCACGGGCGCGCCCCGTGACGACGAGCGCCGGGCCCGGCGGGAACGCGTCCCGCCGGCCCGGCCGTACACTCGTCAGCCCCGCTGTCGCAGCGGCCTCCGCAGATGCGCCATCGCGCGGTCCAGCAGCCGCCGCCGAGTGGTGGCGGCGCGTTCCGCCAGGGCGTTCCAGCGCTCCGAGCAGGCCCACACGACGCGCGTCGTGGAGCGCGGCAGCAGCAGCGCCCGCAGAGCGGCGACGCGGCCGGCCCGCTCGGCCAAGCCCTCCCGCACCCGGCCGGCGTCCTCGGCCAGTCCCGTGGCCGGGACGGGCCCCGGTGCGTACAGCACCTGCTCCACCGCACGGGCCGCCCGGTGGACCGAGTCCGCGGGCGGGCCCTCCAGCCGGCCGAGCCGGACGATGCGCGCGGCCGCCTTCCTCGGCGACAGCGACTCGTCGGGTGGGATGCCGTGGTCCCAGGCGGTGTCGGCGATCTCCTGCCAGACCAGAAGCGTCCGTGCCGCGGCCTCCTCGGCCGTGCGCCCCTCGGAGCCGAGCCTTACCCTGCGCAGTCTCGTCCGCCACAGCATCGGCAGCAGCGGGAGTACCGACAGCGCGGTAATCGCACCGGTCCACATCAGGACCGTGCCGAGCGACGGGCCCTCGTCCCCGGAGACCGCGACGTCCTGCGGCGCCGTGGCCCCGCACTCACCGAGCCGGCGCTCCTGCGGGGAGCAGTCGGACGACCGCGACGGGGCGACCGGCACCGCCTGGGACGCCCCCACCTCGGGCTCCGCCGGGCTGCTCGGCCCGCCGGAAGGGGTGGCCGCACGCGTGTAGTCGGGTGCGCTGCCCCGGGTCGGCGTCGGCTCGAACCGGGTCCACCCCACGCCCTCGAAGTACAGCTCGGGCCAGGCGTGGGCGTCCCGGTTGCTGACCGACGTCGCACCGTCCGCCGCGGGCGTTCCGGGCGTGAAGCCCACGGCGACCCGGGCCGGTATCCCCAGGGTCCGCGCCATGGCGGCCATGGAGAACGAGAAGTGGATGCAGAACCCTTCCTTGTTCTTCAGGAAGCGCGAGATCGCCTGGACGCCGCCGCCCGAGTCCACCTGGGTGTCGTAGGTGAAGCCGCCGTCCGAGGCGAACCAGTCCTGGAGCCTGACCGCCCGCTCGTAGTCGTTGTCGGCGCCCCGCGTCACGCGCAGGGCCGTGGACCCCACATCGCCCGGCAGCGTGTTCGGCACCTCGGTGTACTCCTCCAGCAGCGCGGCGGGGGCCTTCGGAGCCTCGGCGAGCTGCTGCGCGGTGGGCTTCACCTGGAGGCTGGTGACCGAGTACTGCAGGCCGCCGGTCGTCTGCCCCCGGTCCCCGACGATCGTGCGCCGGGCCGGGTCGAAGCGCCACTTGCCGTCCGCGGCCACCTTGGTCGCCGGATACGGCATGGGCAGCCAGCCCTGCTTGTAGGCACCCGCGGCGGAGATGTTCGTCCTGATCTCCGTCGTGCCGACACCGCTGCCGAGGCCCTCCGGTCGGGGGAGCTCGGCGGGGATGTCGGTGACCTTGCGGACCGAGAACTTCCAAGCCCCGCCGTCGAACTGGTCCAGCGCCATGATCCGCAGATACATGTCACCGTTGGACTTCGCGTTGGTCTTGTACTTGAGCCACTCCCGGCTCTCCGGCTGGTTCAGGCTGTCCTGCAGCGTCACCACCGGGTTCACCGCGTTGATCGTGCCGCCGCCGGAGCCCGTGCCCGCCCCGCCGCCGCCCTGGCCGATCAGCCCGCCGCCCAGGGCCGGGAGCGACCAGTGGGCGACCAGGGCGACACCGAGCGCGGCCACCCCGATCCGCCTGCCGGTGCGCACGGGCGCGTGCGCGGTCCCGTCCCCGCGGTCGAACCCGGCTCCGCCGTTCTGCGGGGCGCCGCCGAAGACCCGGCCCCACTGGGACAGCCGGTCCCGGCCCTCCGCCAGCAGAAGCATCAGATAGCCGGAGGCCGCCAGCAGGAACCACCACCAGCCGGCCCCGCCCCCGGACAGACCGGCGGCCACCGAGAACAGGGCCAGCAGCGGCAGACCCGCGGGGGCGGCGCTGCGGTAGGTCACGGCCAGCGCGTCCACGGCAAGGCCGATCAGCAGCACCCCGCCGATCAGCATCAGCTTGATGCCGTCGGTAGCCGGCGCCGGGATCGCGTACCGGCCGACGTCCTGCGCACCGGCGGCCAGCAGCTCGCCGAACCTGCCGAACACGTCCGGCCCGGGGACCAGCCCCAGCACGGCGTGCTCGCGGGCGAAGACCAGGGTCAGCATCAGCAGCGCCAGCGCGGCCTGGGCCGCCACGGTCAGCGGCCGCGCCAGCGGCACCCGCCGCGCCGCCGCCCCGGCCCCGCTGACCAGTGCGGACAGGAAGGCGGCCTGCAGCAGCCACGTCCATGGATCGACCAGCGGGACCATCGCGGCCGCCGCCAGCAGCGTGGCGCCGTAGGCGCAGAGGGCGAGCCTTCCACGGCCGCTCATGACCATCCTCCCGAAAGACCCGTCGCACCGGCCGGGGCGGAGTCCGCGCGCTCGCGCGCCGCCTGCCGCCACAGCTCGGGCAGTGCCGCGCCAGGCCCGGCGGGGACCACGGTCCACCCGGCCTCGCGCAGCCCGCGCAGCCGTGAGTCCACCGCGTCGTCCACCGCTCCGCTCGCCGTCCACAGGCGGCTGTCCGTCACGAACGCGACCGCGCTCCCGCAGCGCTGCCGCATCCGGGCAGCCACCGCCGCCTGCTCCTCGTCGAGGTCGCCGAAGAAGGCGACCAGCAGCCCCTCGCCGCTGCCGCGCAGCACGTCGTAGGCGCGCGAGAGACCCGGCCCGTCCGAGTGGTCCACGACCGCGAGCGCGTCCAGCATCATCCCGGCCGATTCGGCGGACTCCTGCGGCGAGCCGACGAGGCCGTCCCCGCCGTCACCGGGCACCGAGGTGCCCGTGTCCGTCAGCAGCCGGACCGAGAAGCCCCGCTCCAGCATGTGCACCAGGGCGGAGGCCGCGCCCGAGACCGCCCACTCGAAGGCCGAGTCGGGCCCGGCGCCCCGGTAGGCCGAGCGCCGGGTGTCGAGCAGCACGGTGCACCCGGCCCGCTGCGGCTGCTCCTCGCGCCGCACCATCAGCTCGCCGTAGCGGGCCGTGGAACGCCAGTGCACCCGGCGAAGGTCGTCCCCGTGCCGGTAGGTACGGGGGATCACGTCGTCGTCGCCGGCCAGGGCGAGGGTGCGCTGCCGCCCGTCGCCGTATCCCGTGGCATCCCCCGAGAGCCGTACCGGCGGCAGCGGCTCGGTGCGGGGGATCACGGTGAGGGTGTCGGCGGAGCTGAAGGAACGGGTCAGTTCGCACATGCCGAACGGGTCGTTCAGCCGCAGCTGCAGCGGACCGAGCGGATAGCGTCCGCGCAGGTCGGACCGGACCCGGTAGGACACCTCGCGCCGGCCTCCGGGCTCCACCCGGTCCAGCACGAACCGGGGCCGGGGTCCCAGTACGTAGGGCACGTGGTCCTGGAGCATCAGCAGCCCCGTCGGCAGTCGGGAGACGTTGTCCAGGCGCAGATGCACCCGCGCCTCGGATCCGGCGGGCACCCGGGACGGGGACAGCCTCCGGCTGCCCGCCACCCGATGGCGGGTGCGGTACAGCACGGCCACGCAGATCAGGGGCAGCACCGCGAGCAGCAGCCCGACCCGGAGCAGATCGCTCTGCCCGAGCACCACCGCACACACCGCCGCGGCCACCCCGGCCGCCAGGAACGAGCGGCCGCGTGTGGTCAGCCCGCCGAGAGCCGACCGCAGACCGCCCCTGTCCTCGTCCTCATCGCCGGCAGGGCTCCCGGCCGTCATCAGATCCGCCGTAGGCCGGGCCGCTGCCGGCCGTAGGCCGGGCCGCCGGGCGCCTGGCGGGCACCGGTCCCGTACGCGGTGTCGTTTCCGGAGGTCGGCACGGGCGTGCGCTGGAGGATCTCCAGCACGACCTGCTCGGCGGTGCGGCGGTTCAGCTGTGCCTGGGCCGTCGGCAGCAGGCGGTGGGCGAGCACCGGCACGGCGAGGGACTGGACGTCGTCGGGCAGTGCGTAGTCCCGGCCGCTGAGTGCCGCCGAGGCCTTGGCGGCACGCAGCAGGTGCAGGGTGGCGCGCGGCGAGGCGCCCAGCCGGAGGTCGGGGTGGTTGCGGGTCCCTGAGACCAGCTCCACCGCGTACCTCCGGACGGAGTCGGCGACATGGACCGTCCGCACCGCGTCGATCAGCTTCACGATGTCATGGGCGTGCGCCGCCGGCTGGAGGTCCTCGAGCGGGGACACCGCACCGTGCACGTCGAGCATCTGCAGCTCGGCCTCCGCTGTCGGATAGCCCATCGACACCCTGGCCATGAAGCGGTCCCGCTGGGCCTCGGGCAGCGGGTAGGTGCCCTCCATCTCCACCGGGTTCTGCGTGGCCACCACCATGAAGGGGGTGGGCAGTTCGTACGTCTGCCCGTCGATGGTGACCTGCCGTTCCTCCATGGACTCCAGCAGCGCGGACTGGGTCTTCGGGGACGCCCGGTTGATCTCGTCGCCGATCACGATCTGCGCGAAGATCGCGCCGGGCTTGAACTCGAAGTCCCGTCTCTGCTGGTCGTAGATCGACACGCCGGTGATGTCCGACGGCAGCAGGTCCGGCGTGAACTGGATACGCCGGACCGAGCAGTCGATCGACCGCGCCAGTGCCTTCGCCAGCATCGTCTTGCCCACGCCCGGCACGTCCTCGATGAGGAGATGTCCCTCGGCGAGCAGCACTGTCAGCGAGAGCCGTACGACCTCAGGCTTGCCCTCGATCACACCCTCCACCGACCTGCGGACGCGCTCCGCTGTGGTGGTCAGATCCGTGAGGCTCGCTCGATCGTCATAGGTCGTCACCCGGCCCTCCTCGGCCCGTTCCATGGGCCGGTGCACTGCGTGCGGCACGGCCCACCCCGAAACACGGACACCTTCTCCGGTCGGTTCCGCGAAGGTGCCACACCCGCATTCTTGTTGCCGTTGCCGCGTCATGTCACTCGCCTGTGGACAAGTGGGCGCCATATGTCTGGGGTTGCCGTGTTTGGCTGCTCACGCAGCGCTGTGATCCACCCCACGCCCGCCGGTGCGGCGACCCGGTGCGACGCCGTCCGGACGTCCCGTGCGGCGCGGCACGGTGCCTCCGGCCCGCGCCGTCACGGGGGCGGACGGACCGAGGCGCCGCGCTGCGGGCTCGCGCGGCGCCTTCGGGAGCGGGACTCAGCCGGTGGGGTCGATCTCCCGCAGCAGACCCGACGTGACGTCGAAGACGAAGCCGCGCACGTCGCCGGTGTGCAGCAGGAACGGCGAGGTGCGCACCCGCTGCATCGACTGGCGCACGTCCTGGTCCACGTCGCGGAACGCCTCGACCGCCCAGGAGGGCCGCTGGCCGACCTCGTCCTCCAGTTCGTGCCGGAAGTCCTCGGTGAGGTTCTCCAGGCCGCAGCCGGTGTGGTGGATGAGGATGACGCTGCGGGTGCCCAGCGCGCGCTGGCTGATGGTCAGGGAGCGGATCACGTCGTCGGTGACCACTCCGCCCGCGTTGCGGATCGTGTGGCAGTCGCCGAGCTGCAGGCCCAGTGCGGCGTGCAGGTCGAGACGGGCGTCCATACAGGCCACCACGGCGACCCGGAGCACCGGCCGGGCGTCCATGCCGGGGTCGGTGAAGTCCGAGGCGTAGCGCTGGTTGGCTTCGACGAGCCGGTCGGTGACCGTGCCGCTCGCGACGGCGGGCTCTGCGGGGAGGTGCGCGGAAGTCGACATGTCTCCGACGGTAATGGTCACCGGCCTGCGCAGCTCGCTGTGAGAGGGGACAAAGAACGTCAACGCGGCTTGTTGTGAGCTAACCCACAGGCAGGAGCGGGCCCTGTCCGTTCGGGTGAGCCGCTCCGCTCCCGCACCCCTCGCGGGCCGCCGCTGCGACGCGCCAGCCGGTTGATTGACCGGCACGGCCAGTGGACTAAAGTGACGCGCAGTTCACGGACACATCCAGCACATTTCCGCGATTTCCCCGCGGGTGCGGCAAACGTACGGCCCGGCCACCGCCCGTGCCGGACCTGAGAGGGCGCATTGAGCCAGCGACACGTCCCGGTGATGCTCCAGCGGTGTCTGGACCTGCTGGCGCCGGCCCTGGAGCGTCCCGCCGGGGACGGCCCGGCCGAAGGCCCGGCCCCCGTGGTCGTCGACTGCACCCTCGGCCTCGGCGGACACAGCGAGGCGCTGCTGACCCGCTTCCCCGCCGTCCGGCTCGTCGCGCTCGACCGGGACAAGGAGGCGCTGCGGCTCTCCGGTGAGCGGCTCGCTCCGTTCGGCGACCGCGCCACCCTCGTGCACGCCGTCTACGACGAGTTGCCCGACGTCCTCGCCCGGCTCGGCATCCCCGCCGTCCAGGGCGTCCTGTTCGACCTCGGCGTCTCCTCGATGCAGCTCGACGAGGCCGACCGCGGCTTCGCCTACGCGCAGGACGCCCCGCTCGACATGCGGATGGACCAGACGACCGGCGTCAGCGCCGCGGAGGTCCTCAACACCTACCCGGCCGGCGAGCTGGTCCGCATCCTGCGCGCGTACGGCGAGGAGAAGCAGGCCAAGCGGATCGTGGCCGCGATCGTGCGGGAACGGGAGAAGGAACCGTTCACCAACAGCGCCCGGCTCGTCGAGCTGATCCGCGACGCGCTCCCGCAGGCCGCCAAGCGCACCGGCGGCAACCCGGCGAAGCGCACGTTCCAGGCCCTGCGCATCGAGGTCAACGGCGAACTGACCGTGCTGGAGCGGGCGGTCCCGGCCGCGGTGAAGGCGCTCGCCGTCGGCGGCCGGATCGCGGTCCTCTCGTACCACTCGCTGGAGGACCGGCTGGTCAAGCAGGTCCTCGCGGAGGGCGCCGCCAATACCGCACCGCCCGGACTGCCCGTCGTCCCCGAGCGCTACCAGCCGCGGCTCAAGCTCCTCACCCGCGGCGCCGAACTCCCTTCCGAGGAAGAGGTGGCGGAGAACCGGCGGGCCGCGCCCGCACGGCTGCGCGGCGCCGAGCGCATCCGCGAGGACGTGCGGTGACGGCGGACGCGCCGAGGGAGCGCGACCGGTGACGACAGCCGCGGTGAGGGAGGGCTCGGGGTGAGGAAGGCCGCCGGACAGCTCAAGGGGCGTGCCGCACGGCTCGTGCGGCTCATGCCGTCCGGGCCGAGCACCGCGGCCCGTACCCCCTTCGTCCTGCTGGTCGTCGTCCTGCTCGGCGGTGGACTGATCACCCTGCTGCTGCTCAACACCTCCCTCAACGAGGGCTCGTTCAGACTGAGCGAGCTCAGGAAGAAGACCACCGAACTCACCGACCAGGAACAGGCGCTGCAGCGGGACGTGGACGAGCGCTCCGCCCCGGACGCCCTGGAGCGACGGGCCCGCGAGCTGGGCATGGTCCCCGGCGGCAACCCCGCCTTCCTCGATCCCGACGGCACGGTCCGCGGCGTCCCGAAGCGGGCGACGGCCGACCCGTCGGCCGTCCGGCGGACGGAACCGCCGCGGCAGCCGGTCGGGCCTCCCGTGGCCGTGCAGCCGCCGCCCGCGTCCGGCGCACCCACGCCGGCTGCCGCCTCGCCGAAGCCGTCGGTCGCCGGCGCACCCGCGGTGCCCGCGGCGCCGCCCGCGCCGGCGCGGCCCGCCGGGTCCGGCGCGCCGAAGCCGTCCCCCACGACCCCCGGCAGGTGACGCAGTGCCATCCAAGGAACCACCGCGGCGCCGTGTGCCGGGCCCCGCGCGCCGCGGCGGACCGGCCGGCCGCGTCAGGAACGCGCCCCGCCCCCGCCGGACCGTGCCGCCCCGGCGGCCTGCGGCGCCCGGCCGGATCAGGCTCGGCAACCCCCGCCCCCGGCTGAGGCTCGTCAGCCTCGCACTCACGCTCGTCATGCTGGCGTTCGTGATCCGGCTGCTGCAGGTGCAGGCCGTCGACGCCGGCACGTACGCCGCGATGGCCGAGAAGAACCGCTACACGAGCCACAAGCTGGCGGCCGAGCGCGGCCGGATCACGGACCGCGCCGGGATCGCCCTCGCCACCACCGTGGACGCGCACGACATCACCGCCGACCCGAAGATGTTCACGCCCGAGGAGAGCAAGGCCCCGGACGCGCCGGAGCAGGCCGCGGCGCTGCTGGCGCCGATCCTGGGCGCCGACGCCGCGGAACTCGCCAACAAGCTCAAGGCCCCCAAGTCCCGCTACACCGTCCTCGCCCGCCGCCAGACCCCGCAGGTCTGGAAGCAGATCAAGGACCTCAAGGCCGCCTTCGCCGAGAGGGCCGCCGCCGACAAGGTCAGGGGCGGGCCCGGCGCCAACGTCCTCGCCGGGGTCTTCCAGGAGACCAGCAGCCGACGCGTCTACCCCAACGGCGATCTCGCGGCCGGGATACTGGGCTGGGTCAACGCCGACGGCCGCGGCGCGGGCGGCCTGGAGTCCATGCTCGACAAGGAGCTGGCGGGCAAGGACGGCAGCATCACCTACGCGCAGTCGGGCGGCCGCCGGGTGCCCACCGCCGGCACCCGGGAGAAGCCCGCCGTCCCCGGCTCGGACATCGAGCTGACGATCGACCGCGACATCCAGTGGGCCGCCCAGCGCGCGATCAGCGAGCAGGTGACGAAGTCCAAGGCGGACCGCGGGTACGTGGTGGTCCAGAACACCAGGACCGGCGAGGTCCTGGCGATGGCCAACGCGCCCGGCTTCAACCCCAACGACATCTCCCGGGCCGACGCCGCCGCCATGGGCAACGCGGCCCTCCAGGACGTCTACGAGCCCGGCTCCACCAGCAAGGTCATGTCCATGGCCGCCGTGCTGGAGGAGCGGGCCGCCACCCCGGGCACCCACGTCACCGTCCCCAACCGACTCCACCGCGGCGACCGGCTCTTCAAGGACGACATCGACCACCCCACGTGGTACCTGACGCTCAACGGGGTCCTCGCCAAGTCCAGCAACATCGGGACGATCCTGGCGACCGGACAGCTCGGGAAGACCCAGAGCCAGGCCAACCGCGTCCTCTACTCCTACCTCCGGAAGTTCGGCATCGGCAGCCCCACCGGCCTCGGCTACCCGGGGGAGACCCCCGGCATCCTCGCCAAGCCGCAGGACTGGTCGACCTCCCAGCAGTACACGATCCCGTTCGGCCAGGGCCTGTCGATCAACGCCATGCAGGCCGCCTCCGTCTACTCGACCATCGCCAACGGCGGCGTACGCATCGAGCCCACGCTGGTGCGCGGCACCCGCGGTCCCGACGGACGCTTCAACCCGGCGCAGGAGCCGGAGAGGACCCGCGTGGTCAGCGAGAAGACCGCGAAGACCCTCGCGGCCATGCTCGAGTCGGTCGTGGGCGACGAGGAGGGCACCGGGACCAAGGCCCGGATCGCCGGCTACCGGGTCGCCGGCAAGACCGGCACCGCGAACCGGGTCGACCCCGAACTCGGCCGCTACCGGGGCTACACCGCCTCCTTCGCGGGCTTCGCGCCCGCCGACAAGCCTCAGATCACCGTCTACTGCGCCATCCAGAACCCGACCCGCGGCAGCTACTTCGGCGGCCAGATCTGCGGACCCATCTACAAGAAGGTCATGGAGTTCGCGCTCAAGACCCAGCAGGTCGCCCCGACCGGCGCGGCTCCCGCGCGGCTGCCGGTCGCTTTCGACCCCGGCGCGTGACCCGGGAGGAACAGCCAGTGAGAACCATCACGCCGGACCCGGGGAACCGCCACCCGGGGTCCGCCTCGGTCCCGCCCGCCGCGAGCCGCCCCCCGGGCGGCCGCGGCCCCCGGCGGGGCCCCTCATTTAGCGCCGGTCCCGGTACTGCCGGTACGCTCACCGCCGTGCCACAAGCTGATCAGTACCGAACCGCCCCTCCCCGTCCGGCCGAGGTCCGCCCGATCGACCTCGCAGAGCTGGCCGCCCGGCTGGGGGTAGAGCCCCCGGGCTCCGGCGCGGTCACCGGCATCACGCACGACTCCCGAGCGGTGCGCCCCGGGGACGTGTACGCCGCTCTGCCCGGTGCCCGGCTGCACGGCGCCGACTACGTCGCCCAGGCCAGGGATCTCGGCGCGGCCGCGATCCTCACCGACCCGACGGGCGCCGACCGCGCGGCCGCGACCGGACTGCCCGTCCTGGTCGCCGAGAACCCGCGCGGCAGAATGGGCGAGCTCGCCGCCGAGATCTACGGGCGCCCCGGTGAGGCCCTGCTGCAGATCGGCATCACCGGCACCTCCGGGAAGACCACCACGGCGTACCTCGTCGAGGGCGGTCTGCGCGGCGCCGGCCGCAGCACCGGCCTGATCGGCACGGTCGAGATGCGCATCGACGAGGAACGCATCAAATCGGAGCGCACCACCCCCGAAGCCACCGATCTGCAGGCCCTGTTCGCCGTGATGCGGGAGCGCGGCGTCGAGTCGGTCGCCATGGAGGTCTCCAGCCACGCCCTGGTGCTCGGCCGGGTCGACGGCTGCGTCTTCGACGTCGCCGTCTTCAACAACCTCTCGCCGGAGCACATGGAGTTCCACTCCGGCATGGAGGACTACTTCCAGGCCAAGGCCCAGTTGTTCACCCCGGCCCGCGCCCGGCGGGGCGTCGTCAACCTCGACGACGAGTACGGCCGGCGGCTGGTGACGGAGTCCTCGATCCCCGTCGTCACCTTCTCCGCCGAGGGCCACCCCGACGCCGACTGGCGCGCCGACGACGTCGAAGTGGGCCCGCTGGGTTCCACATTCACCGTCGTCGGCCCGCGGGGCGAGCGGGTGCGCGCCCAGGCACCGCTGCCGGGGCCCTTCAACGTCGCCAACACGCTCGCCGCGATCGTCACCCTCGCCGTCGCCGGTATCGACCCGCAGACCGCGGCCGACGGCGTCGCCGCCGTACCCGGCGTTCCGGGCCGGCTGGAGCGCGTGGACGCCGGCCAGCCGTATCTCGCGGTGGTCGACTACGCGCACAAGACCGACGCGGTCGAATCGGTCCTGCGCTCCCTGCGCAAGGTCACCGAGGGCAGGCTGCACATCGTGCTCGGCTGCGGCGGCGACCGCGACCGGACCAAGCGCGGCCCGATGGGTGCCGCCGCGGCCCGCTACGCGGACACCGCCGTCCTCACCTCGGACAACCCCCGCTCCGAGGACCCCCTCGCGATCCTCGCCGCGATGCTCGCGGGCGCCGCCGAGGTGCCCGCGCACGAGCGCGGCGACGTCCTCGTGGAAGCGGACCGGGCCGCCGCCATCGCCGCGGCCGTCGCCCGCGCCGCGCCCGGCGACACCGTGCTGATCGCCGGCAAGGGACACGAGCAGGGCCAGGACATCGCCGGGGTGGTCCGCCCCTTCGACGACCGCCAGGTGCTCCGCGAGGCGATCGAGCACAGCCACAAGAACAGTGAGGGATGAACCGTGATCGCCCTCTCCCTCGCCGAGATCGCCCGGATCGTCGACGGGCGGCCGTGCGACATACCGGATCCGTCCGTGCGCGTCACCGGGCCCGTCGTCCGGGACTCCCGCGAGGCCGTGCCCGGCAGCTTGTTCGTCGCCTTCGCCGGCTCCCGCGTCGACGGTCACGACTACGCCGCGGACGTGGTCGCCGCGGGCGCGGTCGCCGTACTGGCCTCGCGTCCCGTCGGTGTCCCCGCGATCGTCGTGGACGACGTCCAGAGGGCCCTCGGCGCACTGGCCCGCGCCGTCGTGGAACGCCTCGGCGCCACCCTCGTGGCGCTCACCGGCTCCGCCGGCAAGACGAGCACCAAGGACCTGATCGCCCAGGTGCTGCGCCGCATGGCGCCGACCGTCTGGACCCCCGGCTCCCTCAACAACGAGATCGGGCTGCCGCTGACCGCGCTCAGCGCCACCGACGAAACCCGGTTCCTGGTCCTGGAGATGGGCGCCCGCGGCATCGGCCACATCCGCTACCTCACCGAACTCACCCCGCCCCGCATCGGCGTCGTGCTGAACGTGGGCAGCGCCCACATCGGGGAGTTCGGCGGCCGCGAGCAGATCGCCGAGGCCAAGGGCGAGCTCGTCGAGACGCTGCCCCCCGCGGCCGAGGGCGGGGTCGCCGTCCTCAACGCCGACGATCCCCTGGTACGCGCCATGTCCGCCCGTACCGAGGCGCGCGTGGTGCTGTTCGGGGAGTCGGACGAAGCGGACGTACGCGCCGACAACGTCCGCCTCATGCCGGGCGGACAGCCCGCATTCGTCCTTCGCACACCCTCCGGGTGCAGCGACGTGACCTTGCGGCTGTACGGTGAGCACCACGTGTCGAACGCGCTCGCCGCGGCCGCCGTCGCCCATGAGCTGGGCATGTCCGTCGACGAGATCGCCACCGCGCTCTCGGGGGCGGGCACCCTCTCCCGCTGGCGTATGGAGGTCACCGAGCGTCCGGACGGCGTGACGGTCGTCAACGACGCCTACAACGCGAACCCCGAGTCCATGCGAGCCGCGCTGCGTGCGCTCGCCGCCATGGGCGCGGCCGCCCAGGCCGCCGGGGGGCGCACGTGGGCGGTGCTCGGTCCGATGGCCGAGCTCGGCGGCGAGGCGCTGACGGAGCACGACGCGGTCGGACGGCTCGCCGTCCGGCTCAACGTCAGCAAGCTCGTCGCGGTCGGGGGCAGGGAAGCGTCCTGGCTGCAGCTGGGCGCATATAACGAGGGTTCGTGGGGTGAGGAGTCGGTGCACGTGTCCGACGCGCAGGCGGCGGTCGACCTGTTGCGCAGAGAGCTGCGCCCGGGAGACGTCGTGCTGGTGAAGGCTTCAAGGTCGGCCGGGCTCGAGCGGATCGCCGAGGCGCTGCTCGCCGACACCGGTTCGGCCGAGGGGCAGGTCGCCGGCCGATGAGGCAGATCCTCTTCGCGGGAGCCATCGGGCTCTTCCTGACGCTCATCGGTACCCCGCTGCTGATCAAACTGCTGGCCCGCAAGGGCTACGGCCAGTTCATCCGCGACGACGGCCCCCGCAGCCACGGCAGCAAGAAGGGCACGCCCACCATGGGCGGCATCGCCTTCATCCTGGCCACGCTGATCGCATACGCCCTCACCAAGGTGATCACCGGAGAGGACCCGACCATCCCGGGTCTGCTGGTGCTGTTCCTGATGGCGGGCATGGGACTGGTCGGCTTCCTCGACGACTACATCAAGATCGTCAAGCAGCGTTCCCTGGGCCTGCGGGCCAAGGCGAAGATGGCCGGCCAGCTGATCGTCGGCATCGCCTTCGCGGTGCTGGCGCTGCAGTTCCCGGACAACCGCGGCAACACGCCCGCCTCCACCAAGCTGTCGTTCGTCACCGACTTCGGCTGGACGATCGGTCCGGTGCTGTTCGTGGTCTGGGCGCTGTTCATGATCCTCGCGATGTCGAACGGGGTGAACCTCACCGACGGCCTGGACGGCCTGGCCACCGGCGCCTCCGTGATGGTCTTCGGCGCGTACACCTTCATCGGCCTGTGGCAGTTCCAGGAGTCCTGCGCCAACGCGACGACCCTGACCAACCCCGCCGCCTGCTTCGAGGTCCGTGATCCACTCGACCTCGCCGTCGTGGCCGCGGCGCTGATGGGAGCCTGCTTCGGCTTCCTGTGGTGGAACACCTCGCCGGCGAAGATCTTCATGGGTGACACCGGCTCCCTGGCACTCGGCGGCGCCCTCGCCGGACTGGCGATCTGCTCCCGCACCGAGCTGCTCCTGGCGCTCCTCGGCGGCCTCTTCGTCCTGATCACCCTGTCCGTGATCATCCAGGTCGGTTCCTTCCGGCTCACCGGGAAGCGTGTCTTCCGGATGGCCCCGCTGCAGCACCACTTCGAGCTCAAGGGGTGGTCCGAAGTCCTGGTGGTGGTCCGTTTCTGGATCATTCAGGGCATGTGCGTCATCGTGGGACTGGGCATCTTCTACGCGGGCTGGGCGGCCGACAAGTGAGCACGCAGGACTGGCAGGGCAAGCGCGTCACCGTCGCGGGGCTGGGCGTGAGCGGCATTCCGGCCGCACGCGTCCTGCACGGCCTCGGCGCGGTCGTCACGGTCGTCAACGACGGCGACGACGAGCGCGCCCGGGCCCAGGCGGCGGAGCTGGAGGCGGAGGGGGTCACCGTCCGCCTCGGCGACGGCGCCACCCTGCCGGAGGGCACCGAGCTGGTCGTCACCGCGCCCGGTTGGAAGCCCGACAAGCCCCTGTTCACGGCAGCCGCGGAGGCGGGCGTGGAGGTCTGGGGCGATGTCGAGCTCGCCTGGCGGCTGCGCGGCCTGGACGGCAGGGAAGCCGCCCCCTGGCTCGTGGTGACCGGCACCAACGGCAAGACGACGACCGTGCGGATGCTCGCCGCGATCCTGGAGGCAGCCGGCCTGAGGACCGCGGCCGTCGGCAACATCGGGGTCTCCCTGCTGGACGCGGTGCTCGGCGACGAGAAGTACGACGTGCTCGCAGTCGAGCTCTCCAGCTACCAGCTCCACTGGGCCCCCTCGCTGCGCGCCCACTCCGCCGCCGTCCTCAACCTGGCGCCGGACCACCTCGACTGGCACGGCTCCATGGCGGCCTACGCAGCCGACAAGGGCCGTGTCTACGAAGGCAACACGGTCGCCTGCGTCTACAACGCCGCCGACCCCGCCACCGAGGACCTGGTGCGGGAGGCGGACGTCGTCGAGGGCTGCCGCGCCATCGGCTTCACCCTGGGCACGCCCGGCCCCTCCCAACTCGGAGTCGTGGACGGCATCCTCGTCGACCGCGCCTTCGTCGGGAACCGGCAGAAGCAGGCACAGGAGCTGGCGCAGGTCTCCGACGTCGACCCGCCGGCCCCCCACAACATCGCCAACGCCCTCGCCGCGGCGGCGCTGGCCCGCGCGTTCGGCGTCGAGCCCGCGGCGGTGCGAGAGGGGCTGCGGGCCTTCCGGCCCGACGCGCACCGCATCGAGTACGTGGCCGAGGTCGACGGGGTCGCCTACGTCGACGACTCCAAGGCCACCAACACCCACGCCACCGAAGCCTCCTTGGCGGCGTACGACCCGATCGTCTGGATCGCGGGCGGCCTCGCCAAGGGCGCGACCTTCGACGAACTCGTCCGGAAGTCCGCGGAACGGCTGCGCGGCGCGGTGCTGATGGGCGCGGACCGGGCGCTGATCGCCGAAGCCCTGGCGCGACACGCGCCCGAGGTCCCGGTGGTCGACCTCGACCGGACCGACACTGGGGCGATGTCGGCGGCGGTCCGCGAAGCGGCACGTCTCGCGCGGCCCGGGGACACGGTCCTGCTGGCCCCCGCCTGCGCCTCGATGGACATGTTCGCCAACTACAACAAGCGAGGCGAGGCGTTCGCGGACGCGGTCCGGACCCTCGCCGCCGAGCGCGCCTGACCGGCCCTGGCCCCGCCGCCACGACCCGGCGGCGTGGGCCACGACCAGGAGGGGACAGCGACATGCCACCCGACGCGACCACGACGCCCGACCCCGGCCGCCCCGGCGCGGCGGACTCGCCGCGGCCCGCCGGTCGCGGCGCTACGGCATCCACCGGCCGCGGTTCCGCCGCGCCCCCCGGCCCGGCGGTCGGCACGGGCGCGTCGGCCTCCACTGCCCGTCGCGCCGCGCGCGACAGCGGGGCCGCGGAGCCTTCCGGTGCGCCGGTCGCCCGGCGCCGGCCGCTCGCCGAGCGGGTGCGCTCGCTCGGACGGGGCCGGGTGCCCGTGCCCGCCCTCGCCGGACTCCCCGCGCCCGCCCTCGCCGGACTGCCCGGAGTCGCCCTGCGCGGCAGGACCGCCGGCTCCGCCCCGCGCCCGGCGTACGGCTGGGGCGCCGGCAGCGGCGGTCGGCCCCGCCCTCCCCGCGGCGGCGGACTGCGCCGGCTCTACGAGCAGGCCCGCCGGGCCTGGGACCGGCCGCTGACCGCCTACTACGTGATCCTCGGCGCCGGTCTGCTGATCACCGTGCTCGGCCTGGTGATGGTCTACTCCGCCTCGATGATCACGGCGCTGAAGTACTCGCTGCCCTCCTCGTACTTCTTCCGCAAGCAGTTCCTCGCCGCCGTGATCGGCGCCGGACTGCTCCTGATCGCCTCCCGGATGCCCCTCCGGCTCCACCGGGGCCTCGCCTACCCGATCCTCGTCGTCAGCGCCTGTCTGATGGTCCTGGTGCAGGTTCCCGGGATAGGGCAGTCGGTCAACGGCAACCAGAACTGGATCTCGCTCGGCGGGCCCTTCCAGCTCCAGCCCAGCGAGTTCGGCAAGCTCGCCCTGATCCTCTGGGGCGCCGACCTGCTCGCCCGCAAGCAGGACAGACGGCTGCTCACCCAGTGGAAGCACCTGCTCGTCCCGCTGGTACCGGTGGCCTTCACGCTGCTGGGGCTGATCATGCTGGGCGGCGACATGGGCACCGCCATCATCCTGACCGCCATCCTCTTCGGGCTGCTCTGGCTGGCCGGCGCCCCGACCAGGCTGTTCGTGGGAGTGCTGTCCGTCGCCGCGGTGATCGGCGCGGTCCTGATCAGGACCAACCCCCATCGGATGTCCCGTTTCCAGTGCGTCGGTGCCACCGACCCCGGGCCGGCCGACAGCTGCTGGCAGGCCGTGCACGGGATCTATGCCCTGGCCTCGGGCGGATGGTTCGGTTCCGGGATCGGTGCAAGTGTGGAAAAGTGGGGTCAACTCCCCGAAGCGCACACCGACTTCATCTTCGCCATCACCGGGGAGGAACTGGGCCTCGCGGGGACACTGTCGGTGCTCGCTCTCTTCGCGGCTCTAGGCTATGCGGGTATCCGCGTGGCCGGACGCACGGAGGACCCCTTCGTGAGGTACGCCGCGGGAGGCGTGACCACCTGGATCACGGCCCAGGCCGTGGTCAACATCGGTGCGGTGCTCGGACTGCTGCCGATCGCCGGTGTCCCCCTCCCGCTGTTCTCCTACGGGGGCTCCGCCCTGCTGCCGACCATGTTCGCGGTCGGACTGCTGATCGCCTTCGCGCGGGAGGACCCCGCGGCGAAGGCGGCCCTGGCCGTGCGGCCCGGGACGAGATGGAAGACGATGAGACGGCGCGTCAAGGAACGTCCGTCCGGAGAGCGGTGAATTTCGGTGCATGTCGTACTCGCCGGCGGGGGGACCGCCGGCCACATCGAGCCCGCGCTCGCCCTCGCGGACGCCCTGCGGAGGCAGGATCCGACGGTGGGCATCACGGCCCTCGGTACCGAGCGCGGCCTGGAGACCCGGCTCGTCCCCGAGCGGGGCTACGAGCTGGCGCTGATCCCCGCCGTGCCGTTGCCGCGCAAACCGACGCCCGAGCTGATCACCGTCCCGGGCCGGCTGCGCGGCACGATCAAGGCCGCCGAGCAGGTCCTGGAGCGCACGAAGGCGGACGCCGTCGTGGGCTTCGGCGGTTATGTCGCGCTGCCGGGGTACCTGGCGGCCAAGCGGCTCGGGGTGCCCATCGTCGTCCACGAGGCCAACGCCCGCCCGGGCCTGGCCAACAAGATCGGTTCGCGGTACGCCGCCGCGGTCGCCGTGTCGACGCCCGACAGCAAGTTGCGAGGCGCGCGCTATGTCGGGATCCCGCTGCGCCGCTCCATCGCCACCCTCGACCGGGCCCGCGTCCGGCCCGACGCGCGTGCCGCCTTCGGCCTGGACCCCAACCTGCCGACACTGCTGGTCTCGGGCGGTTCGCAGGGGGCCCGCCGCCTCAACGAGGTGGCCCAGCAGGTCGCTCCGCTGCTCCAGCGCTCCGGTATCCAGGTCCTGCACGCGGTCGGGCCGAAGAACGAACTGCCGCACGCGGACAACATGCCCGGGATGCCGCCGTACATCCCGGTACCGTACGTGGACCGGATGGATCTCGCGTATGCCGCGGCCGACATGATGCTGTGCCGTGCGGGCGCCATGACGGTCGCCGAACTCTCCGCCGTGGGCCTGCCCGCCGCGTACGTACCGCTGCCGATCGGCAACGGCGAACAGCGGCTCAACGCGCAGCCCGTGGTGAAGGCCGGCGGCGGACTGCTGGTCGACGACGCCGAGCTGACCCCCGAGTGGGTCCAGGGCCATGTGCTCCCGGTGCTCGCCGATCCGCACCGGCTGTACGAGATGTCCCGTGCCGCGGCCGAGTTCGGGCGCCGGGACGCAGACGATCTGCTTGTCGGAATGGTCTACGAGGCGATGGCCTCGCGCCGATAGGCACGGCGAAGGGCAGGGAGCATGGCCGGACCGACGACCGCCGAACGCGGCACCCGCAGGCCGAACGGACCTTCGTCGCCCGGCCGGCTCCGCAGGGGCCCGGTTCCGCGCCGCCCCCGGCTCCCCGCCCCCCGGTTCCTGCTCCCGCTGGTCGCCGCCGCCGTTCTCGCCGGCGGCGGCCTGTGGGTGCTGTACGGCTCCTCCTGGGTACGCGCCGAGCGGGTGGAGGTCTCCGGTACGCGGGTTCTGACGCCCCGTGAGGTCGAGGGGGCGGCCGGTGTGCCGCTGGGCACCCCTCTGGTCGCCGTGGATCTGGACGCCATCGAGAGCCGGCTCCGTGACCGGCTCGCGCGCATCGACTCGGTCGAGGCCGAACGCTCCTGGCCGCACGGAGTCGTGCTCCGGGTGACGGAGCGGGTGCCCGTCCTCCTCATGCGCAAGGGTGCCCGGTTCGTCGAAGTCGACGCCAAGGGCGTTCGGTTCGCCACGGTGGACAAAGCGCCCGAAGGCGTACCGCTCGTGGAGATGGCGGCGAACCGGTCACCCAGTGCCGCGCGCTTCGGGGGCCGGAGGCTGTTGAAGGGGGCGGCCCTGGTCGTCTCCCAACTCCCCGCCTCGATCGCCGGGGACCTCCGGAGCGTACAAGTCATTTCGTACGATTCCCTCACTCTGAAGTTGACGCGCGGTCGAGAGGTGATGTGGGGCAGCAGCGAGTACGGCGAGGTCAAGGCCCGTACGCTCACCGCCCTGATGAAGGCCGCTCCCCGCGCCCGCCGATTCGACGTGAGCGCCCCCACCGCCCCTGCCGCGTCGGCGAGTTGACGCACAAATGCGCAGGCCAGCACCCTGGTTGGGCAGCGCGACGGCTGATCACATAGGGTGAAAAGAAAAACGGGAGGTTCGGCGTGTTCGTTGAACGCACGCCACTTGTCGACTTAGTGTCTCGTTCGAGAGAGTCCAGGAAGCAGAGACACTGGTAACCCTAAACTTCAACGTTAGGGTTTGGGTCGGCATTTCGGACCGTCCCAATCGGCATCCGTCGTCGCGGCGCGGCCACCACCGCGAAGCGGCGACTCGTAACTCGAGGCGAGAGGCCTTCGACGTGGCAGCACCGCAGAACTACCTCGCAGTCATCAAGGTCATCGGTGTCGGCGGCGGTGGTGTCAATGCCATCAACCGAATGATCGAGGTCGGCCTCAAGGGCGTCGAGTTCATCGCGATCAACACCGACGCGCAAGCCCTGTTGATGAGCGACGCCGACGTCAAGCTCGACGTCGGCCGCGAACTCACCCGCGGGCTCGGGGCCGGAGCCAACCCGGCAGTCGGTCGCAAGGCGGCAGAGGACCACCGAGAGGAGATCGAGGAGGTCCTCAAGGGGGCCGACATGGTCTTCGTCACCGCCGGCGAAGGCGGCGGCACCGGTACCGGCGGCGCACCCGTCGTGGCCAACATCGCGCGTTCGCTCGGCGCCCTCACCATCGGCGTGGTCACCCGGCCCTTCACCTTCGAGGGCCGCCGCCGCGCCAACCAGGCGGAGGACGGCATCGCCGAGCTCCGCGAAGAGGTCGACACCCTCATCGTCATCCCGAACGACCGGCTGCTGTCCATCTCGGACCGCCAGGTCAGCGTGCTCGACGCGTTCAAGTCCGCGGACCAGGTGCTGCTGTCCGGTGTCCAGGGCATCACCGACCTGATCACCACGCCCGGTCTCATCAACCTCGACTTCGCCGACGTCAAGTCCGTCATGTCCGAGGCCGGCTCCGCCCTCATGGGCATCGGCTCGGCCCGCGGCGACGACCGCGCGGTGGCCGCGGCCGAGATGGCGATCTCCTCGCCGTTGCTGGAGGCGTCCATCGACGGCGCCCGCGGTGTGCTCCTCTCGATCTCCGGTGGCTCCGACCTCGGCCTGTTCGAGATCAACGAGGCCGCCCAGCTGGTCAGCGAGGCCGCCCATCCCGAGGCCAACATCATCTTCGGCGCCGTCATCGACGACGCGCTGGGCGACGAGGTGCGGGTCACCGTCATCGCGGCCGGCTTCGACGGCGGACAGCCCCCCGCCCGCCGCGACAACGTGATCGGTTCCTCCTCCGCGAAGCGCGAGGAGCCCGCCCCGGCCGCCCGGCCGGAGCCGGCCCGCTCCCTCGGCGGACTCGGCACCGTGCCGTCGCGCGAGGAGTCCGCCCCCGCGGAGCCGGCCCCCGCGGCTGGTGAGGCCTCCGTCCCGCAGACCCCGTCGCCGCAGGTGCCGCCGGCCCGGCCGTACGACAGCTCGGCCGAGGAGCTGGACGTCCCGGACTTCCTGAAGTGATCTTGAAGTGATAGGCGAGCACAACAGAGTGAGCGGCGCCCACTTCGCCTTCACCGACCGGTGGGGCGGGGTGAGCGCCGCTCCGTACGACGAGCTCAACCTCGGCGGCGCGGTCGGTGACGACCCCGTCGCCGTCCGTACGAACCGGGAGCTGGTGGCCGGGCGGCTGGGCATCGACCCCGGGCTCGTCGTCTGGATGAACCAGGTGCACGGCCGGGACGTCGCCGTCGTCGACGGGCCCTGGACCGGCCCGGACGTCCCGGCCGTCGACGCGGTGGTCACCGCCCGGCGGGGGCTTCCGCTCGCGGTCCTCACCGCCGACTGCACACCGGTACTGTTCGCCGACCCGGTGGCCGGAGTGGTGGGCGCGGCCCACGCCGGACGCCCCGGGATGGTCGCCGGGGTGGTGCCCGCCGCGGTCGAGGCGATGGTCCGGCTCGGCGCCGAACCGGCCCGCATCACCGCCCGGACCGGGCCTTCGGTCTGCGGGCGGTGCTATGAAGTGCCCGGGGCCATGCGGGCGCAGGTCGCCGAGGCCGAGCCCGCGGCCTGGGCCGAGACCGGCTGGGGAACCCCGGCCGTGGATGTCGCCGCCGGAGTGCACGCCCAGCTCGAAGCCCTCGGCGTGGGTGACCGGAGTGCGTCGCCGGTCTGCACACTGGAGTCGGGAGACCACTTCTCCTACCGACGCGACCGCACCACCGGCCGGCTCGCCGGATATGTCTGGCTGGACCGGGAGAGAGACGACGCATGACCGACCGCAGAACCGAACTCGCCGAGAACCTCGCGCGGGTGGAGGAACGTATCGCCTCCGCCTGTGCCGCGGCCGGGCGCAAGCGGGAGGAGGTGACCCTCATCGTGGTCACCAAGACCTATCCCGCGAGCGACGTGCGCCTGCTGCACGAACTCGGTGTGCGGCACGTCGCCGAGAACAAGGACCAGGAGGCGGCCCCGAAGGCGGCTGCCTGCTCGGATCTGTCGCTCACCTGGCACTTCGTCGGTCAGCTTCAGACCAATAAGGCCCGTTCCGTTGCCGGTTATGCCGATATTGTGCAGTCCGTGGACCGGCCGAAGCTCGTCCGCGCCCTGTCCGCGGCGGCGGTCCGTGCCGAGCGCGAACTGGGCTGCCTCATCCAGGTCGCCCTCGACGCGGAGTCCGGGCAGCAGGGCGTCCGCGGCGGCGTCGCGCCCGGCGACATCGGGGAGTTGGCCGCCGCGGTGGACGGGGCCCCTGGGCTCCGGCTCGACGGGCTGATGACGGTCGCCCCGCTCGAGGGGCCTTTCGCGGGGCGTCAACAGGCCGCTTTCGAGCGCCTGATGGAATTCTCATCCCGCCTGCGCGTGAACCGTCCGGCTGCGAACATGGTGTCGGCAGGGATGAGTGCGGACCTCGAGGAGGCCGTGGCGGCCGGGGCGACACACGTGCGCGTCGGTACGGCGGTGCTCGGAGTCCGACCCCGGCTCGGGTAACGTCGCGAAGCAAGTCGGACCACAGCAGAAAATATGGTCATTTCCGTCGAAAGGCGGACAGGCCGAGTGGATCGCGGGCACTTGGTGACGTAGCCGAACGAAGCCGATCCACCACAGAGCGGAGGACTCAGAGAATGGCCGGCGCGATGCGCAAGATGGCGGTCTACCTCGGCCTCGTGGAGGACGATGGGTACGACGGCCGGGGATTCGATCCCGACGACGACTTCGAACCCGAGATGGAGCCGGAGCCCGAGCGGGACCGTCGGCGCCACCAGCCCCCGCATCAGGTGGAACGGGAAGAACCGGTGCGCGTGGTCCAGCCCCCGGCGCCGCGTGAGTCCGCGCCGCGACCGGCCCACGGGTCCGCACCCGTGTCCGCGTCCCTGTCCACTCCGCTCTCCGCGGAATCCGGACGTCCCGCACGAATCGCCCCCGTGGCATCCATCACACCCGAACGTCCCAGTCTGGAGAAGAACGCACCGGTGATCATGCCCAAGGTTGTGTCCGAGCGGGAGCCGTACCGCATCACGACGCTGCACCCGCGGACCTACAACGAGGCCCGTACCATCGGGGAACACTTCCGCGAGGGCACCCCGGTGATCATGAATCTGACCGAGATGGACGACACCGACGCGAAGCGACTTGTCGACTTCGCCGCGGGACTCGTCTTCGGCCTCCATGGCAGCATTGAGCGGGTGACTCAGAAAGTCTTCCTCCTCTCGCCTGCTAACGTCGATGTCACGGCGGAGGACAAGGCCCGCATCGCAGAGGGCGGGTTCTTCAACCAGAGCTAGAACGAGCCAGAACACGACCGAGGGAACAACCCGGCCGCCAGGCCGGCAACGAGAGCCAGGGGAGAGGGAAGCGCGGGATGAGCGTCGCACTGCAGGTGATCTACATCGCTCTGATGTGCTTCCTCATCGTGCTGATTTTCCGGCTGGTCATGGACTACGTCTTCCAGTTCGCCCGCTCGTGGCAACCCGGGAGGGCGATGGTGGTCGTCCTGGAGGCCACCTACACTGTCACCGATCCACCGCTCAAGCTTCTGCGGCGGTTCATTCCGCCGCTGCGTCTCGGGGGCGTGGCACTCGATCTGTCCTTCTTCGTTCTGATGATCATCGTTTACATCCTGATCTCCGTCGTGAGCAGCGTGGGGAGAGGGATGTGAACGACACGGTCTTGCCGACTGCCGACGACTACGTAGAGGTGAAGTAGAGATGCCGCTGACCCCCGAGGACGTGCGGAACAAGCAGTTCACGACCGTCCGCCTCCGAGAAGGCTATGACGAGGACGAGGTCGATGCCTTTCTCGACGAGGTCGAAGCCGAGCTGACGCGCCTCCTCCGAGAGAACGAGGACCTGCGCGCAAAGCTGGCGGCGGCGACCCGTGCGGCCGCGCAGAACCAGCAGCAGCAGGGCATGCGCAAGCCGCCGGAGCCGCAGGACGGCCGCGGTCCCGGCGCTCCCGTGCCCGCCGCCATATCCGGACCCCCCGTCCAGCAGCAGCCCCCGCAGATGGGTCCCCCCCAGCTGCCCGGTGGAGCTCCTCAGCTGCCGGCCGGTCCCGGTGGTCACGGTCCCCAGGGACACCCTCAGGGTGGTCCGATGGGTCCCGGCCCGATGCAGGGCGGTCCCATGGGTGGTCCGATGGGCGGTCCCATGGGCGGTCACGGTGGCCCGCAGCTCCCCGGCCAGGGCCCGGGCGGCGACAGTGCCGCGCGTGTGCTGTCGCTGGCACAGCAGACCGCCGACCAGGCGATCGCGGAGGCCCGTTCCGAGGCCAACAAGATCGTCGGCGAGGCGCGGTCCCGTGCCGAGGGCCTGGAGCGGGACGCCCGCGCCAAGGCCGACGCGCTGGAGCGGGACGCGCAGGAGAAGCACCGCGTCGCGATGGGCTCGCTGGAGTCCGCCCGCGCCACGCTCGAGCGCAAGGTCGAGGACCTGCGCGGCTTCGAGCGCGAGTACCGCACGCGTCTGAAGTCGTACCTGGAGAGCCAGCTGCGCCAGCTGGAGACCCAGTCCGACGACTCGCTGGCACCGCCGCGGACCCCGGCGGCAGCGTCGCTGCCCCCGTCCCCCTCGATGGCCCCGGCCGGCGCCGGCGCCCCCTCCTTCGGCGGGAACCAGGCGATGGGCGGCAACCAGGGCATGGGCGGCGCCCCGTCGTACGGCGGTCAGCAGCAGATGTCTCCGGCGATGACCCAGCCGATGGCACCGGTGCGGCCGCAGGGCGGTCCGCAGCCGATGCAGCAGGCGCCGTCGCCGATGCGCGGTTTCCTCATCGACGAGGACGACAACTGACGGCGGGCCACGGCGGGGAGCGCGCTCGGCCGTCGGCAGGCTGAAACGGGCCGGGCCCGGGACCAACGTCCCGGGCCCGGCCCGTTCTTGCGCCCGGGACTTCGGCGCCGGGCGCCGCGCTTCGGGGGGCGGGCCGGGCACATGGGCGCGACCTTGCCCGTGCGGGGGCGTGGTCCCTGGCGCCACGCCGCGGCCCGCCCCGCGTACGGCGAGGTCCGTGGCCCGCGTCGACGGTCCGTGCCGAAGGTCCTGCCCCGCCGGTGTGTGCCGCACGCGCGGGGCATGCGAAAGGGTCCGGCCCCCGAAGGGACCGGACCCACGATGCGGGGCGCGGTGCGGGTTACGCCTTGCGGAGGCGGAACGTCAGCGACAGTCCCTCGTCCGTGAACGGGGAGCCGTACGCGTCGTCGCCCTCGCCCGTCGCGAAGTCCGTGGCGAGGACCTCGTCCGCGATCAGACCGGAGTGGTCCGTGAGCGCCGAGGTGACCTCGGCGTCCGAGGACGACCACCGGAGCGCGATGCGGTCCGCGACGTCCAGGCCGCTGTTCTTGCGTGCCTCCTGGATCAGCCGGATCGCGTCACGGGCGAGACCCGCCCGCCGCAGCTCCGGGGTGATCTCCAGATCCAGCGCGACCGTGGCGCCCTGGTCGGAGGCGACCGACCAGCCCTCGCGCGGGGTCTCGGTGATGATGACCTCCTCCGGGGAGAGGGTCACCTCCTCGCCGTTGACGGTGATCACGGCCGAGCCGGACCGCAGCGCCAGGGACAGCGCCGCCGCGTCCGCCGCGGCCACGGCCTTCGCGACATCCTGCACGCCCTTGCCGAAACGCTTGCCCAGCGCCCGGAAGTTCGCCTTCGCCGTCGTGTCGACCAGCGATCCGCCGCCCGCTGGACCAGCGGAGGAATCAGTCAGCGACGCCAGGGAGGAGACGTTGAGCTCCTCGGTGATCTGCGTGTGCAGCTCGGGCGACAGGGAGTCGAAGCCCGGAGCCGCGACGAGTGCCCGCGACAGCGGCTGGCGGGTCTTCACGCCCGACTCCGCGCGCGTGGCGCGGCCCAGTTCGACCAGCCGGCGGACCAGTGCCATCTGCTGGGACAGCTCCGGGTCGACGGCGGAGAGGTCGGCCTCCGGCCAGGCCGTGAGGTGCACGGACTCCGGGGCGTCCGGCGTCACCGGGACCACGAGGTCCTGCCACACCCGCTCCGTGATGAACGGGGTGAGCGGGGCCATCAGCCGAGTGACTGTCTCGATCACGTCGTGGAGGGTGCGCAGCGCCGCCGCGTCACCCTGCCAGAAGCGGCGGCGCGAGCGGCGTACGTACCAGTTCGACAGATCGTCCACGAAGGACGAGACCAGCTTGCCGGCGCGCTGGGTGTCGTACGCCTCCAGCGCCTGCGTCACCTGGTCGACCAGTGCGTGCAGTTCGGAGAGCAGCCAGCGGTCCAGCACGGTGCGCTGCGCCGGCGCCGGGTCGGCGGCGGACGGCGCCCAGCCCGAGGTGCGGGCGTACAGCGCCTGGAAGGCGACGGTGTTCCAGTAGGTGAGCAGCGTCTTGCGCACGACCTCCTGGATGGTGCCGTGGCCCACCCGGCGGGCCGCCCACGGCGAGCCGCCCGCGGCCATGAACCAGCGCACGGCGTCGGCGCCGTGCTGGTCCATGAGCGGGATCGGCTGCAGGATGTTGCCGAGGTGCTTGGACATCTTGCGGCCGTCCTCGGCGAGGATGTGGCCCAGGCAGACCACGTTCTCGTACGACGACTTGTCGAAGACCAGCGTGCCGACCGCCATCAGCGTGTAGAACCAGCCGCGCGTCTGGTCGATGGCCTCGGAGATGAACTGCGCCGGGTAGCGCTTCTCGAAGATCTCCTTGTTGCGGTACGGATAGCCCCACTGCGCGAACGGCATGGAGCCGGAGTCGTACCAGGCGTCGATGACCTCGGGCACCCGCGTCGCCGTCCGGGCGCACTCCGGGCAGGCGAAGGTGACCGCGTCGATGAACGGGCGGTGCGGGTCCAGGCCCGACTGGTCCTCCCCGGTGAGCTCGCCCAGCTCGGCGAGCGAGCCGACGACGGTGAGGTGGTTCTCCTCGCAGCGCCAGATCGGCAGGGGGGTGCCCCAGTAGCGGTTCCGTGACAGCGCCCAGTCGATGTTGTTGTTGAGCCAGTCGCCGTACCGGCCGGTCTTGACCGAGTCGGGGAACCAGTTGGTGTTCTCGTTCTCCTCGAGGAGCCGGTCCTTGATCGCGGTCGTGCGGATGTACCAGGACGGCTGCGCGTAGTAGAGCAGTGCCGTGTGGCAGCGCCAGCAGTGCGGGTAGCTGTGCTCGTACGGGACGTGCCGGAAGAGCAGGCCGCGGGCGTCCAGGTCCTGGGTGAGCGCCTCGTCGGCCTTCTTGAAGAAGACGCCGCCGACCAGGGGCACGTCCTCCTCGAAGGTGCCGTCGGGGCGGACCGGGTTCACCACGGGGAGCCCGTAGGCGCGGCAGACCTTGAGGTCGTCCTCACCGAAGGCGGGGGACTGGTGGACCAGACCCGTGCCGTCCTCGGTCGTGACGTACTCGGCGTTGACCACGTAGTGCGCCGGGGCCGGGAACTCGACGAGCTCGAACGGCCGGCGGTAGCCCCAGCGCTCCATCTCGGAGCCGGTGAAGGTCCGGCCCGTGGCCTCCCAGCCTTCGCCGAGGGCCTTCTCCAGCAGCGGTTCGGCGACGACCAGCTGCTCCTCGCCGTTCGTGGCCACCACGTAGGTGACCGCGGGGTGGGCGGCCACGGCGGTGTTGGACACCAGCGTCCACGGGGTGGTCGTCCAGACGAGCAGCGAGGCCTCGCCCGCGAGCGGGCCGGAGGTCAGCGGGAAGCGGACGAAGACGGACGGGTCGACGACGGTCTCGTAGCCCTGGGCGAGCTCGTGGTCGGACAGGCCGGTGCCGCAGCGCGGGCACCAGGGGGCGACGCGGTGGTCCTGCACGAGCAGGCCCTTGCCGAAGATCTCCTTCAGGGACCACCAGACGGACTCGATGTACTCGGGGTCCATGGTGCGGTAGGCCTCGTCGAGGTCGACCCAGTAGCCCATGCGGGTCGTCAGTTCGGCGAAGGCGTCGGTGTGGCGGGTCACGGACTCGCGGCACTTCGCGTTGAACTCCGCGATGCCGTACGCCTCGATGTCCTTCTTGCCGTTGAAGCCGAGTTCCTTCTCCACGGCGAGCTCGACCGGCAGACCGTGGCAGTCCCAGCCGGCCTTGCGCGCCACGTGGTAGCCCTGCATGGTCCTGAAGCGCGGGAAGACGTCCTTGAAGACGCGGGCCTCGATGTGGTGGGCGCCGGGCATGCCGTTGGCCGTGGGCGGCCCCTCGTAGAAGACCCACTCGGGGCGGCCCTCGGACTGCTCGAGGCTCTTCGCGAAGACCTTGTTGTCGCGCCAGAAGTCGAGCACGGCGTGCTCGAGCGCGGGCAGGTCGACCTGGGCGGGCACCTGGCGGTATTGCGGCGGCGTCATGTACGGGCTCCTCCAACGGAGTGTGTCTCTTCCGTCGGAGGGACGAGAGCCGATGCGCTGTGCTCCCGCGGTACCACCCTCCTTGGCCCTCCGGCACACGGCCGGACAGCCCCCTCATTGGGGTCGCGATGCCGGTTCTACTGGCCCTGGGCTGCCCCGGGCGTTCTTCCGGCGGCTCCGGGGTGATCCTTCGCACCGCGCTCGCCCCCGGGCTCTCACCGTCCCCGGGTCGCTCATGGCCGCGTACGACGCTACTCGTCCCCATCCACGCCTTTCGCTTCGCCCAGTGTACGGGCCCGGGGGCCTGGGGGCCGACCGGATTTCCCGGCCGGCGTACGCGCCGGGGGCTGCGCCGCGCATGACCCGAATGGCCACACGGGGCCCGTCGGATCCCGTGTGGCACCCGCCCGGCGGATTAGGGGCCGGGGAGCTGGGCACAACGGATGCAGGCTCGCGTTGGGGAAGGCGCGGGGCGGGCCGGACAGGCGGCGTGCCCCGTTGCCGCGGCGCTGGGGTCGATTTATCGTCCCAGCACGATTCGCGAGCAAGATCACAATATGTGAAGGGGCCGCGGCCATGGTGGCGAAGAAGACCGCCGTGAAGAAGACGGCGTCAGCGAGGTCCACCGCCGCTGCGGGGGCGGCGGCCAAGGAGGCGAACGGCAAGAAGAGCGCCGTCGCGAAGAAGACCACCAGGAGGGTGACCAAGACGGTCCCCTCCGGCGCGAACGCGCACGACGCGGCCGGGGCCAAGCCCGCGGAACCCGCCAGGAAGGCCGCGCGCAAGACCACGGCGGCGGCGGCCAAGCGGTCCGCCGCCGGCCCGTCCGCGGGCGCCGGGAAGCCCGCGGCGGCGAGGAGCCCGAAGGGCCACGCCCGGGAGCACCCGGACGAGGGGGCGGGGAAGCGGCGCGCGGGCGCGGCCGCGGAGCCGGCGATCGAGGCCGCGGAGGCACCGGCGAAGGAGCCGGGCCGGAAGGCGGCGAGGAAGGCGACCGCGCGGGCCGCCGCGAGGGCCGGCGCCGGTTCGGGGGGCACGGGTACCGGGGGGTCCTCGGGAAAGGGCTCGAAGGCCGCTGACGCCGGATCGAGGACCGCCGGTGGCAGGAAGACCGCCGCGGGCACGCGGAAGACCGCGGCCGCGCGGAAGACCGCGGCCGGCGGGGAGACCGCGGCGCCCTCGGCGGCCGCGGCCGCGAAGGCGCCGGGCAGGAAGGCGGCTGCGAGGGCAGGCGCCAGGAAGGCCGCCACGGCGGCCGGGAAAGCGGTCGAGGCCGCGGAGCAGACGGGAGCCAGGACGGTGGCAGCCAAGAAGAGCGCGGGCGGGTCCGGTACGGCCACGAGGGACACCGCGTCGCCGGTGCCGCCGGCCCGTGTCGCCGCGGCACCGGGAGACCTCGCGGTACGGCCCGGGGAGGACCCGTGGACGCCGGAGGAGGTCGCCGAGGCTCGCGCCGAGCTGGATAGCGAGCTGGCCCGGCTGCGGGCCGAGATCAGCCACTCCGAGGAGGCGCTGACCGGGCTGATGCGGGACTCCGGGGACGGAGCCGGGGACGACCAGGCCGACACCGGCACCAAGAACATCACCCGGGAGCACGAGATGGCGCTGGCCGCCAACGCCCGCGAGATGGTCGAGCAGACCGAGCGGGCCCTGCACCGGCTGGACGCGGGCACGTACGGCCTCTGCGAGATCTGCGGGAAGCCGATCGGCAAGGCGCGGATGCAGGCGTTCCCCCGGGCCACCCTGTGCGTGGAGGACAAGCAGAAGCAGGAGCGGAGGAGCTGAGCTGAGCCACCCCCCGGCTCCGGGCCGCGGCACGGTGTCCGGAGCCGGTCCCGCACGTGTGTGCCGTACCCTCGTGACCAGTCAGCACCTAGGTTGAGGGACTCACGTGGCAGAGGCGGAGCGCATCATCGGTACGCCGGACGTAGACGACGAGGCCGCGGCTCCCGCCGAGCGGCCCAGGGGCGGGCGCCGGATCTTCGCCCTGTTCGCCGTGGCCGCCGTGGCCTACGCGCTGGACCTCGCCACCAAGATGGTGGTCGTCGCCAAGCTGGAGCACCACCAGCCGATCCAGGTGATCGGCGACTGGCTGCGCTTCGAGGCGGTCCGCAACCCCGGAGCGGCGTTCGGCTTCGGGGAAGCGTTCACGATCATCTTCACGATCATCGCCGCGGTGGTGATCGTGGTGATCGCGCGGCTGGCACGCAAGCTCTACAGCCTGCCGTGGGCCATCGCGCTCGGCATGCTGCTGGGCGGGGCGCTGGGCAATCTCACGGACCGGATCTTCCGTTCGCCGGGGGTCTTCGAGGGCGCGGTCGTCGACTTCATCGCGCCGAAGCACTTCGCCGTGTTCAACCTGGCCGACTCGGCGATCGTGTGCGGCGGCATCCTGATCGTGATCCTTTCCTTCAAGGGCCTGGACCCGGACGGCACCGTCCACAAGGACTGAGGCCGGCCGGGCTCCGGCCGCGGTGATCACGGGGACCGAGCCGGCGCCGGGGGCCGCGCTCCGGGCGGCCCCGAGTCCGGTTGTCCACAGGGGCCCGGCCGGGCGGCCCGGGGCCCGGTTGTCCACAGGCGGACCGGGTCACAGGGACCGACAAGGCATACTCGACGGGTGAGCACGATTCCCGAAACCCGCACCCTGCCCGTTCCCGACGGTCTCGAGGGCGAGCGCGTCGACGCCGCCATATCGCGCATGTTCGGCTTCTCCCGGACGAAGGCGGCCGAGCTCGCCGCCGCGGGCAAGGTCCAGGTCGACGGCTCGGTCGTGGGCAAGTCCGAGCGGGTGCGCGGCGGGGCCTGGCTCGAGGTCGAGATGCCGCAGGCGCCCGCCCCGGTGCAGGTCGTCGCCGAGCCGGTCGAGGGCATGGAGATCGTGCACGACGACGAGGACATCGTCGTGATCGTGAAACCGGTCGGTGTGGCGGCCCACCCGAGTCCCGGCTGGACCGGACCGACGGTGATCGGCGGGCTGGCCGCGGCCGGGTACCGTATCTCGACCTCGGGCGCCGCGGAGCGGCAGGGCATTGTGCACCGGCTGGACGTCGGCACGTCCGGGCTGATGGTGGTCGCCAAGTCGGAGCGCGCGTACACCCTGCTGAAGCAGCAGTTCCGGGAGCGCACGGTCGACAAGCGGTACCACGCGCTGGTGCAGGGCCACCCGGACCCGCTGAGCGGCACCATCGACGCGCCCATCGGCCGCCACCCCCAGCACGACTACAAATGGGCCGTGACCGCGGAGGGCAAGCCCTCCGTGACGCACTACGACCTGATCGAGGCGTTCCGCGCCGCGTCACTGCTGGACATCAAGCTGGAGACCGGCCGCACGCACCAGATCCGGGTGCACATGTCCGCCCACCGGCACCCGTGCGTCGGCGACCTCACCTACGGCGCGGACCCGACGATGGCGCGCCGGCTGGGGCTGACCCGGCAGTGGCTGCACGCGGTGCGCCTGGGCTTCGAGCACCCCGCCGACGGCCAGTGGGCCGAGTTCGGCAGCGACTATCCGCAGGACCTGCAGGCGGCGCTGGACCGGATCGCGGCGGAGAGCGCATGAGCGGGGAGGCGGAGCGTCTGCCGGAGGGCGTCGCCCCGGGTGGTTGTGCCGTGCGGGAGGCGACGGACCCCGCGGACCGTGAGGCCTGCTTCGCGGTGCGCAAGGAGGTCTTCGTCGTCGAGCAGCGGGTGCCGCAGGAGATCGAGTACGACGCGTACGACGCCGAGGGCGCGGACACCGTCCACGTCCTCGCGGTCGGCCCGGACGGCCCGCTGGGCACGGGCAGGCTGCTGTACGGCCCGGCGGCGGCCGGCAAGACCGGCGGCGACCCGTCGGTCGGATCGCTGGGACGGCTCGCGGTGACCGGGGCCGCGCGCGGCAGGGGCGTCGGGGCGGCGCTCGTCCGCGCGATCGAGTCCGCGGCCCGCGAGCGCGGCCTCACCGCGGTCGACCTGCACGCGCAGACCCATGCGCTCGCGTTCTACGAGCGCCTGGGCTATGAGCCCTACGGCCCCGAGTTCCCGGACGCGGGCATCCCGCACCGGGCCATGCGCCGAGCGCTCTGACGGCCCTTCGCCCGAGTCCCGCCCGCCGCGCCCGCACGCCCCCGCCGGACTCCGAAGTGCCCGTTGTCAGGGCGGCGAAGGTTTCCCCCGCCCGGGCCGGTGACGCCCGCTCGGCAGACGAGCCGGGCGGGCGTCAGGCGGGCGAGTCGGGAGAAGCGTGCGGCCCCGCTGGAGCGGTGATCGTCGGAGAACCGTCCGCCGGCAGCTGCTCGCGGACCAACCGACCCTGTTGTTCGTGCTGTTGCCGGGGGCCGTCCGGGCCGCTCGGGGAGCGGCCCGGACGGCCCGCGCCGGTACCGAGGACGCGCTGTCGGCCGCCCGGCCCCAGGTGCCGACGGTCGGCGGACGAGCCGTGCCGAGGGTCGCCGACCGCGCCTTGCCGCACCCGGACGTCCGCAGTCTGCGCTGAGCGCCTCCACTCGGGCGCGCACGCCGCGCACCGGCCGCGCGGGGCGGTTTCGGACCGGCCCCAAGTGTTCGGCCGGTCGTAGGATCGGCTCATGGCGCGCACCGTGGTGATCAGTGGCGGGGGTACGGGAATCGGGCTCGCGACGGCGGAGGTGTTCGCCGCGGACGGCGAGCAGGTACTGCTGCTGGGACGCCGCGAGGAGGTGCTCGCGCGGGCCGCCGGGCGGATTCCCGGCGCGCGCTACTGCGCCGCGGATCTCAGTGAGCCCGAAGGGGCGCGCCGCGCCGCGGCGTTCGCCGCCCGGGAGTACGGCACGGTGGACGTGCTCGTCCACAGCGCGGGCGGCAACGGCGGGCTGGAGGACCGGCCGGAGCACGAGGACCCGCTGGAGGCGGTCGCCCACGACTGGACCATCAACTTCGGCCTCAACACCCTCACCGCCGTGCTCCTCACCGAGGCCCTCGAGAGCCATCTCGCCACGCCCGGCGGCCGCGTGCTCTTCCTCAGCTCCATCGCGGCCTACCGGGGGTCCGGTTCGGGCGCGTACGCGGCGTCCAAGGCCGCCCTGCACCCGTACGCGCACGACCTGGCCCGCCGGCTCGGGCCACGCGGCATCACGGTCAACCTGGTGGCGCCCGGCTACGTCGAGGAGACCGGCTTCTTCGGCGACGGGATCGGCGAGGACCGACGCAGGCAGCTCATCGCCGAGACGTCCACGGGCCGGCCGGGCCACCCCGGTGACGTGGCCCGGACCCTCCACTGGCTCGCCTCCCACGCGGCGTCCCACATCACGTCCCAGGTCGTCCAGGTCAACGGCGGTGCGGAGCGCGGCCACTGAGGGCTGTCCCGTCATCACCGGTGGATCAGCGGGCGGCGTCGGATGGGGTGCATCGGAAGGCGGAGGGCCGTCCTCGTACCGGGCACCTCGGCCCCGGAGGGCCGGGGGCCGACCCCACGCGCCGGACACGTCTCCTCGACGGGCCACCCCTGCCCGACGCGGCAGCGGCGGCAGTCAGGGGCCGTCGGCCGCCACTGGCGACGTCCACGGCCACTGACGGACGGCCGCCCGTGCTCCCGTGCGCCGCCCCCACCCCGGGAGGGCCCGGGGCGGTACCGGCCCGCCCCGCTACCCGCGGCCGGTCCGCTGCGCCGGGGTGTCGGGCTGGGTGTGCGCGGCGGGCGGGGCGACCGCCTGGGACGTGGCGATGCGCGGGAGGGCGTACGGGTGGTGGTCGCAGAGCCAGGCGATCAACTGCTCGCGCACGGCGCACCGCACCGTCCAGATGTCGTCCGCGTCCTTCGCGGTGACGACGGCCCGGACCACCATCGTGTTCGGCGTGGTGTCCGTGACGGCGAGCGACCAGTCCCGGCCGTCCCAGGCCGGGCACTCGCGCAGCACCTCGTGCAGCTTCTCGCGCATCTCGTGCATCGGTGCCGTGTGGTCGAGGTGGAAGAAGACCGTCCCGGTCATCTGCACACCGCCGCGCGACCAGTTCTCGAAGGGTTTGCTGGTGAAGTACGACACAGGCATCGTGATCCGCCGCTCGTCCCAGGTCCGCACCGCGAGGAAGGTGAGGGTCACCTCCTCCACCGTGCCCCACTCGCCGTCCACGACGACGGTGTCCCCGATGCGCACCATGTCACCGAAGGCGATCTGGAAGCCGGCGAACAGGTTGCCCAGCGTGGACTGGGCCGCCACACCGGCGACGATGCCGAGGACACCGGCGGAGGCCAGCAGCGACGCCCCCAGCTTGTTCATGCCGGGGAAGGTGAGCAGCATCGACGCGACGGCCACCACGGCGACCACGGCGGTGACGATCCGCTGCACCAGTGCGACCTGGGTGCGCACCCGGCGCACCCGTGCCAGGTCCCGGGAGGTGGCCGCGAAGCGGGAGTACGAGGCCTCCACCACGGCGGCGGCGATCCGCACCACCAGCCACGCCGACGCGGCGATGAGGACGAGGGTCAGGACATGGCCGATCAGGCCCTCGTTGTCCTCGACGACCGCGATGGCGGTCTCCGTGTAGGTCCCTCGCAGCAGTGCGGTCAGCACCACCACCTGCAGCGGAACCCGGCAGCGGCGCAGCAGGCCCCACAGCGGCGTCTCGCTGTGCCGGAGGTCCGCACGGCGCAGCAGCAGATCGGTGACCCACCCGAGCAGCAGCGTGAGCAGGACGGAGCCGACGAGGACGATCAACGGACGAAGCACGTTCTCCATGCCCTCGAACGTAACCTGACCGCATGGACATCATGCTTTTCCATTCGGCGTACGGACTGCGCCCCGCCGTGCTCGCCGCCGCCGAGCGCCTGCGAACGGCGGGCCACCGGGTGTGGACCCCGGACCTGTTCGACGGCCGGGTGCACGACTCCGCGGAGGAGGGCAGGGCGTACAAGGACGAGGTCGGGGTGGACGAGCTGCTGAAGCGGGCGATCGTGGCCGCCGCGCCGCACTCGGAGCGCGGACTCGTGTACGCGGGGTTCTCGCTGGGGGCGGCCATCGCCCAGAACCTCGCACTCGGCGACGAGAAGGCCCGAGGGCTCCTGCTGCTGCACGGCACGTCCGACATCGCGGAGCAGGCGCACGTGGAGGACCTGCCCGTGCAGCTGCACGTCGCCGATCCGGACCCGTTCGAGCCGCACGACTGGCTCACCGCCTGGTATCTGCGGATGGGCAGGGCCGGGGCGGACGTCGAGGTCCACCGCTACCCCGGTGCGGGCCATCTGTACACCGATCCGGACCTCCCCGACCACGACGAGGAGGCGGCGGACCGGACGTGGCGCGCCGCGCTCGGCTTCCTGGAGGCGCTGGGGGAGGCCGAGGGGCCCGAGTGACCGCTTGACCGGCGGGTTCGCGTGGCCGAGGGGTCCGGGCGGCGCATCCGGGAGGTCCGGCGTCGGGAGGGGCCGCCGCTCGGGTTCCCGGGGAGCCGGGCAGTTGAGCAGCCGCCTCGGGCCGGGTCCCCGGCTTGGTGAAGCGGAACTCGGGGCCGTGCTCGGGCGGTCGTCTGTCTGTCCCCGGTGACCGGGCGGCTTCGGCAGCCGCATGACGCGGCCGGATCGGACCCGGCCAATTCGATCCGTCCACGATCGAGCCCGCCGCACATCGCTCCGTGGCCACGGCGGTGCTCCGGCAGCAAGGTCAGGTCCACCGCAGCCTCCACCGCCCCGCCCGTGCACAGCGCATCCGGCAGTTCGAACGGCTCATCGCGCCGGGCGGGCTACCGAGTTCGAGGCGCCGTTCGACACCTGAGGACGAAGAGGCTCAGTCGGGCAGTGACGCGGTGAGGTCGACCTCGATGAGCTGTCCTGTGAAGCCGAGTTGTGCGACACCCAACAGTGTGCTGGCGGTGGTGAACGCCGGGCCGAGCGCTGAGTCGGTGAGCCGACGCCAAGCGACGCCCAGGACGTCTCTGTCGTCGCTGCGCACGTAGATCACGGAGCGGACCACGTGTTGCGGCTCGGCATCCACCGCGGCCAAGGCGGCGAGCGCGTTCGCGACAACCTGGTCGACCTGTACCTCAAGCGATCCGGAACCGACGAGGGAACCGCTCCGATCGAGCGGGCACTGCCCCGCCAGGTAGGCCGTACGACCAGTCTCCACAACGGTGATGTGGTGATAGCCGGGCGTCTCGTGCAGCTGCTCGGGATTGATACGAGTGATCTTCGCAGTCATGCTCGCGAGTCTGACCGGCGTGCTGCCGGTGCGCATCGCGATTTGTCCCGAGCAGCGCTCGCAGCAGCCGGAAGGTCGAAGAACAAGCTAGTCGCGCCCGCAGCGACCCGACGGGTTGCCCGCCGGGGGACGGCACTGGAGCGCTGAGTCGGCCGCGTGGGAACTGAGATAGCGGCCGAGGCAGGTGTCGACCGTGGTGCGGTCGCGTTCGGCGCAGAACCTCACCGCGGCGCGGCCGTCGTCGAACGGCCCCTCGGCGTAGATCACCCAGTATCCGGGGCGCAGTGACGCGTAGTCGTCGCTGCGCAGGTACCTGGCCTCGGGGACCGTCTCGCGGATCCGGGCGAGCCGGACGTCACGGGCGGCCGTGCCGGACCCGACGGGTTCGGAGAAGAGCTGCGCGATCCAGCGGCCCGAGGACGGCGGGGGCGCGGCGGGATCGGCCGGAGCGCTCGCCGTCGCCGGTGCGGTGACGGTGACCGTCGGGGCCGGCAGCGCCCTCGGACCCGGTGCCGGACTCGAGGCGGGTGCGGCGGAGGCGTGGACCGAAGGGACCGATGCCCCGCCCGGGCCCTTCGCGTCGTCCGTGGCCCGTCCCCCGGGATCCCGCAGCACCGAGCCGGCCGCGACGGCGGCCGTGATCGCGAGGGCCACGGCGACGGCGGCGGCGGCGAGGGGCACACGGTTCGCCCGCCCGCCCTCCGGGCGCCGCGAGGACGGCCGGGGGGCCGCCGGCCGCGGGCTGTCCTGCTGGGTCGGCACCGGCGGAACCGGTCCCGGTCCGGGCGGCGGTGTCGCCGTCGTCATGGTGGGCTGGGTCCGGTACGGTGCCGTCCCCGTCTCGGCCTCGGCCAGCATCGCGTCCAGCCGTGCGGCGTCGGGCCGGGCCGCCGGGTCCCGTACGAGGAGGGCTTGGAGCACGGGTGCGAGCGCTCCGGAACGCACCGGCGGGGGCACCGGCTCGTCGAGCACGGCCGCCAGCGTGGCCAGCGTCGTCGCCCGGCGCAGCGGACTGACGCCCTCCACGCCCACGTACAGCACCAGGCCGAGCGACCAGAGGTCGGACGCCGGGTGGTCGTCACGGCCGCGCACCCGTTCAGGCGCCATGTACTCGGGCGAGCCGATCAGTTCGCCCGTCTCGGTCAGAGCGGTCGAGCCCTGCAGCGCCGCGATCCCGAAGTCGGTGAGCACGGCGGTGTCGCCGCCGCTGCCGGCGTGCCCGTTGGCACCTGCCGGGCGCATCAGGACGTTGGCCGGTTTGACGTCCCGGTGCTGGATGCCGGCCGCGTGCGCGGCGCGCAGTGCGGAGAGCACCTGCCGTCCGATGCGCGCCGCCTCCGGCGGGGTCAGCGGCCCCTGGGCCAGTCGGTCCTGGAGCGAGGCCCCGGGAACCAGCTCCATCACGATCCACGGATGCGGTTCGGCGTCCACGATGTGATGGATCGTCACCACATGGGGGTGGCTGAGTCGGGCGAGAGCCCGGGCCTCGCGCAGCACGCGCTCGCGCACGGCCTCGGAAGCGGAGGCGCCGGATCTGACCGCCTTCAGGGCCACTTCACGGTGGAGCACGGTGTCGCGGGCCCGCCACACCGTGCCCATGCCTCCGCTGCCGAGCCTCTCGATCAGCTCGAACCGCCCGTCGACCAGTTCCCCCGGCGCATTCATGGCGCCAGATTAGAGGAACCGTCACGGGGAGTGCGGCCTCAGCGCACCGGCTGGTTGACGCGCTCGACCTTCTGCGTTCCGCTCAGCGTCCGGTACGAGCGTGCCCAGGCCGCGGTCGCGTCGGGGCGGGCCTTGTCGGAGACGGTGTAGTAGTCCATCTGCGACCGTTCGGAGGTCACGTCGAGGACGCCGTAGCCGTGGTGGTCCATGTCGAGCCACTTCACATGGCGGTTCGCGACCT